>CAXTNM010000009.1:24669-93665 GCA_964245715.1 uncultured Acidobacteriaceae bacterium | reverse complement strand
GAGGTTAACGCAGCTGCCTCTGTTTTAGCAAAGATCTCTGGGACACAACACTAGTCCAGATACTCCCTGAGTTCTTGCACAAGTTTCCAGAACTCTGTATTGCGATCGAGACGTACACAGATGACTTCGAGCGAGAGCCAAGGGATGACGTGGACGTTTTCTTCAAGATCGTGCCGCCGAGAGACTCAGTGAGGCGTATGCGGAAGTTTCCCAGTACGCTGCGAGGTTTGTTCGCGAGTAGGGAGTATGTTCAGCGTGTTGGAAAGCCGGATCGCCCCGACGAACTGCTCGCACATGCTTGCATTGGCGCAGAGACGTGGCAGTTGACGAACGGCTCGTCTCAAGTTACCGAAGTAGCCCCGACATTCCGGGTCACTACTTGCGATCCTCTTGTCATGTGCGACTTGGTGTTACGGGGTCTGGGCATTGCGATCCTACCGCTCTATATGGCTAGACAACCAGCAATTTGTCGGCGGCTCGTTCCGGTATTGCCTCAGTGGCATCCGAGGCCTGCCATAATCTCGGCCCTATATTTCGGTCCGGCTGCGTTGGCGCCTAAGATCAAAGTCTTCTTGGACTTCGTGGGAGAGATCCTTGGTACAGACCAGGATCCACGTGTTAAAGATGCGCCCTTTGACGGATTGTTCGGAAAACCTGATGAAGCGTAACGCTGCACCCTCAGTTGGCGAGAATATACGTTTCATGCGTTGCTGTGGGGAGTAAACGCCGGCATGCCGTCCGATTGGAAGCTCCCTCCGACCACGTGCAATGTATCGCCAATAAAACAGGCAGCGAATCCATGACGGGTTATTTGTACGTGGGGGAGGGTCGCCCACGTTTGTGCAGAGGGGTCGTATGACTCAAATGCCCAGAATGACTCCTTAATCTTTGCTGTCTCGTACTCACCACTTGTGACATAGATGCGTCCGTTATAGGCAGCTCCATTTACGTCCCTACGGTTAGTGGGCGCACGGCCCACGAGACTCCAGATGTCTTGTTCGGGATCGTACATCTCGATCAGATCAGTGATGGAAGCCATATTCACGAAGACTGAACCGATTCTGCCGTTGAGAGCAGAAACTTTAGCTCCGACAGCAGCCGCCAAGTAGTGATTTCGAGGCGTCGGCATAGATGCCCTTTGTCTCCATGTGTCGGTTCTAGGATCGTATTCGTCGACGAATCCCGTAACGGTCTGGCCGCCGGGAGTCGCGAGGGGGATCGGCTTTGCAGTGCTGCCATCCACACTTGAACTGACTCCACCAACAACGTAGATTTTTCCCCTACTGTCACCGCATAGCCGGCGCCACTTGGACGTGGTAGGGGAGCAAGACGCTTGTATGTGTTGGAGCCGGGAGTGTACTCCCATGAACCATCCGTTGGTTGCCACGACATCTTTGGTTGGCCGCCGAGAGTAAATCCTCCGAAGATGTAAATCTTCCCGTCGTGCGCGGATGCCATGAGGTGATGTGCAGGCAGGGGCATGTCGCGCAGCGTTTACCAGTGTGAACCTTCAGTCGACTCGAAACGCGGCTCCATATGGGACTTCCCCGGCAGCATCGTTCAGACCGCAAACACATACAAGCTCCGGTCCACAGTGACGCCTACCACCTCTTCCATTGCCTTGGGCATGGGAGGGGCCATCTGCCACTTTCCTCCAGTAGCCATTTGGCTTCGCGCCACGTCAGGTAGTGAAGCATAGAGACCTGCGCAGACTCCCGTAAAGAGAGCACGGCGGCGTGTGTATCTCGTCATCGGCGGACCCTTCTCTCTGTTCTGAGTAAAGATGAAAGCGAGCTATGTGCGGCTGCCATCGCGGAGTGAATCGGGGAGGGCAACGGCTTGCATTCCTACCCTTTGAAACAAAGCCGTCATCTGCTGATCAGTCCCCGGTTGCTTGAGGTCAGCAGGCGGGAGCACTCGAGACTTCGCAGGTACTCCGAATTCGGTAATGACGCGCTCGAAGCCTCCCGGTAAGTAAAAGTTGAGGAGCCTCGCTTCTTGCGAGTCCACACGAAAACTGTGAACACACCGCGCAGGAATGTATGCGAGAGCTCCGGCCTTTGCATTGAACTTTTCTCCTCCCGCGATCATCGTGAGCTCACCCTCGATGACATAGATCACCTCATCCTGCTCATGAGTATGTGGTGGTGGGCCCGCGTTCCTCGGGCAAAACTCTTCCATCAGTGAGTAGGAGCCTCCGGTTTGTTCGGCTGTGGCGAGAACGGTCCACAGAATGCCCTGTGACCAGAAGGCCGGCGCGTCGTTTACTTTGACCCCGTATGGTTTTATTGGATTGACGGTGCTCGGTTTTGTCACCATGTTCTCTTCAGTCGGGGGATCAGCAAACGGGAGCGCGATGCCAGCGATTTGGCCAAATTCACGCGAGCACTCTTCGACCATCCATCGCGGGGGCATTGGAGCCGACCCTGGTACCGGCGGTTTGCGCTCCGCTGCCGGAACAGCAAGGCTCATGAGCAGCATCTCGAACCCGCCCGGAGTGTAGAAATTTAGGATACGCGAGTTGGGAGCGTCCACTGTAAAGCTGTGTTCGACAAGCCGGGGCACAGAAATCAGAGTACCCGGGCCAGCCTTTAGGGTCTGGCCACCGGCGTTGAACGTGCAATGACCTTCAAGTACGTATAGCCCCTCATCGGAAGGGTGGCTGTGCGTAGGAGGACCGCCAATACCGGTTCCGCACACCTGCTCCATGAAGCAGAAGTTGCCATTTGTCAGGAAACTGCCCGCCAAGGGCATCCAGAGATTGTCTATGAGCCAAAAAGCAGGACTGTTTTGATTCGTGAGTATATATGGTGAGATCGGCTCGTTCACGCGGTCGGTTCGCACTCCCTTAGAATGAATGTGTCCAACCGCCACGGTAAGCGCTCAGGCGGTTCCGTGGTAGCCACTGATGCTGCAAATTTATTTTGCTATTGTGCAATAGTCCGACAAAGTCTGGCTGCTGTAAAGGGGCGCAAGTGCAGCTGAACTACACGTTGATCGCCTGGACTGGTGGCGTTCTGGCATCATCGTCGCACTGCTTGTGTGCGGTTGCTTCCTAATGCTCGCCGGTTGGGTGCGCCGCCTGCTTCGGCCAATTCAATGGTGCAGTTGGGCTCGATTCTGCGCCGCGGCGTCCTCCTGCTCAGTCTTTGCCTCTGTGTTCTACGTTTTTCGCTTTTCTCTTCGGCGCTGCTGGTGCGGCAATTTCTTCATGGCATTCGAGGGCTGCTGCCGCTTCAGTCCGGCATCGTGCTCGCCTGAGTCGTTCTGCCGACACTCGCGTGCACGCTGGCGGCTTCAGTGTCGCTGGTGAAGCTCGATCCCCCGCATCCTGCTGGCCGGCGGCTTTGGCGTCATATGCCTAAGTTGCTACATTGGCAGGCAACTTTTTTCCGAGTGGTTCTAGGCAATTTCTTCCTGAGAGAACTGCTGCTCGGAGTCGGCGCCGCGACCGTCGTCTGCGGCCTCGTCGGTTGTATCGTGCTGGAACTAATCAACTCCGGTGCGGCCAGGGATTCGGTGCGCACGAATAGTCTTCTTCCAACTTTGCCTCTTCGATCGTGCTCCCTGAGTCTCGCTTGCGTTTATGCAACGTTGCATTCTGATCTGACACTCCTGGCAGGAGCTACTAAATCAATCGGATTTGACCTGAGTAGAACGTCTGCTCTCTTTCAGCCTGTTCGGATCAGTGTCCCCAGGAAGACATCCACCTGTAGCTCGACAAGTGTTTCCATGTGTTGGACGCTCTTCGCGGCATACTTGAGACCGCGTAGCGAGAACACTAGATTCCGCACGACCTTCTCCACCTGGACTTGTGCCGAATGATCTTCATTCAATATGACTTCGACAAGAAAGTGAATGAAGTCTTCGTACATCTGCCGCACGGCCGGAACCCTGAGATCGAACAGATCTTTGGCGTCTGGGTGGCGCTCGATCAGCCTAAGACCGTGCGTCGCCCAGTCTCCGCAGAAATGATGGAGCTTCGTGCGCAGCGTCTTGAGCTTGGGCAGCATGTCATGGTACTGCCGAATCGTCTGCTGGCTGAGTTGCTCGATGACCGCCGCAAAGAGATCATCCTTGGCGGGGAAGAGTTCATACAGTGTTGGTCGTGATAGTCCCGCCGCGGCTGCAAGCTCCGCCATTGTTGTACGAGCGTACCCATAGCGCAGGAACACCACAGTTGCCGCCTCAACGGCTGCAGTCTTTCTTGACTCTATTCCGATTTGGGTGATCTTTTTCGGCATCCCTGAACCCTATTCCGACAGTTTGCATCATATTGTCTTAATGTCTAAATAGCATCAACTGACGACATTTGCGAGGAGAAGAACCATGCCAGCTGTGTTCGTTCATGGCGTCCCTGACACGTTTCGAGTGTGGGATCCGCTCCGCAAGCATCTTTCCCGCCAGGACATTATTGCCTTGGCTCTGCCAGGCTTCGACGCGCCACTCCCTGCAAACTTCACTTCCACAAAGGAAGAATACGCGAACTGGCTCATTCGCCAGTTGGAAGATGTCGGTAGGCCTGTCGACCTTATTGGACACGACTGGGGCTGCATTCTCACAATGCGTGTGGCCTCGCTGCGGCCCGACCTGATCCGTTCGTGGGCCGCAGGCAGCGGTCCGGTCAGCGCGAAGTACGGGTGGCATCCACTCGCAAAGATCTGGCAGACACCGGGCGAAGGAGAAAAATGGTTCAAGGAGCTTGATCCTACTGCCGTCGCCGACTTCATGGCCAAGTCGGGCCTCCCGGCGGAGAGTGCGGAGGAAGCCGTCAGCCATATCGACCAGAAGATGGGGGATTGCATTCTCCGACTCTATCGCTCGGGTCTGGAAGTTGGAAAGCAATGGCAACCGGGCCTCGGGACGGTACAGGCACCAGGCCTCGTCTTTTGGGGTGAGAAAGACACAGCCTGCCCTGTCGCATTCGCAGATGAACTAGCATCGGACACCAAGGCCGGACGTGTTGTGAAACTCAACGCCGGTCACTGGACCATCGTGGAGCGCAGCGTGGAGATCGCCCAAGCCCTGGAACACCACTGGACATCAGTCGACGAGACAGCGAAGCAAACTAAAGGAGAACAACAATGAGCAGAGTAGAACTCGATCTAAAGAATGTTCGTGCAGCGGAAGCGAAGATCCCGAGCGGAGTTCCCGTGACGATGATCAACCTCGTGGCGTTCTTTCCAGAGGCACAGTACGAAGATGCTAACGAGAAGCCCTGCTCGGGCATGGAAGCCTATATCCAGCGGTATGCTCCTGCGTTCAATCAGGTGGCGGCGGAACTGGGCGTAGAAGGCATTGAGGTCATCTATGTGGGAACGGTAGCCGAGACGATTCTAGGGCCAATAGAACCGAAGTGGGATGCCGTGGCTCTCGTCCGCTACCCCAACTTTGCCGCTCTCCGTAAGGTGACGGAAAGCTCTCTCTACTTCGAGAAAGCGGAACCACACCGCAAAGCCGCACTGAAAGCGTGGGAATTCATCGCAACTTTTCAGCCAGAAGCCGGATAAATACTCCGCATGCAGGGTCAAAGGCTTACGCTGTTGCCGGATGAGCCCTATCGCGATTTGCCTATAAGAGATCAAGCGGCGGTCAGCCAGACCTGGTCGCGTGCCGTTCCTCACAAATTCGGCCCTCCGTTTTTTCAGAATGCCCGACTCAGCAGAGCGGCAGCACGAGTTTGCGAAAGTCACGAAGATCTTTGATGAGAAGATCAGGCGCTTCGTAGAAGGGGAAGTGCCCCCCAAAGGGCATCTCGGTGTACTGCACTACGTTGTGCGATCGTTGCGCAACCTGACGAGGAGGCATAGGAAAGACGGGATCGGGAAATGCTGCCAGCCCTGTTGGCACGTTCACCCTCCGGCCGGGTTCAAGCGTCATAGGCTCCTTGCGCTTCCCGCCGTAGATCCAAGTCGAGGTCGGGAAGGCGTCGGTCACAAGATAGAGCATGACCTCCGTTAGCAACTGATCAAACGTGAACAGCTCGGCAAAGCTGCGCTTTTTGCGGTCAGACCATGCGTAGAAAGCTTCGACGATCCAAGCCGCCAAGCCGACTGGGCTGTCCACCATTGCATAGCCCAGCTTAGCTGGTTTGGTCGCGTGCAGTTGTGAGTAGGCACCTTCCCGTTGCCAAATCGCATATTCTGAGGCTGCGAAAGCTCGCTGCTCATCACTTGCATTGCTGGGCACTTCACCGGAGAGCTGTTCAGCGCCCGCTTCGCGCAGAACCAATGCCGTGGAGTGAATACCGACTACGCGATTCGGAAGATGCAAACCTAATAAGCTGGTGATGTGGGCTCCCCAATCACCGCCGTGCACGAAATACCGGTCGTATCCTAGCCTTCCCATCAGCTTGTTGAAAAGGAGTGCGATGGCGAGAGGTCCCATTGGATCGCGAGGGCGGCTCGAAAAATCGTATCCCGGATAGGACGGAACGATGATGTTGAAGGCCTCTTCGACACGTCCTCCGTATCGCTCAGGATGTGCGAGCTGGTCAATCATTCCTTCGTACGAGTGGAACGAGTAGGGCCAGCCGTGTGCGATGAGCAGGGGTGCCGGGTTCGTTCCCGACCCTTGTTCATGTATGAAGTGAATGTCAAGGTCGTCGAGAGTTGTAACGAAATGCGGCAACGCATTCATGGCTTGCTCCTGCTGGCGCCAATCGTATTGGTCGAGCCAGTAGTCGCAGAACCCACGCATAAAGGTTAAAGGCGGGCCATGCCGCCAGTCGCTCGCGTCCGCCGGTTCACTCAAGGCGTTCCATCGAAATGCGCGGATGCGATCTCGGATCATGTCGATCCTAGCCGCGGCGATCTCGATTCTGTACGGGAGGATGCTGGACGCTATGGGTATTCCTGATCTTGTCATGCCGCTCCTCGGGCCTTCAGAACCATCTTCTGCCAAACGGCTCCCATGTTGCCTGGTTTGGCTTAGACGAGAGACATAAGATCTGCAGTCGAGTGCTTGAGGTCATCACTTTATCTGCCTAATTCCAAGATCGCTGCCGCGAACGCATCGGGAGCTTCCTGCGGAAGATTGTGGCCTACATGATCGAGCGTGGTGAGACGACGGAGCTGTGTAAAGTGCGGCTTGATCTCGTCCGCCGCGACCGGTCGGTCTACGCCATCGTCTGCACCTTGGAGAACGATAGTGGGTACAGTAATCTTCGGTTTCGCCGAAAGCTGCTGCTCCATCGCTTCCAAATTCGGGTCGCCGAGCACTGCACCGATCCTGTACCGATACGAGTGCAAAACTACATCGGCGAAATCTGCATTGTCGAAGGAAGCCGCCGTCTGGGCATATGTCACGTCGTTAAACGCCCACGTGGGCGAGAAGTCTTGCCACAGGTAACGGCAAAAACCGGTACGGTCTTCCCTGAGCGCCGCCTGCCCCCGCTCGGAGTTGAGATAAAACCAGTACCATCGCAGCCGTTCCTTCTCTGGTCTGTCAGCTTTCACCGCTTCGCTGGAGTTTTGTAGGTTATAACCGGTGCCGCAACTCAAGAGTCCGTTGACCCTCTCTGGCCACAGCGCGGCGACCACGCAGGCGGCTCGACCTCCCCAGTCATAGCCGGCAAGTGTCGCGCGTTGGATCGAGAGCGCATCCAGCAGCGAAAGGAGGTCAGAGCCAAGTGCCGCTTGCTGACCCACACGCGGCGTCGCACTGTGTAGGAAGTGCGTTGGACCGAATCCGCGAAGAAAAGGAACAATCACACGCCGGCCTGCCGCACTCAAGCTACGCGCGACCAGATCATAGGTACGAACGTCATATGGAAATCCATGCAGCAGCACCACCGGCGAACCGTCAGCGGGACCTGACTCTAAGTACCCCACCTCTAGAACGCCTGCATTGACTCGCTTCACCGTTCCTCCTGGCTTTCTGTCTGCCTTGGGCGCCGCATCCAGGGCATGCCCAATCCCGGTGCAAGCCGTGACAATTGTTCCCGCCGTCAGGCATACAAAGCTGCGTCGGCTTTCAAGCAACTGCTCTGCGCAAAATAGATTCATGCTGCGAGCTCCCTCTCAATTATCAATGGTCTGTAAAGTCTGAACGAGAGAGGTTATCCAGCATACGCGTAAGGAATCACCCTCGTGGTTGAGACCGCCTGCCGGTTTGCTTGATCCCCGTAGCCTTGAAGATCCGTTAGAACGACGCTGTAGTGTTTAGCCAGTGTAGACGCAATGTTGTGCCAGGTGACGTGTGTTTCGGGATGGCCATGCAGGAGCAGCAGCGGAGGTCCGTCTCCCTTGGTCACTGCCCGGATCGTCGCTCCTGAACTTTTGACAAACTGCGACCGAAAGCCGGGCAGTAGTCTCTGCGTGATCTCCTCGGACGGCGCAGGCGGAACTTCGGGCAATCTGGAACACGCGCTCGGGCCTAGATCAGAGCTAGGAAGCGCACCGCGTAGATTGTCGACAGTGGGTGATTGGGACGTCTGTGCGAGGCCGGCTTTGAGCGCGGATCCTGCTGCTGCACCAATGCATTTGAGGGCGTAGCTTCTACGATCTAAGCGGAACAAATCCGCCACCATGTTTCAACAAAGCATACTGGGATCCAGTAACGGCGGCAAGACGCTCTTCGATAACGTACATTCGGTGAAGCAGGCGTTCTGCGAGTGCGAAATCTTCTTCACTAACGGTCGGAGCATCGAGCTGATCCCTGAGCAGTCCGGTTGTCAGCTCGCGCTTGCCCTTGCTGGAGAGCAGGCGGGACACCTACGCGAACAGATGCGTGAACGCTTGGGAAATAGCTGCGGGAGATTTCCCCGGCAGGATCTAGCTCAGACGCCGACTGGCGTCCGTCTCCAGTGCCGCCGAGTCCCCGGTTTCAACAAACCACTCGAAGGCGCGAATCACAGCTTTCAACGGGTCGTTCCGAGAAGCGGCGACCACCTCGAGAAAACTGTTCCACCCTTCGTCCGATACGCCTCTCGGCTTCTTGCTCGTCTGGAGAAGAGCGCAAATGCGCTCGATCGCGGAACCTTCTTCGTCCGGGTTCAGCTGTACCTGCCGAATACCTTCTCAGGTCACAATGCCCGGAATACGCCAGCCCTTCTCGCGGCCCGGAGTCGCGGTCGTCAAAAAATCGAAACCTGAGCGCGGTTTCAGGTTGGTCTTGCGATGAGCACAGAAGTTCGCAATTGCCGAAACGTTCTTTCGGCTTCGCAGGGTGATCGTTCGCGACCGCTTATGCACCTGTTGCACAGTACGGGATGCGCCAGTGGCCTAGCTTGTAGCGTCCCGCTCGACGACATCGAAGTCCTCGCCCGCTTCGAGCTCAAGATGCTGGCCTTCCTCAAGATTGAGCCAGGCTAGTACCGTCGCCACAACTTGATACACATACCCATCGATGGCGGGTTGTGCATCTCGTCCGGGTAGGGGAGTGAATGCCATCATCGGAATAACGCGCTAATCTCAACTTCTCAGCTTAGACGTCACATTCGTGTTCTTCTACTTGAAGTACAGTCCTCAGTTGGCGATATAGGCCGATGCACTCATTGAGAAAGGAGACGCCGAAGTCGGATCAGTAACGATAGACGCCGTTGTGTGGACTAACCGTTCGAATCCTTCACCCTCGCATGACCTGCGCGAGCGGCAAGTACTTCAGCTCTGGCGGGCCGACGCTCATCGCGAACGACCGTTTCGGGTTGATAAAGCCCGCGATGAGCTTATCGCGGGCGTGGGTCACTCTTTGGCGAGATAACGCGTTCGCTCCTTTTTACCCTTGGCGTTTCTTACAAAGCGGTTTGGTTCTTCGTCCACTCTGAGGTCAACGCGAGAGTGTGAATGTGGTGCAAACAGGCCTGTTAAGGAAGACGCCATCTAGAACCGATGGATCGGTTGTCGAAGGCGTAAGCTGCGCTTGATAGCCACCGAACGCCGCGGTTTCGACCGCAAGCTTACCAGCGGACACCGCACCAGTGTAGGAGACGTTTCCCCTCCTTGTACCCACCGGCCAGGGGAAGTACGAGACGTACTTTTCGAAGACTTGTAAGTTGCCCGACCCATCCTCCAGAACACGCCAATCGAGATTGCCGTTGTGCCTAGAGCTTGGAAGCTTCCAGACCAGTGGCCAACAAACTCGCTTATCTCTCCACTCGCATGGGGCTTCGCAGGCTTTTGATCAACGACCGCTGGAGCCTGCGTGTTGGAAGAATCTGGGTTTTGTGGAGCCCATGCTTGTAAATCCTCTTCGTATGTCCTTGCGAGATCGTTGCTAGAGCCTCCGCTTTCAAGGCACGCTATGTTGCACTTGCCAAGTGGTAAAGAGAGCGTAGATGAGTGAGATGACGATGACGGTCATGTTCACCCATCGCGGAATGTGCCGCTTGAAATGGACAGAAATCACCCAGAGCAGAGCGATGACTATGCCTCCCGTCACAAAAGCGGCAAAGACACGAAGCACGGTTGAAAGCCACACACCAAATTCCGACATTACGTGCCCCTGGCTTCAGACCAGGTGAATACGTCTTCAGGAACTTCAAAATCTTTTATGGGCTGCAATGATAACTCAGGTCACACACGTCCACAGCTTCCGCGCTCGCGTGACCTGCGCAAGCGGCAGGTACTACAGTCCGGCCGACGCTCAACGCGAAGCGGTTGTTGGGATGCACGGAGCCGGCGGTCAGCTTATCGCGGTCTTGGACCACCACTGGATCGCCGCGTTGCGCCTGCAGCGATATTCGCTTGCAGAACGCGAGTACGCCAATGCCGAATCACGCCCACCACGTATCACTGCCAAGAGGCCGTCTTTGCGAATACTAGCCGTTGGAGAATGGTTGGGTGGTTTCGCGCATGGAGTCTGCAGTCTCGCTGGCAAGGTGCCCGCTGCCCGACCGCCGGCACATGCTCATTTCCAATGAGGCGGCTGCTGCAATCCCGCCCAAGGCTTCTGTGAAGCCGTCGAGAACGTAATAAGTTTCCGACAGAACGGGTTTGAGTGCTTCGCGAAGGTAGGCTGCTCGGGAAGCTGGATGTGGATGCGTTCCAGCGTCCGGCTCGAGGTGCGGCGCACGCGACTGATGCTGTTCAAGGAAGGCGAAGAACTCCATCATCAAAATAGGAGCGCCGGCCAACTTGGGATCGACGGAAAAAGGGTAAGCCTCCAGACCGGCCCTACAGACAGTTGAATAGAGCTCGACTGCACGGGCGTCTGCTTCCATTCCCCAGCCGACACTTCAGCCTAACGGCGTGCTGGTCAGAGTGCGGGCTTCCAGCGTCAACCCGCACGACACGATCGTCCGGTCTGGAAAGCTGCGCATCGTCACGAGATCGAAGTTTCCCCTTGGGACCGGACTTGACTTTGCAGGCCAGATTAGCGCGATCGGCGAAGACGTCCATGACCTGGAGGTAGGTGAGCGTGTCTGGGGTACGGTCGGCCGTCACGGGAACATGCCACTGCGGCTGCAGCCGAATACGTAGCCGTGCCGAGTGCGCGTATAGCCAAGACACCGGAGAAGTTGACGGACGTGCAAGCGGCGGCCCAAGCCGTCATTGGAACAACTGCTTTCACTGCACTCGCAGACAAGGTGAAGCTGAAGTGTGGCGAACGGGTATTGGTTCGCGGCGCGGCAGGCGAAGTCGGCGCCGTAGCGGTGCAGCTGGCCCATGCCATGAGAGGGGCACATCACAGCTCTCGCCTCGGCCAGGGACGCTGATTATGTCCGCAGCCTCGGAGCTGAGGAGGTGCTTGACTACAAGACGGCGAGGCCGAAAGATTTACACGCCTTCGATGTCATCCTCGACGCAGCGGGCACTTCTTTGGAAAGCTTCCGTCGCCGCTTGGCTCCTGGAGGACGTATGGTGACGGTAAATTTCGGTTCAGCCAGTGCTATGCTCTCCATCGGTCTGTCAACGCTTTCGGTTCGCGCCGCATCCGCACCTTCAGCGCAGATCCTATGCATCGCGAGGTTGACGCCCTCGCTCCCTACATCGAAGCCGGAACACTGCGCCCTGAGGTCGGCGAGGTCTTTCCTCTCGAAGCGATCGTTGCAGAGCACGAGGCACTTGAGATAGAGGGCGTTCATGGAAAGTGCGTGCTCACATTGTGACCAGCCGGCAGTGCACTGAATCGGAAGGTCGTACTTGAGACACCGTTGAACTATTTCCAAGAAGTCACACAGGCGGAAGTTGACGCCAGGACGCACTTCGGGGAGCGCTCTGACATGCTCAATGGCGTAAGCGGCGTTTGTCGTTACTTCTAGCTTCGCATTGCCGGTCCGGTGAAAAGGGGACAGCTTCGGAATCAATTTAAATGGCCCTGGCTTGTCCTTGTGATGAACTGAGCCACTGCACTGTGCATCTTCTGGCGCGAGTCGGGATCGAGGTAGGGTTCGTGCCCGGTAGGAAATACTGCGTAGTCGAAGTTCTGTTGCAGTTGTGGCTCCATGGGAAGGTGTTTCATTTCGAAAGGGCCGAGATCGTACGGTGTTGCAAGATCGAAGTATCCACCCATCACAAGAACGCGCATCGCAGCATTTCGCGTCATTACGGCTGCCAGATCGGGCAGCACATTGAAGCCGCCCAACCAACTTTTTGTCTCGTCCGTCGCATGGAAATTATCCCAATGGCCTGGCACATCGGCGTCTGGCTGATAGTTCAGCCCTATGCCGAACTTGAGCGTCCCGTGCATGTAGGTGTCGATGACAGCGAGGATGATGGACCCTTTCACGCTGGAAGCGTCATACCCCGTCTTGGTCGAGAGCGCATGCAGTACGGGGGCGGTGTACCGTGTGTCCTGGCGTCCCGTAATCAACCCCTGATCGCTCAAAAGCAGAGCTTCAAACTCCGCCGCCTGCAGGCGCAGGTGGGCCTTTACCCACACTTGGGCGGGTAGTCCGGTGAACTGCCCCAACTGAGTGGCAATGGTCTGCTCCTCCGCCGGCGGCAGATCGCTTCCGGCTAGCAAGGCGGTCGCATACGGTCCTGCGGCGTACCGCTCCACGGTACGCAACCATGGCTC
Source organism: uncultured Acidobacteriaceae bacterium (assembly GCA_964245715.1). Classification (GTDB taxonomy): domain Bacteria; phylum Acidobacteriota; class Terriglobia; order Terriglobales; family Acidobacteriaceae; genus Edaphobacter. The sequence goes on along the minus strand of CAXTNM010000009.1, from coordinate 80,705 downwards.
AAATTCGCCACTCGCTCCCACGATTCGGTGATGAAACCAGGCGGTGGCGGCGAAGGTAGACAGTTGCAGGATGTATGGGTTGTCGGTGCCCGGTATGCCCGACGCGGCATCTGGAAAGTCGTCCTGGTTCAGAAAGCTGCCGTCGGCAATGATGCCGTTCAGATCGACGCCGTCCTCCTCCAGCATCCTCGCAAGCACTGCATTGCGCACGGTGCCATAGCTATGCCCAAAGAGGTACTTTGGCGACTCCCAGCGGGAGTACTTGCTCAGAAAACGGCGAATGAACCGGTCGAATGCGGCCGCATCTCCATCGATACCATAAAACGCGCCAGCAGCATCGCGGCCTTGAATGTGGCCATACCCGGTACCCGGAGGATCAACGAAAACCAGGTCTACCACGTCGAGCAGTGAGTCCACGTTGTTATCGAAGTTGTAAGGACCGCCCGCGAAGTGATGGAGGCCGGGCAGGTCCGCCACGACAGGCCCGAAGCTGGCCATAAGCATGGTCCTGGTGGAAACGCTCGGTCCGCCATCGTAGAGAAAGACAATCGGCCGCTTACGTTGATCGACGTTGTCCGCAAAGTAGGCGACATACGACATGGCCGCTATCGCGCTGCCGTCCGGCATGCTGACGACTCCCGTCAGCTTGTCTGGAGCGGATACCTTCAGATCCTGGGCGTCAGTTCCGGCAACCGTCAGGATGCCCGCCTGTGCCGTGTAGGGCAGGTGTTGTCCATTCCGGAGCGAGACCGTGCCTTTGGTCACTGCGTCTTCAGGAAGCCGCAGATCGGCGATTCGGGCACCATGCGCAGCGCCGTCGCTGGAAGACTCTTGCGCGACCTGCGCAGCCAGCTCCCCGGAGCCACACACCAATGCAAGGGAAGAGAGGACAATCCATAGAACGGGACGAGCAGAGAAGATCATTGTTGCCCCTCGGGAGAAATAAGTGCTCTTTAGAAAAGTGCCTGCAGCCGGTGTCCGCAAAGTTATCCTGAGGTTATCAGTCCTCAGAAGTCGCAAAGGCGGAAGTTGACGGGTCCCTGGTGCCGCTTGGAGCATGTTCGGTCACCTGACTGGCGTGAGCGTATCTTTCGGCATTAGCTTCGGGACGGGCGGTACAATCCAGCGTCGGCGTTTCTTTCGAAGTGCTCAACGAGGCTGTCGATCAGGCGATGGCGAACTGGCCGGCGAAACGACTCATGCACAGAAAGGCCGCTTGCCGCTCCGCACGATAACCCAGATCCTGAACTGCCTTTTCAATCCGTTCAAGCACCTTGGCGTTCTTTATGGAGCCGGTAAGGTGGGGCGACTGTTCTCCAAGAAAAACTTTTAGTTCCGTGATCGCCCGTATCGCCGAAAAGGGGCTCTCAGAAGAATTTGGATGGGCCGGATTTTCGCTAATCCAAGCTAGGCTGATCATTCCCGTGACGGCCAATAGAGCTAGCAGAGGAAGCGTCTTCTTGCTTACTGGGCTCCCCGGTGCCACGGCTCTTTTCATCAAGTTTTAGCCTCGGGTGAAGCGAAAGACACAATTCTTCTGGGTCTAAGAGGAGTAGACCTGGCGGCTTTCTATCATTTAGGACCACCAGATCGCAATGGAGGAACCAACGATCCCTGCTGACGGAAGGCGCTGCAGATGTCTGTACTCTCTGAAACCTCCGTTTTCAACAAAGTACAGTCGCTCCAGATGAGCGCGTTTATGCCTATTATCGGGTTTCACTCGACCGGCAGGACAAGAGAGGCTTACGACTCGAGGTCCAGGAGCGGGCCGTCAGCCATCCGGAGATCGAGCCTGTCCTAGAACACTACTTCGGCCTGGGCATAGCCTACGAAGCGAAAGGAGTCAATTATGAATCGCCGTCAATTCTGCTTTCAAAGTGTAGCTGGAGCCGTGTACATAGCAGGAATAGACGCAATCGCGCAGGCGGTGGGCACAGCATCCTCCATAAGGTCGTGAATCGCCAATGACACCTACGCACTCTGGTCGCTCCTCATCCCAGTGCTGCAAGCACAGCCGGGACGAGGCTACATGATTGCTCAGAGAACTGCCGCTCCCGATGCATTGCCATATCTTCAGACAGGTCCGCCTCTGACCGGCTTTGAGAAAGCAAGGCGTGCGGCGGCTCAACAGCACACTCCCTATGAGACCCACGTTCCCTCAGAGGCTCAGGCATCCTTTGCCGAGGCGCTCGCACAAGCAGCTAGGCGACAAGCGGAACCTATTATCATTAAGCGTCGTTTAACGCTGGTGAAACGCTATCGTCTGCTCTCGGAGGAACAAGCCAAGGCATATCTCGATCTTCCTCCACACTCTGTAATGGCAGGTTGGAGGCCCGACCCCAGGACTGCCCGCGACTACAAGGATTGGGAGGAATATTCTTCCATCAGCCTTCCCTACTTTGACAACGCACATAGCCTGGCACTCATTTGTGCGAGCACTAGCAGCGGTTGCTACAGCGCCGGGTGGTGGTTCTCTAAGCGGACCGAGCACGGATGGAAACGCTATAACTGGCGAACTGAGATGCGGAACGAGTGCGCATGACAAAATGCGCCGGTAACTTTTAGCCCTACCTGCCCCGAATAACGGGAATCACAAGGGCAAGTTTCGACTCACGGCTTCTCGGCCTGTTTTCTAAGGTATTGTGCGCGCAAGTCTCATCCAAAAGCTAACCTGTATCTGGGAAAGAATCGAGAATTTACGCATGATAATGTGACTTGCCATCCAATGTCTGCCACTTTCAGAGGCGCAAAGTCAACAGCATCAGAGTAGCTACGTATGCTCCGCAGATCATCCCCACCACCGGAGGCTCTCCCGCAAGCCGTTTGGCAAATTCTCAGCCGTCCTATCCTGACACTTGTCCCTCCCTGGAGCTGGAAGGCTGCGGCTTGTAGTGCCGCCCTGCGAGCAGCTACGTTCTTTGTCACGAATCTGCGCTCCGGCAGCTGGGTTGCTACCAAAGCGATGTTGGTTGAAGCCGTCTTTGCTGTGTTTGCTGGTGGATTGATTGGGGCCATCTCTCAACAGCTGCGAAGCGCAAAGCCTCTCTGGGCTACCGCGCTTGTCGTTTGGGCAGGTCTACCTGGAGTAATGCTTCTGGCGCAGTTTGCACTTCACCGATTGGCAGGAACACCCCATGTTGGTGGCGGCCTCATCTCATCGTTCGTCCTTGCGGCTCTTGCTTCGGCGTTTAGTTGGTACGCCATGCGGCAAGGCGCGATGCTCGACGGTATTGATCAAACCAGCATCGCGCATGACCTTACGGCCTTACCTGGAATTGTGTTCAGCTTCCTCATGGTGCTGCCTCGGTTGTTCACCAAGCGGCAGGTCTGAGACGAACAACAGATTCCATCAGCTACTTCGACTTAGAGCCTCCCGGTGATGTCCCCTGTGCGGACTTGCCCCAAACCGGACTGACCAGCTCTGTGCGGAACAAGGGACCCTCTAAACTCAGAGGGCTCTCAGATCGAATGAACGCGGGTACATCGTCCGCACTCACCCAAGCGAAGCTGTCTGCGGGTTCCTTGCCGATGATGGGCGAAAAGGCCCTAACGCCCCCGAGGTCAACGTGGCTTTTGAAGCGATGAGCACGATTGATGCGGCCGGCACTTCGGAAGCGCTCCATGCCATCCGCACGAACCTTGAGGTGGACGAGCCGGGGCTTCGGCGTCGCAGCAACATAAGAAATGCTGGTCTCCGGTGCTTGCGCAGAGATGTTCTTTACTACGTCAAGGAGAATGCCGTTGGAAAGGTCATCCGGCAAGTCCATGTGTGTGGTCTATACCTTCTCCTCACCCTTGTCCGTATAGCGAACAGTGACTTCGCCGGTTTTAACCTTGATCATCATGTCCGTTGGCTTTGGGAACGCCGGTCCCTTTTGCACGCGGTGATCACTCACGAGACGGAAGTAGCCATTCTGAGTGAACACAGCGGTGTCGTCAACGGAGCCGTCTTTGAAGCGGTAGATCAAACGTGAAGTTAGTAAGCCACCATGGACAGTCTGGGTGAGGTCGCCAGCTGCGACCACTTTTCCGTCGAGCGACCGCAATGCAAGATAGCCATGAACCGATCCCTCCAGGTAGCGAACAGGTATAGGCTCTGCAACCGTGCTCGTCAGAGAGGTGACCAACGGGAGTAGAGAGCACGCTAATGCAAGTTTTCGAAAAAACATGGCTCTTAAGATGCAGTGACTCTTTATGAATTTTCTGCGAAGCGGAGGCTTTTTTGCATGCATAGAAAGTCACTTGATCAATGTCGCTGTAACAAATAGAACCACCCAGGACGTGCCGAGGTCGGCCTTTCCCGCAAAGGCGGGTTCGGAGACCGTCCGGATAGATACTGATGAACGCCGTTCTCTCCAGTTGGTCTTCCCCACCGGAGAGGGCTAGTATAAGACTCTCAAACGGGCGTTTGAGAGGTACAACGCTCAATGCTTCCCAAGCTTGCAGCCGTAGTGACGCGAAATACGCTAGTGGGGGGTGACGGCCGTTTGCTGGGTGGCGAGCCATTGGTGAACGTGGCGTTCGAGCTCTTGGAGCGGGACGATGCCCTCGTTGAGGATGGTGAGATTGAAGGCTTTGAAGTCGAAGGCGGAACCGAGTTTCCGACGCGCCTCATCGCGAAGGGCGAAGATGGTGAGGCCGCCAGAGTCATAGCTGGTGAGCTGGCCGGGCATCACGGCAATCCGGTCGACGAGGTCATCGGCGGATTTTGGGGTGTACTCGCCGGTGGTCATGAGGTAGTCGATGGCCTGCTGCCGGGTCCAGTGCATGGCGTGGAGGCCGGGGTCGACGACCATGCCGTGGGCGGGCCAGATGCGGCGGAGGATAGGGGTGTAGGGATTCTGGTAGATGCCGTCTTCCTCGCCCAAACGCTCGGCGTAGCGAGCCCAGCCCTCAGAGTAGGCGGAGTTGCCGACCAAGCGGGCGAGGGGGTTGTCGGGCAGGAGCTGGCGGGCAAGGGCGATCTGCAGATGGTGCCCGGGGATGGTTTCGTGGACGACGACGATCTCGGCCTGGGCGCGGGTTTCGGTCTGCCAGGGGCTTAGCTGAATCGCGTAGGTGGATGGCTGAGCAATGTCGGGGTTGTTGACATAGTGGGAGGACATGCCGGCCAGCTCCTCGAAGGGGCGCTCCGGCTCGATACGGATGGACTGGCGGGGGAGCTCGGGGATAAGTTTTTCGGCGGTGATGGCCTGGGTGCGGGAGAGCAGGGCTCGGGAGAACGCGAGCAGGTCGTCGGAGGAGTGGAAGCGGTTGTCGGGCGCGCTGTTGACGCGGGCGAGGATGGTGGGAATGTCGGTGGTGCCGAAGAGCTGCTGGCCAATGTGGCGGACATCGTCGGCGTAGGTGGCGACCGTGCGTTCGCCGAGCGCGTAGACCTCGGCGGGGGTGCGGTTGAGAGTGGTGTTCTGGCGGAGGAAGGCCTGGTAGCAGGCGGCACCGTCGGGGAGGTCGGAGATGGCAACGCCGGTGCGGGCCTTCGGGAGGTATTCGGTGGCGAGGAAGTCGCGGTAGTGCTTAAGTGCGGGGTCGATCTGCTCAAGCACGAGCTTGCGGAAGGCCTGCTGAAAGGCAGAGTCGGGCGCTGGAGAGGCGGCAGAACGCGCGGCGGGAGAGAAAAAGGGGAGCTTTTCGGGCGGGAGCGCGAGGAAGCTGTCCATCTGCGCAATGACGCGGCGGACGACGGACTGCGGAGCGGAGTAGCCAAGCTGCTCGCCACGGCGGAGGTTGGCAATGTCCTGGTTGAGGTAGCGGGGGAGCGCGGACCAGCGCGCGAGGGCCTGGGCGCGCTCGTCGGGAGTGGCGACGGGCTGGTGCTCGGCGACGTCAGAGAAGGTCGTCTGCCAGCCGCTGAAGTGGTTGACGTCCCAAAGCTCGGTACGGCAGACACGCATCTGAAGATCGGCGCCGAGTTGCTCTTCGAGGCTGGCGTAGGTGGCGCGCGAGGCCTGCGGGAGGGCGTCGGGAGCGATAGCGTGAAGGGCGCGGAGGTCGGCGGCTTCGGCGTCGGCGAACGCCTGGATGGCGGCGGGGGAGAGATCGATGAAGCGACTGTGGACGGCCGTGGGGAGACCGGTGAGCTCGCTGATCATGGGGTCGTTGTCGAGGGCCTGCGCGATGAAGCGATTGGCGAGGTCTGTGACCCGCTGAGTTGCTGGGGGTCGGGTGGAAGGCTGCGCGGAGGCTGCAACAATGGAGGAGAATAGGAGGGCGATGAGCAAGGTCGGTTTCAGCAAGAAGCGCCTTTCTGGTCGGGGGTGAGTAGAGATACGGCGGTTAGGCAGCTTAGTTCCGCGAGGCGGTAAGATCTTGGGCGGGTGAGAGCTGCGGGCCGAAGTAGGGCTGGCGGGACAGGAAAATTGGCACCTTCATCCTTGCGGATTTCATAGGGTTTCTTGTTTGACTGGGAGCTGCAGGTAGGAAGCGTGATCGCCGCCGGTGTGCACGATGTGCCGCGATCGATTGCTCGCCCACTTCGCGAACACGCCTGCTGCCCTTAATGGGATGGAGAGTTGTCCAGGATCCCAGGGGTTGGCACGGAAGCTCCAGGCCTCGGGCCACACGGTCAAGATCATCCCGGCACAGTTCGTGAAGCCCTACGTTAACTCCAACAAGAACGACATGGTCGACGCTGCGGCGATCGCTGAGGCAGGAACGCGGCCCACGATGCGCTTCACTCAGACCAGGTAACCGAGCAGAGTGCTCGCCAGGCGCTTCACGGCGTACGCGACCGATACATGAGCCAGAGCACGGGGCTTATCAACCAGATGCGAGGTCTCTTGCTCGAGGTCGGGATCGCCATTCGGCAAGGAGCTGGCGTCTTCAGATTGGATGATCCACGGGTCTTGGGTGACGAGGAGAACGAACTTCCGCCATTTATGCGTACCTTGATTTCTGACCTGTGGAACGACTTCAAGCTCCTGGAGATCAGGATCGAAGAACTCTCGAAGCAGATCCAGCGCAGCGTTCAGTACAGTGACACTGCCCGACGGCTCATGACCGTACCCGGCATCGGACCGCTTGCGGCCAGTGCTCTTGAAGCCTCAGCCAGCAACGGTCACCAGTTCGTCAACGGGAGATTCTTTGCCGCTTGGCTTGGACTCACGCCACGAGAGTACTCCACGGGAGGCAAGACGACCTTGCTTGGAATCAGTAAATGAGTAAATGCCTATCTTCGAAGGATCTTGATCCATGGAGCGCGATCCTGTGTGCGACCTGCAACAGGCAGCGTCATCCACTGTGAGCATGGATCACGAAGCTCGAACAATGCATGCATCGCAACAAGGTCATCGTCGCACTAGTGAACAAGATCACACGGGTCGCATGGAAGATCCTCACCAGACCCGAGGAGATCTATCGCTGGCTGATGCCTGACAGAAGCTCTTCCTAAGTTTGCTGCGCAGACAACTGATGACACAACCGTCGATCGGCATGGTGTAAACCCGAGCGGGGAAACCGGTCTTGTTCAAGACCGAACCAAGTTATTGGGAACTGCATGCGCGGATCTCATCATGGCAGGTCGCCAAAAGCGGCCGACTCGCGAGAGGCCGGATACGTTCACGCAAACCGCTCTGTGTCAGAAGCAAATCTGCGCTTGCAAGAACGGCGCGGACCATACATTTTTCGAGGCGATGTCCTTCAACACAAGGTATCCAGGCGCAGGTTCGCAACCAGACGCTTCAGCTTCCCGTTCTCCTGCTCAAGCTCTTTCAGCCGCTTCGCCTGATCCACCCTGTAGCCCGCCGTACTCCTTACGCCAGCGGAGCTCTCGAGTTTGAGCACGTCCATGTCGAAGGAGCTCATTGTGGGGTGCCGTGCAGCACCAGGAGCAATCGGTGTTTGTCGTGCGGGAACTGCAGAAGATTGTTGCGTAGGTACCACCAAGCCCCCGCTGATCTGGTGTTGGAACTCGTCAAGAAGACCTCACCCGTGGCATGCGCCATCCACTTGAACGGCCATTGCGTCCTACACTCCTAGGAGAATCGCATGATAACTCGTCGAAAGCTTATTCAAAATGCTGCGAAGCTATCCGCCGCCATGGTTTTCCCCGCTCGCGCTCTTGCGGAGACGAATGTCGCTCTGACGATTACCCGGCGCAAGCAAGCCCCCATTCACGTGCCGGCCGACTTTATCGGCCTCGGGTATGAGATGTCGTCGGTGGCATCTCTGAGCTTATTCAGCACAACGAACCAACGCCACCTTCACCTCATCCAAGGACTTGGCGGTGCGGGAGTTCTACGGGTCGGTGGTATCGTAGCCGATTACACGCGCTATGATCCTCAGGGCCCAGTGATCGCGGAGAAACAGAATACTGTAGTGAGCCATGCCAACCTTGAGCAGTTCGCTGTCTTTCTCAACAGGATCGGCTGGACTGCGATCTGGAGCGTCAACTTCGCCCAGGGCACCGTCGACGAGGCGGTGGCGGAAACGCGCGCGGTATCGGCCATCCTCGGATCACGCCTGAACGCCATCGAAGTCGGCAACGAGGTAGAGAATTATGGGCGCGGTAATAGGCCATTTCGCAAGTCACCTTACGAGTACGAAGCTTATCGCAAAGAGTACGAAGCGTGGCATTCGGCTATCCTGAAGGCGGTGCCGGGCACGCGCTTTGCCGCGCCCGATACGGCGAGTTCGGTTAGTTGGGTGGACCGCATGGCTCGAGATGCCAAAGGTGACGTCCAGGTGCTGACCACGCATTACTACCGTACCGACCAGGCTCATGGCTCCGCAGAGCAGCTTCTCATGCCGGATCCTCACCTGAAGGAGATCCTTACAAAGCTCCGGATTGCTTCGCAACAGAGCGGCATTCCGTGGAGGATGTGCGAAACGAACTCGTTCTCGGGAGGTGGTTTGCCTGGCGTCAGTGATACCTTTATCGGCGCGCTCTGGACACTTGATTTCATGCTGCTGCTTGCCGAGTATGGCTGTGCTGGCGTCAACATCGAGACGGGCGTAAACCAGCTTGGCTTCGTCAGCTCTTACTCGCCGATCCAGGATAATGGAAAAGGGGTGAACTCTGCCGGCATTCCTTACTACGGCATGCTCGCCTTCACCAAAGCCATGGCTGGCTGCGATGAGGTGCTACCCCTTGATCTGGATGAGCAGGGCGCAAACGTAACCGTCTATCTACTAGGTGCAACCGGGATGCTACGCTCGGTCGTCGTCATCAATCGCGACAGCGCCCTCGACGCGAGCCTTTCGCTCAGCCAGCTTGGGCTGAAGGATGTATCAGTCCTGCGACTCTCGTCCCCGGCGCCCGACAGCACCGTCAGAGTGACTCTGGGAGGTGCAGCGGTTGAGCCGGATGGAGACTGGAAGATACACACTCACGAGCGCAGCCAGGGCGGAGTAATCCATATCCCACACATGAGCGCTGTCGTCCTGCGCATTACGGCGTGATTCCATTCAGGGGTTCACACCGTGACCATAGGAGATGGAAACACTATTCGGCTCTTTTGCAAAGGCTAATATGGACGGAGGGCGTCCGAGAGATCGCCGTAGGTTAGGCGTCAAGCAGGTTGGATTTCAAGTATTATTGCGACGGCCTCCACGAGCGCTTTGGCGCAGACGCCCAAGGTGCGTTTAACAATGCGGCCCTCGCCGCGGATCTCTCGCATAAGATCGAAGATTGTTGCCGGCCCTTGATTAAGGAACCTTCCCTCCCGTTTGTTGCTTTTCCCATTTCACTGTCGCCGCTTCTGTGACACTCCGGCCGCAGCACCGGATCCACTCGATTCCATCGCTCTTCGAGTGATGAAAGCTCGTATGGCATGCCCTCGTGCAGCACGATCAGGTCCGGTCTCACTCTGAGTGTCTCTAACGTTTATGGAAATGCGTCGATAGTTTGTCCAAGAACTTCGTCGGCTCGATTCTGCGTCGGATTGAGAGCAGATGCGGATTCGGCCACGGTGTCGCTGGTTCGCTTCGGGATCGTCCTCGAAGGCGTGGAGCGGATTTTTGAGCCTAAAGCCAAGCTCGCCGACGATCTTCCATAGGTGCTAAGTATTCGTGCTTCCGGGTCTAAGCCTTCATTTCAGCATGCAGCTCACGCAGATAGAGAGCGGCTTGGCTTCCAGCAACCGCCGACCGCCCCACGATCGACTCTGACCTTGGGGCCGACCTGGTACGCCGTGCGCTCGGCTGAACCGGTGCGCTTCCGCGCTGTATCTTGCACGCCCATGCAAGGCTCACTACGAACCGGTCCGCCAGGTCGGCCAGCATGCCTTGCCCTGATTGTGAGCATTTAATAGTTTCGACGGTTACTCCTCCGACTCTGAGCCCCAAGATTTCAGTCTTATGCCCCTTCTTCAGGGGCACGCTGTGAAGTCTGCACAGCAACGCGTAATATCGCTGCTGCCGCTTCCGGCGTTAAGTCGCGTTGTGGAGACCCCAACAACTCGAAGCCAACCATAAACTTCCGGATGGATGCCGAGCGCAGCAGGGGTGGATAGAAATGAACATGGAGCTGCCATTCCGGATGTTCCTGGTCGTCGCTTGGTGCGGGGTGAAGGCCCATGGAATAGGGAAAGGGCGTATTAAAAACTTGGTTGTAGCCAGACGCAACTGTCTTAAGCATGCTGGCTAGACTCTCCCGCTCGATTGTGGTCAATCCCTCTAGGTTCGCCACGTTGCGACGCGGCAACAGCATGGTTTCAAATGGCCAGACTGCCCAAAACGGTACAAGCGCTACCCAACTTTCGTTCTCCGCAACGATACGTTCGCGTCGTTCTATCTCAAGTGCGAGATAGGCTGACAATAAACTGACTTTCCGTTGGGTCAGATACTCGCGCTGGGCGCCAAGCTCGAACGCTGGCTCGTTCGGTAAATTTCGCGTAGCCCAGATCTGGCAGTGCGGATGAGGATTACTAGCTCCCATCATCGCGCCGCGATTTTCAAAGATCTGCACGTAGCTGACATCGGTACGTTCCCCAAGTTCCGCAGCCTGATCAGTCCACAATCCGACGACAGAAACGATGTCGGGGAGTGCCATGTTCGCAAGCGTAAGGTCATGCCGCGGGGAGAAACAGATCACACGGCAGACTCCAGACTCGGTCTCTGCACGTAAGAGTTCCACATTTTCGTCGTCGAATGTTGCTACGATAATTTGTGATCTTAACGCGGGGAAGTCGTTTTCAAAGACAAAGGTGCCAGTATACCGCGGATTCGCCGAAGCGCCTGCTCGTTGGTTGCCTGGACAAAGATAGCATGTTGGATCAAAGGTTAAGGAGATCGGCGCGATTGTCTCCTCTTGCTGCCCTTGCCACGGCCGCTGCGTACGGTGAGGAGAGACTACCACCCACTCGCGCTTCAGTGGGTTCCATCGACGATGGGTCGATTCGAGGAAAGTCTTATCCATCACTGACAAACCCCGTCTAACGGGGAGCTCGCAGCTACATTCATCAACAAAGCTCCATCAACAGCCTCACAATGGTAAATCTCCGCCTCGAAGCCAAACTCTTCTCGATATGCTTTCCGAAGAGCATCTATAAAGCTGTCTGAATGAGCCCGCTTGATGAGGTTGACGGTGCAACCGCCAAAACCGCCGCCGGTTAGCCGAGCGCCATAGCAACCGGAAAGACTCTGTGCGGTTTCGACAAGAAAATCGATTTCTCGGCAACTGCAGTCGAAATCGTCTCGCTCGCTTGAATGCCCTTCCAACATGAGCGATCCGAAGCCTGTTGGATCACCCGCCCGCAATGCGTGAACTGCGAGGCGGACTCGCTCATTTTCTGTGACTATGTGCCGACAGCGTAGGAACGATTTCTCGGATATTAAAGATCTTACGGAAATCAGCTGCTCAAGGCTGGCATCAGCAAGGTAGCGCATTGTAGGAAACCTTTCTAGCATAACAGCCTGGCCTTGTTCCACCTCATGCCGCCGGTCTCCGTAAACACCGCTTGAGATAGAGTGCTTGACCATAGAGTTGCACACGACTACGGCTGCATTAGCAAGGTCCCCAACATCAAGCGATATATGTTCAACAGCAAGCGTTCCGGTATCCAGCAGCATAGCTTTCCCGCGATGTGCAGAGACGATGGCGAACTGATCCATGATGCCGCAGGGCGAGTGCACATAGCTGTTCTCGGCCCGTTGGCAGAGAAGTGACAACTCTTCGGCAGTTAGCGACATGTTTGTCATCGACAGCATCGCCAATGCACTGGCGACTTCAATCGAGGCTGAGGAACTCAACCCAGCGCCCAAAGGCACGTTGCCATCAAGGTGAAGGTGGAACGGTGGAACATCAATTCCGAGTTCTTGAAGGCAGCGGAGGACTCCAACCGGATAATCGCTCCAGTTCCCAATCGCTTCAGACCGATCGCCTATCGCAAGTTCCCGGGATACCTCGAACGTTTTACTGGTGAAACGGTATTCACTTAGTTGAGAACCTACGACTGCGTCGATTGAAGCATGAGTGTAGAAGGACGTAGCAATCGGCAACACTAAACCGCCCGTATAGTCGGTATGTTCGCCCAAGAGATTGACTCGACACGGCGCTTTAAAGGTCTTCATGGGATGCTTCATCACTTTCGAGGTATTAGTAGGAGAGCGGGACAGTTGTTGTCGAGAGTTCCAGAGTAACCGGTGAGTTATGAATGAACTTACCGGGTAGCGCAAACGTTAGACAAGGAAATCCTGGGGACTACATGGCGCCTGCTGCTGCCGGCTCGGCGTCTTGCTCTTGATGAACTGGGAAGGCGGTTATTCGTAATTTAGCAGTTGCATAAGGATATAGTTCGATGCTTTCCTCGGCCTCTTTGCTTACCACGGGACTCTGGGGGACAGCAGCAGCGACACCATCCTCGGCTCTCCAGGAAGGAACCTTGTGAGCGGGGACGACGATCTTCACCGACGCGGGATTTCGCGAGAAAGGTAAGTCCCCCACCTCTTGTTCCTCAACTTGAAGCACGGAAGCCGATGCATTTGTTACAGCAAGAGCATAATTCCATGGAGTGCTCGGATAAATTTGCCAGTCGGCCGTAGGACCATGCTGTGCAAGCTTAAGCCACGTCTCCCTAATCGCATAGGAGAATACTAGCGGCCCTCGATGGAGAGTGACCGAGCCGTTGAAGCCCGTCGCAACCCGCGGCGATAAAGGGAGTCGTAGTTCGACTGTATCCGCCGAGCGCCAAATCCGTTCGATCTTAACGAAACCATTTACAAGTGCCGGCTCGATCAAGTTCCCATTGACCCTGATTTCGAACGAGGGCGCCCATGCAGGTATTCGCATCAGGATCGGGAACTTTGTTGGTCTCGCGGGGTTAACCGTCACGCTGATCGTGCCGCGAAAGGGGTAATCTGTTTGCTCTACGAGGTGGAGTGGCGTTTCTTTCACCGTGGTGTGAACCTCGCATGGCGAATACGCTGCTGCCACAATGCCGCCGTCACTTGTCGCCATCCACAAACTAGCTGTGTACTTTGGCCAACCCTGATGGAAATTAGCCGTGCAGCAACCGAAATTTGGTTCAAGTCCGAAAATGTTCGACTCCGGCCCATCGGTTGTCCACGGCTTCCTATGAAGACTTACCTCAACCTGATTCGGCTCCTGATCATATTGGTGAGCCCACATGTCATCTGTAAAGGCTCCAGGGAGAGCATTGAAGGCAAGCTCTTCTAATCTGTCCCCGAGGCTTGCGACTCCCAGGATCGATAGACCAATCTCAAGCGAATACATTGTCTCGACCACCGTGCAGAGTTCGCTCCCCTGTGACGGGTTCCTCCCCGCGAAATGTTCGTCACAGGAAAACATTCCATTTGGCAGACCATGATAGCGGTCCAGAGTGTCAAGCATGATTTGAAGACCTTCCCGGTCCTCTTGCTTGTGCGTCATCAACGACCATAAAGCAGGGGCCTTCAAGGCTTGACCATTGTTTACGCCATGGGTTGATAGCGCGGTGTCGCCCAGACCTTTGTCCTCATCTAGGTGGATCCGTTCCGGCGTTACAGGTTCCGTATACCTAAAATTCGCATACTGGGCTTGCCAATCGTGCCCCTGCGCATGCAGAAGGCGGAAGAGATCCAACAGGCTCTCTTCGCCCGTCCGGTTATAGAGCCAAACAACAGAAAGAGCATTGTCTTGCCAACGGAATTTACCCCAGCTCTGCAATGGCCGGGTAGGCAGGGCTTCAAGCTGGTAGCGAAAATATCGGGTGAGTACAGGCAGAACTCGGTTATCGCCAGTCGCCTCCTCGTATTGCGTCAGCACCTTGAGCATTACCATGCGCGGCCACCAATCATCGTTGCTCAAGGGACCGATCATTCCGTTCGCCTGCTGGTGGGTCAGCGTCCACTCGACAAAGCATAGCGCCTTTTGCTTCAGCTTCGGATCATCTAGTTGAAAGGCTAATGGCAACAATCCATCGACGAAATACGGCCCACGTTCCCAAGACTCACCTGTACCTCCGAGCCAACCGCTGTTCGGTCCTACATCCGGCCATATCTCATCAAGATGACCGCCCAGCCCATCGGCTTGAATTTGTAGCTGCCGCTTAAGCCAACCGATTGGTCGGATCGCGCCGACCGGAAGAAACGAAAAGGCGCAAGTTGCGAGAAGAGAGCGACTAGGTTTCGCTCCCCTTTCGAAAGGGTGGGTCGCGCTCGTGAAAGTACCTTTGGAAAACCCGCCTTTCGAAAAGCCCAGCAACGCCGATGCTAATCCCTTCAAGAAGTCTCGGCGGCTGTTGGGAAGGATGAACTTCAAGGACATAGGGGCTTAGCTTCCAGACACTTGGATAACCGTTACGCTATGGCTTGGGAATCTGTGCGTCAACTTAGATCTAAAGTTCTCTGTTAGCACAGCCGGTGAAATCAGCGTTGGGTCCAAATCATCATTTTCATCAAGGATCGATTCACTACTGATTGTCGTCAGTGTTGCCGTTCCAGAGTCGAGCCCGAGGGAGGCAAAATCGATCTCTGCAGTTTCAGCGCGACTCAGGTTCCGATTGACGAAAAAGAGAACCACTGATTTGCCGTCGACGCCTTGTGTTGCAACTACATCGAGGTACGGTACGTTCCCTATCTCAGGCAGACGCTCAATGCCTTGATGCACACTGTATGTCGGAGAGTCTGACTCCACTTCGAGGAGGGTTTTTGGATGGCTGTTGCTATAAGAACGCAGTACCCAATAAGCAGGTGCCCCGTAAGCCTGCCCATGTTTTTTGACTATACCGGCGAAATCCATAATCCCAGTCATATTTGAGATCTCGACTGCATTTGCATTGCGTATCAACATATTGAGAAAGCCACCCGCAAATACTGCTCCTCCAAGATTAGAAAAGTTTGGGCCTGTATGTGATTCAGAGACCATCAACCATTCAGTAAAGGCGACCTTTACTTTGGGTCTACCAGAGTCCACGATCCCCCGTCTGATCTCCTGGATCCGATCGCCAAGGCCCCAGGGAAGGGCAAGCGCTGCCAGGGTACGGAAGTCGTCACCAGGGTTGTGGAGCTGGACTCGATCTGTAACGACAAAGTGAGTGGAGAGGTAATTGAAAGTTTCTGGCGGGGTTGAGAGTTGCTGAGAGTTCCAATCATGGAAGCCGTCCTCGTCTGCTCCAGTAGCGATCAGACGTGCATTTGGGTCAACTGCGCGCACCGCCTCGCTGGTCGCTAACGTCTTGGCGGCGACGCGTTCTTCCGTTGGATATCCCACTTGGAAGTTGCCCCACAATTCATTGCCAAGCTCCCACAGGTTTCCACCTTTGCGGTCGCCCCAATGGTCGTCGACGTAGCGCACCCATGCGGCGGCATCCTGGGGCGTACCAGTGCCAAGATTTAGGGCTATCTGCGGGCTTGCGCCAATCAACCGACAGAAGTCGAGGAACTCATCGGTGCCGAAGGTGTTGTACTCAGGAATTCCCCATGAAAGATTAAGCTTTGAAACTCGCTTGTCCAACGGACCCACACCATCGCGCCAGTCATAATGCGAAGTGAAGTTACCGCCAAAACGGACATTCTGTGAATGTAGGTTCCGAGCCAAATCAAGGACATCTGGGTCCATCCCGTCTACGGCGTCGACGGGCACTAGAGAGACATTGTCCACCTGAACTCGGGCATCATCTTCCGCGGAGATGACGAAATCTAATGGGTCGCCAAGAGCCGTATCGGATGCCTTGAGTGTCAGCGTGTAAGAATACTTGGTCCATGTTAAAGCTGCGGCATGAATTGTTGCAGAGCTGAGGATGAGGTCTTTACGTTCGTGCCGACGGAGAGTGATCTTCACTGCATCCGGACCATCGACATGCTTCAGCCAGATGTTCCCGTGATAGCTCAGTTCACGCTGTACAGGGAGGTAAACACGCTGTTTAATGCCGGTCTCGAGGTGAGGCAGCGACATAAGAAGCAACGACTCATAGGAGTTGGCCGCATCTCCCCTGATGGGTGCATAGCGACTGCCTTGACTTCGATCCAACGGTTCCCAAGGAAGCGGAAGGCCGACGTCAGCCCCTTCGCGCAGATCTGGCCGTTCTCGCAACATCTCTGCTACGTTGGTCGCTGACCAAAGGCCGTCCTCAAAAGAGGGGTTCTCGAGTGCCTCGGCCCAGAGGCCGCCATAGGTAGATTGCCGAATGGGCTCTAGGAAACTGCCAAAGAGCGTAGCGGGGATCTCCTGCCTTCGTTCCGGTCGCATCACGTGAACGTGGATGACGGTCATAGCTCCAGGATTCGACTCGGTGATCTGGGCATGTAGCGAAGAACCTTGCGGCCCAAGAGTAATCTCCATGAGAAGACAGATTGGAATAAAGCCGTAGAGGGCATTCCTTGGTTGCATCAGAAGCTCCTAACAAGCGTCTCGCCACAACTTACGATGTGAGTGTAATCGGTTTCATCGTCCACAGGCAAACTTCTTTTTGATCGGAGCTGCCGTCGATATTTTCGAATTCTATGACGAGACGGGGGCGTCAGTCCGCGGCTAGCGGAAGAGACGATCTTGGGCGCTTTACCGCTGATGAAAGTTGGGGCTGGCTGACACACCCTCAGGAGTTGGCCCGCAGCTATGATTCTCTGGTCTTACCATCAGAATTGTTGAAGCGTTGGCTGGTGGTGGAGACTCTTCGTCTACGAGTACAAACCGCAGCGTAGGCGTTCATCGCTAGAGGAAACAGACCTGCCCGAGGGTGAACGGTGACTAATATACTGCTCAAGGGTCTTGTCGAATCTGTTTCCACGATGAGTCTGGATCTCCAAAGGCGAGAAAGACTAAGAGGTTGAAGATCAATGATTTGAGATATCGTCGGCGACGCTGCGATCTGACGCTGGTGCTAGGGCGGTCCCACTTGGCAGTTACAATTGCATACAGCCATGATCAGCTGAGCCATTGACGCACAAAGGTGCATACTCTTTCAAATCGTTTCTTTGCGCAGCGGGAGGAGAATATACCCTTATACGCGGATGGCAAGACGAATCTTAGATCTTCCGGTGGGTTTGCTGCTCGGGCATCACCGGGCCAGTTGAACGCCGAGGGACAAAGATCGGTCTGATCATGTAAGACTTACCGGCTATGTGCCGCCCGGCTGGACGAACTTCTTCTCCGAGCAGCGCTTGAACCGCCGTCTTGGCGATCTCCGCGTGAGGAACGCGAACTGTAGTAAGAGGTGGCGCCGTATACAAGCTGAGCTGGATGTCATCGAATCCAATGACCGATATATCCCTGGGTACGCCTAGACCCATCTCGAAGATCGCACTTAGGGCTCCGACCGCAGTGAGATCATTCGACGCAAGAACAGCAGTTGGCCCCCGCTTAAGCGACAACAGACGGAGCATTGCCTGGTAACCGCCGTCCGGTCGATGATTTCCTTGCTGGACGAACTCTGCGTTCGCCTTGAGGTGATCACGGGCCGAGCTCTCCATGAATGCCTCATATCTCGTTCTCGCAGAGTTCAAATGCAGGGGGCCACTAATAAATGCAATTTCTTTGTGCCCGAGGCGTGTAAGGTGGGTCATTGCCATCTCGACGCCGGCTGAGTAGTCAATGTTGATTCGGCTGATTCCAGGGCCTGCGCTTCCCGTGTCTAGAAAGACTACGGGGATGCGTCCTTTGTGGAATAGATCAGTGAGATCCTCGTTAATCTCAGAAGTCATAATGGCAACGCCATCAACCTTCCTTTGTAACATGCGGTTAACACACTGGGCGGTCTGCTCTGGGTCATAGTCGGTGTTCGCAATGAGAACTTCCTGTCCCCGCCCAACCGCGACATCCTCGAACGCTTTCACCAGCTCTGGGAAAAATGGATTCGTAATGTCAGAGATAATCAAGCCCAGCAGATTACTGCGTCCGGACCCGAGTGCACGCGCATTCGTGTTAGGTATAAAGTTGAGCGTCGCGATCGCTTGAATAACGCGGGCAGCCGTACTGGGGTTGACCTTTGAAGGTGCATTAATGGTTCGGGAGACAGTTGCTGTCGATACGTTGGCGAGCTTGGCAACGGCTTTTATGTTCATTAGATTATCGCGTCTGAGATCCGGCCCTCGATGGTGAAGAGTTGCTGAATTGTTGCCTGCGACTCGATGCTCTAATTGGCAGAGTGATTGCAGACCTGAATCAGGAGTCCTGCACTTCGACCTCTGAAAACGCATAGCGGACCAAACATTGGATAAGATATACCACGTTCTGAATCCGAGGGGTGGCGCTTCTGATGTTTCTACAGACCGCTCCTTGTTTGCACAAGCGGATGCTTGATAAAGATTCTCCTTCGAGCGGGTGGTGCTTGTCACGCCTGATCGATGCTCGGGTACACCGTCCACGACGACGAGATCACCATAGCAATGCCGACTTCTCTGTTAAGTCGAGATGCGCTCGGCCTGCAACACGGGCGCCTCGTGGCATGAGGAGAAGAACCCTTTCATCCGCTTAGCCGCAAGTAAGAGATCCTCCATGGCATTTTCTCGCAAGAGTTGCCGGCAGCCGAACTGAGGGATGGGTAGGCACTATGCTGACAGCCTCCCAATGTAACCGGTTGCATCTTACGTCTTTTTGTTGCATGCTGGTTAGGCTTGTTGTGAGGGCATCAGATATGGAAAGAATTAAGATTGCGCTACTACTCTTGGTAGCCATAGGATACTCGAACGCGAGTGAGGGGCAGCAAGACGTAAGTGGACGCTGGAGCGAGGCGAAGGCGCAAGCTTGGTATGAGGCGCAGCCATGGATGGTCGGCGCCAACTATATCCCGTCCGATGCGATTAACGAGTTCGAGATGTTCCAGCCAGGAACTTTCAACCCGGGCTTGATCGACAAGGAGCTTGGTTTGGGAGAGTCCATTGGTATGAACACCATGAGAGTCTTCCTGCAGGATCAGCTCTGGCTCAATAATCCGAAGGATTTCGAGAAACGCCTGGAATCCTTTCTAGGCATTGCGGCAAAGCATCACATCCGTGTTTTGCTCGTGCTTTTTGACTCCTGCTGGGAGACGAACCCGCACCTTGGACCTCAACATCCACCCATCCCCGGTATTCATAACTCCGGCTGGGTACAAAGCCCAGGTAAGCAGCGCCTGCTCGACCGCGCCGTTGAGCCAGAACTGAAGGCTTACGTGCAAGGGGTTGTAGGCGCATTTGCGAAGGACGACCGCATCTTCGGTTGGGATATCTGGAATGAGCCCGATAATCAGGGCGGGGACTTAGAAGAGGATGAAGCGGCGAAGGTGAAACGGGTTGATGCATTGCTCCCTCAAGCATTCGCATGGGCACGGGCAAAGCATCCCACTCAGCCTCTCACCAGTGGAGTCTGGACCGGGGACTGGAGCCATCCGGACCGCGAGAGTGAGACAACCAGGATCCAACTCGCTGAGTCAGATGTGATTTCCTTCCACAATTATGACTGGCCGGAGATACTCGAGGCGCGAATTCAGGAACTTGCTCTTTTGCATCGGCCGCTGATCTGTACGGAATACATGGCACGCGGAACTGGCAGTACTTTCGATACTATCCTTCCTATAATGAAGAAGCATCATGTGGCCGCAATCAACTGGGGCCTGGTTGCAGGCAAGACGCAGACCTATCTACCGTGGGATTCATGGCAGCGACCTTATGTACAACTGAAACCGACTATTTGGTTTCACGAAGTATTCAAGCAGGACGACACACCTTATCGGCAACGTGAAGTGGATCTGATTCGTGAGCTTACGGGGCGGGGAACAGCTTCCGCCATTTTGGATAAGGCAAACTCCGATCCGGGGACCTAGCTGCCCCCGGGGTGATCATGACCCGCTAAGATTTAGCCGGATGGAAGGAGCCGAATGGTTCGACCTCAAATGTTCATGAACTTGCGAAGCAAGAATTGCGCTCAGCGAATCAGCAAAGCTGCTGCACTCACTCTTTCCTTCTGTCTGGCTGGCACACCCGCCCTGGCTCAGTCTCCTGTGCCCACCCGCACCGCTGCTAAAGTCACCCTTCCCGGTCTTTTTACCGACAAGACGCTGGAGAGTGGAATCAACTTTACTGGCGTAGCATCGCATACCAGCCACAAGTATTTGCTTGAAACGATGGGTTCTGGTGTTGCCGCTTTTGACTTTGACAATGATGGTCGGCTCGATCTCTTCTTTGTCAACGGAGCTCCGCTGGCCGATCCAACCATAAAGGGCACTATCCCGCAGAAGACCCTCCCCAAGGATTGGAACCGGCTCTATCACCAGAAGACAGATGGGACTTTTGAAGACGTGACAGAACGCTCTGGCCTAGCGGGCGTCGGCTACGGAATGGGGGTGGCCGTCGGGGATTACGACAATGATGGTTTTGAAGATCTCTATGTGACGGCGTATGGTGGAAACCACCTCTACCACAACAACGGAAATGGCACCTTTACGGATGTGACACAAAGATCTAATGTAGGCGGCGATTCAAGCTCCGGCAACTCATGGTCAACAAGCGCTGCGTGGGTTGACCTTGACAATGATGGTCTACTCGATCTGGTGGTGCTCCGCTATGTCCATTGGGACTTCGATGATGTCTGGTGTGGAGAGCATCGGGAGGGCTACCGCTCCTACTGCCATCCAGATATCTTTCCGGCGGTGGCACCTCTGGTCTACCACAACAATGGCGACGGAACGTTCACTGAAGTAAGCAAGAAGATAGGTCTTGCTTCCCCTGGTAAGGGTCTTGGTATCGCGATAGCAGACTTTGACCGGGATGGCAAGATCGACGTTGCCGTGGCAAACGACTCTATGACAGAGTTCCTGTATCGCAACAAGGGTGACGGAACTTTTGAAGAAACCGGATTGCTGGCAGAGATTGCCGTGGACGGCGACGGCCGTACCTACGCTGGTATGGGGATTGATTTTCAGGATTTCGACAACGACGGCCTTCCGGACCTTATCATCACGAATCTCGCGAATCAGAAGTATGCACTCTATCGGAATAATGGAGACGGTTCCTTCACCTACGACAGCTATGTTGCCGGACTCGCTTCGATAACCCTGCTGCATTCAGGTTGGGGAATACGCATGCTGGACTATGACAACGATGGATTCAAGGACCTTCTGGTGGCGCAAGGACACGACTTGGATACGGTCGAGTTGAACTATCCGGAACTTCACTACAGGGAACCCATGCTGCTCGCTCGCAACATGGGCGATGGAACCTTTCGCGACGTCTCAAAGCAGTCCGGAGGGGTCTTCATGGAGCGATGGGTGAGCCGAGGAATGGCTGTGGGAGACTTTGATAACGATGGTAAGCTTGACGCGATTGTGACCACGAATGGTGGCGCTGCGCATCTTCTGCATAACGAGACATCGACTACGAACCATTGGCTTACTCTGTTGCTTGTCGGGCATAAGAGTAATCGCGACGCAATAGGTTCGCAGATCAAAGTCATGAGTGCAGGCGGTAAGCAATACTGGACCGTTTCCACAGCTGGTAGTTATCTTTCATCGAACGACAAGCGCGCCCACTTCGGCCTCGGTTTAGACACTGAAGCGGAAGAAATCGAGATCCGCTGGCCAAGTGGTATTGTTCAGACCCTCAAGCATGTGAAGGCAGACCGGATTCTGCAGGTCGACGAACCTGCGGACACCGAACTTTCACCATCAAAGAGAAAGTGATCTATTCTGCTTTGTCAGGTTCGGACGAGTGGGTTCTCGTGAGCTCAGCGGCACGTTTGAGCTCTTGCTTAGATTGCTCTGTGAAGCCCTCCCTGCGATAAACCTGTCCAAGCTGAAAGTGGAGGCCTGCATTGCTCGGCGAAGAGGCCGTTGCTTGCTCAAGCTCCTTCTGCGCTTTTGGCAGCTCCTGGCGGCGCACATACAGCTTACCCAGAGCACCGTGAACCTTGGCATCCTTCGGTGCCATCGACTCGGCCTGCATCAGCAGCGACAAAGCCTCGTCGAAGTCGTTTTGGTCGGACAGCAGGGTGCCGAGGTTAAGAAGCGGCTGTTCGCTGACTTCAGGTGCATTCTCCTGCATCGCAATAGCCTTTCGATAGGCGAGGATTGCTTCGTCTGGCCGATTCAATCCCTCGTAAGCGAGACCAAGATTGTTCGCCGCTTTTACCGACTTCGGCATCAGTTCCAATGCCTTCTTGAAGCTCTCAAGTGACTCAGTGAAGCGGTTCTCCGTATATTTGATCCTGCCCATTGAATACCAGATTTCCCCGTTACCCGGACTCTTCTGCGCGGCAATCGTGATCCACTTGTCGGCATCCGCATAATCGTTTAGGAGAACATAGTCCAGCGCCACGACGCGAAGACTTTGGGCTGAGGGAGCTACTTGCTTCGCGGCGTGAGTATACATAAGCAGAGACTCTTGCGGATGATCTTCGCGAAAGAGGACGAATCCGAGTTGGTAAAGGGCCTGCGCCGACGATGGGTAGGAAAGAAGCTCAGCCCGGAGGAGTTCTTCGGCCTGTGACCACTTGGCAGAGGAGATCGCATCTGCTATCTCCGCCTGGCGATCACCAGCTGTGAGGGTCTGAGAAAGGCTTTGCGAGCGAGGGGTGACTATCCACATTATTGCCGCAAGCAGAGCTCTTCTGAAGACTTTACTGCTTCTTTTCGGTTTGACATTCGACACGGACACGAGGGAAGACTAACACGCAGGAGAGCGGAGTGCATCTCTAACGTTGACACAGAAGTGTGCTCGCAGTTAGGATTCCCTCGCACAATGTAATCGGTTTCATGATCTATCGAATGGCGTCTCTGGCGCTTCAGATTTCCTATAACCCACGCTTCCGACGTCCACTCGTGAGTGTGTCAGTAAGTTTCATATGCAGTACTTTGGGGGTTGAGAAATGAGATTAGCAAGATCACTTCACCTTTGGGCCATCTCCCTGGTTGCACTTAGTTTCTTGAGTGTGACGAGTTTGGCTCAGTCGGTACGCGGCTCAATGGCTGGCAACATCACAGATCCGTCCGGGGCTTTAGTCGCTGGCGCCAAGGTGACCGCAAGGAACAGCGAAACCGGCGTTGCTGAGACCACAACCTCAACGTCTGACGGGGCGTACCGCTTCCCGGAACTTTCGTTGGGCCGGTATGAAGTTACCATCAGCGCGCAAGGGTTCTCATCCTCCGTTCAAAGTGGCGTACTCGTCACGATCGGAAGCACTTCGGCGTTGAACGTCACGCTGCAGCCTGGTGGAGAGACGACGAGCGTCACGGTAGACGCTTCGTCACCGACCGTGGAGACTGAGTCCTCCGATGTCGGAGGAACGGTAGACTCACGCCAGATCGTGCAGTTGCCACTTGCCCTTGGGGGCGTAGGCGCACTTCGCTCGCCGGAGGCCTTCGAGTTTCTGCTCCCTGGCACCACGGGCCCCGGAACAGCGAACAGCAACAATGGTGTATTCCTCTCGAAGATCTCCGGTGGCCAGGAGTATGGCAACGAGGTGTTGATCGACGGTGCCAGTCAGACCCGCAGTGAGAACGGCTCCTCGTTTGACGAAGAGGCTCCTTCGGTCGAAGCCTTGCAGGAATTCAAGATCACCACCGGCGTACCCCAGGCCGAGTTCGGGAGAACAACCGGTGGTATTGAAGATTTCGTCACCAAGAGCGGTTCGAACGAATACCACGGCACCGCATTTGACATCTTCCGCAACGAAGCCATGGACGCAAACACATGGTTCAACAATGGCAATAAAGCTTTGAACTGCAGCGGAGCGAACGACACTCTCTCCTGCCGTGATACCTATCGCACACCGAGTGATAAGCAGAACGACTATGGTGGGAGCGTGGGCGGCCCGCTTTCCGTCCCGCACCTTTATAACGGCCACGACAAATTGTTCGGCTTCTTTTCATGGGAGCAGTTCCAGCAAAAGCTCGGCGCTACGCAGATCAGTACCGTACCGACTGCCCTTGAGCGCACCGGCGACTTCACTGATCTCTTCAACCCGGTCAATCCTCCCGCTCCCGTAGCAGGTGCCACACCTGTCACGAACCCATGTGATGGAACGATCGTTTACCCAGGTGAGGTCTTCGATCCCGCGACACAGCGTATTGTGAATGGCACTCCTTGCCGCACCGCTTTCCCTGGCAACGTCATCCCGGGCGGGAGATACAGTTCGGTCGCGACCAAGGTTCTGGCTTACATTCCGTCCCCGTCTACCTCCGCGCTCTACAACAACTATTTCTTCCAGAGCACGATCCCGCTGAAAAACACGACCTATACAGTACGTGTCGACGCAAGTCCTACGGCCCGGAACAAGATCTTCGTCTCATACAGCACGCGCGACAACAATCGTACGTCTGGTGGCAACCCAGTGCTCCCGTATCCTGAGGATCCGAACACTTGGACACAGGACTTTGAAACTCACCTTGGCCGCGCGGGTTGGGACTTTATCATCACACCAACTGTTCTCAACCATCTGAACTTTGGCTTTAATCGCACGAACAGCGCCAATTTTGCAATTCCGATTGCGCAGGGTATTAACTATACCGAGCAGTTAGGAGTCAATAATGCTCCAACCTCGACAAACTTCCCGCAGTTCACGTTCGATGGTCGTGACCAATACCGCAACCTCGGTAACCCAGGTCAGAACGATGACAACATTGACAACGGCTTCCGCGTGAATGACAGCGTCAATCTGTCAAAAGGTCGTAATAGCTTCAAATTTGGCCTGGATTACCGTTTGCAACAGTACTCACCTATTAACAATCCGACTGCCGCAACAAACTTCGCGCGCACACAGACGGCGTCGGATCCCGCAAATGGGGAATACGACGGAAACAGCTTCGCTAGCCTCCTTTTAGGTGCCACCTCCGGCGGCAACTTCGGCCTCGGGCTATATTCCGAGAAACCTCGCTGGACCTCCTACTACTATGCGTTGTTTGCTCAGGACGATTTGAAGGTCAACAATCGACTTACGTTGAATCTCGGTGTTCGCTGGGATGTCGACGTGCCTCGTTCCGAGGCGCATAACGCGACTTCAAACTTCAGTTCAACTGCTGTCGATCCAGAGTATGGTATTCCTGGCGCTCTGGTTTTCGGCACCCAGTACAGCGGCAATAAGCGCTGGGCCGACACCTACTACAAGGATATTGCTCCCCGTATCGGTTTTGCGTTCACTCCAGCGGGCGACGGCAAGACTGTCTTTCGTGGTGGCGGAGCAATCTTTTACGGACCTCTCCAGTTCTCCGATTTTGGCGGCAGTATGGATGCAGGTTACAAAGTACAACCTACTTTCCAATCCAACGACGGTTTCTCTTCATCTTTTCAGCTCGATGCCGGGTTCCCTGCCTACAGTCAGCCTCCAGATCTTGATCCCGGCGTCTTCAACGGACAGCCTGTATCGGGCTCTTACATTAGCCCCAAAGACGGAAAACCCGCTGCGATTTATGAGTGGAGTTTGCAGATGCAGAGGCAACTGGCACAGGATCTCATCCTGGAAATTGGCTACCTCGGCAATAAGGCGCAAAACCTGCGGTCTAACGTGCAGAACATTAACAACATCCCGATCTCTGCATTCAGCATTGGCAATGAACTCAACGCGCCAGTTGTGGGCAACACCGCTGGAGTCGCAGTCCCATTCACCGGCTTCACAAACCTTTGGGGGACAGGTGCACCTGTTCAGCGTGCACTGCGCCCGTTCCCACAATACGACTACATCGACACCGGGTGCTGCTTGCAGAACGTTGGCATGTCGACGTACAACGCGATGCTTGTTTCACTCAATCGGCGTCTTCGTAACGGCTTGACATTGCAGGTATCCTACACCTGGGCGAAGAACCTTACGGACGCCGATAGTGCTCTTCCAAATAACGGCATCAGTGTCTCACAAGTTCAGAATCCCGATAACCTGCATCAGGAAAAAGCCATTAGCGCGCAGGATATCCCGCAGACCTTCGTCTTCGCGCCGCTATACCAGTTGCCATTCGGTAAGGGCAAAGCGTTCCTGACGCACGGCGTACCAAACCTGGTTGCTGGTGGTTGGGAGATAGGGTCTGTGCAGCGTTACGAATCCGGTCAACCGGTTTCGTTCTGCTGTGCCACTGGTATCCCCGGCTTCGAGAATTCAATTTATTACAGTCGAAATCCCACTCAGTCGCTGAAAAGCACCAACTATCAGCAAGGCAAACTCAACCCGTTCATTCCCGCAGAAAGCAGCTACTTCAATCCAGCGGCCTTCATCGATCCAAACAGCACGGCGGTTCGCGGCACCGGCGCATTCACGTTCGGCAATATCGCACGTGTGACCGGTGAGGTAAGAACTCAGAAATATCTTAATGAGGACTTCAGCTTATTAAAGAACACTCAGGTTACGGAGAGAGTCGTCTTTACACTCAAGGGCGAGTTCCTCAATGCATTCAATCGTCATCAGTTTGCTCTACCTGATGTCAACCCAACAGATGGAACGTTCGGCGTGCCAACGGGCACGGTGAATACACCACGCAACCTTCAGGTCACTGGACGTATCACCTTCTAAACGTCCGCCTTTCACCCTTACAGGACAGCTTCGGCTGTCCTGTATATTTTTCTTATGTTCGCTCTTCTTTTGTGGGCAATGATACTCCAGATCTCCGGGGCTACTATGATTACTCTGGACTCACTGACTCATGAGCGCGAGCACATCGAAGCGACCCTCTTAGAATCGCCGTCCGATGTCATAGCGCAGGACGGCGAAGTGCGCGTGTCTGAGCAGATCGCCTTAACTGAACGAGCCTCAGGAGATCTCACCGCTGCATTGTCGAACCTTCTGCGGGCTGAGAAATTTGCTCCGAACAGTCCTCGACTGTTGTATGACGTTGGTGTTCTCGAAGAACAAATCGGGCTTTACCGTGACGCGTATGATGCGGTAGAACATCTAAGAAGGTTGACCCCGACGGATCTGAAAGTAGCCTACCTTGCGGCACGCATAGAACTCGATCTAGGCAGGCTCGCCCAAGCTGAGATCGATATGCGCGCTTATCTGCAAGCGTACCCCGAAGATGCGACGGCTCACTTCGGGATGGGGCGCATCCTTCAGCAGGGACAACATGGAAGTGACGCAAAAGGTGAGTTTGAGAAAGCTATCGACCTGCAGCCAATACAGACCGAGTCCTACTACCAGCTGGGCCAAATAGCCTTGGCTTCGGGAGACTTGGCGGAGGTTGTCCGTCTTGATGAGAAAGTCATCGCGCGCGATCCGAAACATGGTGGGGCGCTAACTTCCCTTGGTGCTGCCTACTTCAAGATGAAGCAGTATTCACAAGCTGAGTACTACTTGAAAAGTGCAGTTGATGCTGCTCCCGGGTACCAACTCGGCCACTACTACTACGGGCTCGATCTTAGCCGCCTCGGCAAGAAGGACGAGGCTGATCGCGAATTGGCGATTGCGGCAAAGATGGCAGATGAAACCAACAAGAAAGAGGCTGAGCACCTCGAAATCAATCCGCAATGAAGTGTAAGAGGTGACAAGTTGCGATCAGGTCCGCTGTTGAAAGTGATACTCGTAATGTTGAGCGTTGCAGGATCTTTCGGTCAAGCCACCGATGGGAGGGGGCAGGATACCGCTGTGCAGCACGTCTCTTCGCCTGAGGCTCTCGGTCAAATCCTAGCTGCCGGGAGTGCTGCCATGCAGAGTGGTGACCTGCAGAATGCAGAAGCCGCTTTTCAGCGCGTCACGATCGCATCTCCTACGCACGCAGACGGCTTCTATGGACTAGGCCTGGTGCGACTACGTGAAGGGGACCCTAGAGCTGCTATCCAGGCGCTCGAGCGTGCAATCAAGCTGAATAGGAAGTTTAGCGGAGCACACGTCTTCCTCGGCATTGCCCAGTATCAGGAAGGGCAAGCTTCAGAAGCGATGGAAAATGTCCGGGCAGAACTAATCCTGAACCCGAATAATGTGGAGGCATTGATGTGGGCAGCCATCATCGCGCTGGGAAGCGGTCACCCCGAGGCCGCAATAATTCCGATCGACCGCGGAGCCACGTTGAGGCCGGACGACGCCCAAATACTGCACTACCAGGTACGTGCGCATAGCCTGGTAGCCGAGCAGGCGTTGGCGAGACTGTCTGCTCTCGATCCCGATTCAGTGATAGTTCACCAAGCGCGTGCCGAGAGCCTTGCGAGCGCGAGGAGGCCAATTGAGGCGATCGCCGAGTACCAGGCTGCGCTAACAAAAGAACCTAAGAATGCTGACCTGCTCGATGGCCTTGGTGAACAGCAACAAACAATCAGCCGCTTTGACGATGCCAAGTCGACTTACGAAGAGGAGATAGCCGTCGATCCGTCGAGCAGTACTGCACTTTTTAACTTGGGAAAGATGGATGTGGAGCACGATAAGCCTGAAGAGGGTGTCATGCTGCTACGGAAGGCTGTCATTGCCCATGCTGCTCCTGCTCCTACGGCCTATTACATGGGATACGGCCTTGCCAAGATGGGTCAGTACGACGAGGCTATGACTTGGCTTGAGAAAACACTGGCCAGCCAGCCATCATCCTTCATCGAAGAGGTAGCCTACTTCCAGCTTTTAAGGGTGTATCAGCATCTCGGGCGAAAAAAGCAAGCGCAGGACGCTTTGGCTAAGTTGAGCCGCCTTAAAGCTCAAGAGTCTCCCGGTAATCACAGCACTAATAATGCAAAACCTTTAGCGGATGCGCCACCGCATCCTTAGGTATCGACTTACATATAAGATTCCAGCAGAAGCGTCATGCATCAGAGTTCGAACAAGCCTGCTGAAGGAAAGAGGAGAAACATGACTAAGGGGATAGCAACGTTTCTGGCTACGATACTTACGATGGCGATTGGAGTCGCTCCGCAGTGTGCGCAGCAGACGGGAATCACCAGCTCTGAGACTTTCAATAACCCCCTTTTACCTTCTGGTCCCGATCCGTGGGTTGTCAGCCTAAACGGTATGTACTACTACATGAATACTACTGGGAAGAACCTCACGATCTGGGCAACTCGCGACATCAGCGACTTGCGTCATGCGGAGAAGAAAATAGTCTGGACTCCGCCCGAGAGTGGACCCTACAGCCGCGACATATGGGCACCCGAGCTGCATCGAT
Source organism: uncultured Acidobacteriaceae bacterium (assembly GCA_964245715.1). Lineage (GTDB taxonomy): Bacteria > Acidobacteriota > Terriglobia > Terriglobales > Acidobacteriaceae > Edaphobacter. The sequence goes on along the minus strand of CAXTNM010000009.1, from coordinate 51,297 downwards.
TTGACAAGAAGTGGTATCTCTACTTCGCAGCCGATGCGGGCAAGAATGAGGGCCATCGTATCTTCGTCGTGGAGAACCCGTCCATTGATCCCATGCAAGGCACGTGGACCTTTAAAGGGAAGGTTGCCGACAGCACGGACAAGTGGGCGATTGATGCTTCAGCTTTTGAAGCCAACGGGCAAAAGTACTTGGTCTGGTCTGGCTGGCGCGGTGATGCCGACGGCGAGCAGGACATCTTCATCGCCCATCTCAGCAACCCCTGGACCATAGATTCTCCTCGCACATTAATCTCTTATCCGAAGTACCCATGGGAGCATGTTGGAGACCTGCCAAACCGTCCCGCGATGCCGCATGTCGAGGTAAACGAAGGACCCGAAATCCTGCAGCATGGCGAAGATATTTTCCTTGTTTACTCGGGTTCAGCGTGCTGGACGGATTACTACGAGCTGGGGGTGGCAGAGGCACATTTGGGAGACAATCTGCTATTGGCGGACTCCTGGAAGAAGTTCGACCATCCGTTTTTCACACAGGATCGAAATGCCAATATCTTCGGCCCGGGTCATAATGGCTTCTTCAAATCGCCAGACGGGAAGCAGGACTGGATCATCTACCATGCCAATCCGGAGAGCGGTCAAGGGTGCGGTTCTTACCGGTCGCCGCGGGCCCAGCCCTTCACTTGGAATGCGGATGGAACACCCGACTTCGGAAGGCCCATACCCACCGATACGGCGATCGCAAAACCCTCAGGAGGGAAGTAGCAAGGGTTCTGTTGCACTAATCGGGGCTGAGAGGGTCGGAGTCGGGCTATGGCATGGGTCATGGTAAAACGCCGTAGCCTCCCGACAGCACCACACAAATACTCGTATTCACTTAGTTTGAAGCGCCATAGAGCGCCATTTGTTGGTGAGTTGTTTGTCGGCAAGGGCTTTGATGAAGACCCCGCCAACAACGGAGCGCGCTTGGAAGGCCACCTGCTCGCCGGTCTTGGTGTCGTACCAGTCGGTGAGCGGGACACGGCTAGGAGTCTGATCCACCCACAGGGCAATGGGATCCATGATTGCGTTGAAGTCGGTGGGGTTGGAGGCCAGAGTGGCGGTCCAGATCGACCAGTCAAGCTTTGTGTAGTCCTTGCGACTATCGAGGGGAAGGCCGTACTTGTTAATCTTTGTTTTATAGAAGGCGATTTCGGAATCGCGGAGGGACTCGGGGAAGAGATCATAGCCGAGTATCTGATCCCAAACGAGGTTGTATTTCTGGCTCCAGGTGTTGGCGGAGTCATAGGCAAGCTTGTAGTGGTCGCCTTCCTTATCCATGCTGATCCATTTGGCGGCAAAGTCGTGGGCGGTCTTTGAGTAGTCGCGGGCAACGTCGTTTTTGCCCAGAAGTCGGGCAAGGTCGGCGTAAGCTTCGAGAGCGTCGATGGCTTTGAGGGCTAAATTCGCGTTGTGAGTGACGTGACCAGCGAAATCATCGGTTGTGAGCTGGTTTTCGGGATCGAGGCCGTGCATGCGGAGGAACTCGGCCCACTGGGTGATCTTGGCCCAGTGCTCGGCTGCGAGAGCGGTGTTTGGTTTGCCATTCACCTCTGCCCGGGCTACGGCGTCGAGCATGATAAGCATATTGCCGGATTCTTCAACGGGCATCTGATCTTCTTCGGTGGCCTCGCCGCCGCCGTAGGTCTGACCATTGGCAAGCGGGTAGGTGCCGAGGTCATGAGGGGCGAAGGGAAAGCGCCAGCGATTCGGAAGCGCGGTGTATTCCATAAGGGGACGGAGCTCAGCCTCAAGCAGGGCGGGATTGAAGAAGAGAAATAGCGGGGCGGCGGGGTAAAGGACGTCGACGGTATCGATGGAGCCGTTCGAGAAGTTCTCCTTGCCGAAGACCAGGGGCTTGCCATCCAGATCAGCGACGAAGCCGTGGGCGGCCCAGGCTTGGCGGTAGGCGAGGATGCAGAGATTGGCGTAGTTGGTGCCGGCGGTGTGAATGAGATCGGCGGTAAGCGTCGTGTCGATGTCAGTGGCGCGGCGATCAAGGATGGCCATCTCGCGCTCGGCGGCGTCGAGCATGGCGGCAACGGTTTGGCCATTGCGCTGCCACCATGGCCTGAGGTTGCGTTCGAGGAACTGGATACCGTAACCCTCGGTGTAGGAGACTAGAATGTGGCGCGTTACGGCCTGCTCGGCTACGGTGGGAAAGAGGAGTTCCGTGGCGATGTGGGCGTCGCCCCGGCCCACGATGGGGGAGCTGTCCATGTCGTCGGCCCTCGGAAGCATGCCGGTTGTAACGAAGGCACCGTCAGGTTCGACGGAGCTGTTGCGGACGATGGCCGAAACAGACTCTTCATCCTTGGGAGTGGAGAGATGGAAGTAGCCCCAGTCGATGCGGAGGTCGTCGCCAGCGCGATTAAGTACTCGCTGGTCGCGGGAGCCAACCGAGAGGACGTTTTGGGTCTCCGTCTGATTGCGAGTGTAAGTGACGGCTTCGCCGGGGGCATTCACGGCGATAACGGGATCTACGTCGGTGAGAACGGCGGCATCGGCGTGAGCTTTGCCGTCAACCGATTTCAGGGTGTAGCTGATATAGGTGACGGGACGGGAGAGGATGTCGAGGTCAGACAGGATGGTTGGGGTGAAGAAGGTAAGATCGAGTTCCACGCCGCCGCCGGTGAAGCTGTAGCGGGTGTGGGTGGGGGTGACGATATGCGCGTTCTGCTGCATGGCTGGAAGCTCGCGGGGAGAAGCGCCTATAAAGCGCATCGTCCTGCCGTCGACTCGCAGTAGGCCGACGATAGGCTGCGGCTTGCCAGTCCAGTGGACGGTGTTCGAGGCGGTGAGATCATCGGTGTCGGACCATATGGAAAAATAGGGGTTGTGGGTGATCAGGGGGGTAGATGGATAGCGGACGGGAGGCAGCGAAGCCATCTGGGAGGAGACCTGGGCTGCACTTCGAACGACGAGAGAACCGGCGCACATAAGGCAGAGGGTGAGGGCATGCGTAAGCTGCTGCTGCAAGGTGAGTGGCCTCTAAGAAGATTCTGGAATTGTAAACGGTTGCACGCACTCCGGCAAAGCTTCTACAGGCCGTCCGGGAAAGCACTTTTCGGACGAGTAGAGGGCGAAGGGATAGATGCCTGGTAAATCGGAGCAAGCAGTGGAGTGCCCGGCTTGAAATGTGCCAGAGGATGAGAGAGAACTGGACAAGGAGAGCTTATGGGACGAGGCAAGAAGTACCAGCCAGAGCAGGTGGTAAATCTGTTGCGGCAGATCGAGGTCGCGATCGCGGATGGGAAAACGACGGCTTTGGCGTGTAAGGAAGCCGGGATCGTGGAGCAGACCTACTTCCGTTGGCGCAAGGAGTACGGCGGGTTGCAGGTGGACCAGGCGAAGCGGCTGAAGGAGCTTGAGCAGGAGAACTCCAAGCTGAAGCGTCTGGTCGCGAACCTGAGCCTGGACAACCTTGTGTTGAAGGACTTCGCCTCGGGAAAGCATCGCGCTAGGCTGGTAATCGCCAACCTTGACCGTCTGGCCCGCAATGTTGCCTTCATCTCGAACCTCATGGAGTCCGGTTTTGAGTTTGTGGCTGTCGAGATGCCCCAGGCGAATCGGTTCGTGGTCCACATCCTGGCCGCAGTTGCTGAGCAGGAGGCAGAGGCCATCTCAAAGAGAACCACGGCAGCCCTCGCAGCCACAAAAGCGCGGGGAACGAAACTTGGTGTCCGACGCGTCTCGGCTGAGCGCTTTGCAGAGATCGGAGCTGCGGCGCGCCAGGTGCGTAGCCAGAACGCGAGCAAGATCCGCTCGGAGCTCCTTCCGACGATCACAGCAATACAGGCCACCGGCGCGAGCTCGCTTCGTGCGATCGCGGCAGAACTCAACGCTTGCGAAATCCCCACGCCTCGAAGACTTGGGGAATGGTCAGCCGTGCAGGTCAAAAGAATGATGGAACGATCTATGGTTTTGGTATAAGTGTTATCCGTATCGTTTCGACTTCGACCCCGAGAAAAGCAAGGGGCTCAAAGCGAATCCCGAGCGGGGCATTGGCTTTGAGGAAGCGAAGGTGCTCTTTGAATCGGAATACATCACTGACAGACGTTCCGATGATCCCGAGCAGTTTCGCGCCATAGGGTGGGTCAGTGGAACGATGTACAGCGTGATCTACGAGGTTCGGGAGGATGCCGATGGAGAGTTGTATCACCTTGTGACTTTGTGGAAGGCGACAAAAGAGGAAAGGAGAGCGTATGCCGAAAACATCGAGTAAACCGATCGACGCCGAGGAGATTGCCCAGATGGCGGATCAAAGGCAAGACATCTCAGCGCATTTCACAAATGAATTCACCGTGAAGAGGCGAGTCCAGCGGGTGAACGTTGATTTCACCTCGCCGATGCTCAAGGAGTTGGACTGTGAGGCCGAGACGCTGAACGTCAGTCGGCAGGCCATCATCAAGACCATGCTTCGTGAGGCTCTCGACCGACGCTATCTTGCGAAGCAGGCGCATCAGGCTCGTTAGCTCGCTCGCAAGCTGGAAGCCAATGGGAGCATACTGAGTGCAGGAGGCACGCCATGACACATTAGCTCGCTAAAGGAGAGAGCAGATGTGTCGCGTTCTTACCGCAAACCCTATACGGCCGTTACGGGGACCAAGAGTGCTCACGCAGACAAGAAAGTTGCTGCGCGGGGCCTGCGTCGTGGTCAGAATCAATGGCTTTACACCCTACAAGACCTGAAGGAAGCGTAGATCCCTCACCGCCTGGAGTGCGCCTTCAACAACACCTATGACTGGGGACGAGATGGGCGTCAGCACCTGGTATTTCCAGACTGCCAAGACGCAGATCGCTCCGACTTCATGTACCGCTACTGGCTAAAACTCCACCGGAAATAGCACCGCGTCGTCTAGTTCGGGATCGTGCGTCTAGCGCCTCAGGTTTTGGCTTGGAGCGCTATCGCGCGTTTCCGGCTGAAGCGTCCGTTTTCAGGAGTAACAAGCCAGCGTGTACTCGTCTTCAATGGTCGTTCCAGAGAGGCAAAGCACTTTCGACCCGCTATTTGAACGATTCGATCATTTCTGGGGCAGTTCAATCATCGAATCTCGATTGCGATCGGCGTCGCGGTAATCCTGCCTTTTGCCACTAGTGCTTTGTCATCAGGCAAGTTTACGGACCAGCCCATCAACTCTTCAGTACTCAGGTATTCCGAATAGAGACAGTACCGACCACGAGGAATCGCTTTCGTTGGAAGATCAATTCTCCACCTGCGGATCTCGTCAGGTTTGAGTTTGACGTATGTGATCTTTGGAGTCCCACCTGCATAGGCGCATCCAGGCTCATTGGGATCGGCGGCTTTACCTTGAAGGGTTAATATCTCAGCCGCAAAGCCGTGACTGCATGTTTGTTGGAAAGCCTCAAAGAAATCTGGTAAGTAGACGCCCTCATGGCCAGCTCGAAGAGTCAGGATGACATGATTTGGCATGCCCCTTTTATAAGCTGAATGTGTCGCGACACTCTCTAGCTCTACGAGCGCAGGGCTGACTTGCGGAGCACCAAACACCGTGCACCCGTTTTTTGATTGTGTGAGGGCTAATCGAGGAGATGACACGGCCAGCGCTATCCACGCGGCAGCCAGAGCAGGTCTACTCCTCTGCAATCGATGGTGACTTGTTCGCATCGGCTTTACGGGGCCTCATATCTATAGACACCCTACTCTGTCCTATTGTTCCTCTAAGACGCTCGGTGAACGCGACGTTTCGAGCATCTGCTTTTCCCACGACAACTCCGGTTGCCATGTGTAACGCACTTTCAGCCCGCGTTGGGGGAGCGTCAGTGATGAACCAACCACTTCGCACTGAACGAGAAGCACAGGTATGGCCGATAATAAACCGCTGTTGTAGCTCATTAGAAAATGACAGGGTGGCTAGCCCATTAGAAGTGTAGTATAAGTCTCTTTGTTGATGTCTTTGTTGAATAATCCATACTCGTCGTCGTGCGGTGCGTAATGTGGGAATCGACGTTCTTTGTCGATTTCCAAGGACTGTGGGAAGAGAGGGAAACGGCTTATGTTTTCCTCGCTTTCCATCAGGCCGTCATTTCGACCGCGGGTGCTGCGACGAATCCTTTGTAGTCTGGCCTGTAGACCTGTCGCGGCCGCTTTTTGTATCCGCCCTTGTCGCTGTTGGTCTGGATCTTTGGTTCATGGTTTAGATCCTGCTGTGCCTTCACCGTAGCGAGTGCATGGCTGAGCCGCTTGTTCTCGACGATGGCGGTGTGGCTCACACGCTGGTCTTTGCTGAAGACGCGATAGGGAAGCGAGTGGCCTTTCCAGCGAACCTCAAGCGGCCGATCGCTGTAGTCATAGACCTCGACATACTGGCCCGTCAGCTTGTCTGCCATCTCACTGCGTTCCAGGATGATCTGCCTTCGGTCGTAGGGAATTGACCGGACGAGACCGGTCCTTCATTCTTCCCTTGCTGCTCATAGTGTGCGTCGCAACGCTTGTCGTGCGGACTATAGAGCCGAGATCCATCTATGATGCCCGACTGAATGACGAAGAGATTGCAGAGCGGCAGAGATTACGCGACGCACCTTCGCATTAGATCAGACGGGAACGAAGCCCCTAGGCAATCTTGGAGACTCGACAACTGTGTTCAGGGATCAATACGCCAAACGTCAGAAATCGTACGCTAGTGAAGTAAGCCAGAGCGGGGAAAACTGGCGAGAAAATGCGTTCCACGGGACCTATCTTGCTCATCTACAAACAATGAGGAGAACGGGCTGAGTCTTCTTTCTTTGTATCCCAAACTGAGCGAACATGGCTTTTCAGACTGCCGGGCAGGACCAAGGCTATTCTTCAGCTTTGTGTTTCAGGGCTTGTAGCCAGATCTGATGTTACTTCTCCAGACCTTTTGAGGAATAGAAAAGAGTCAGCAAAAGGCCGTTTATAGATTCGGCCGATCGCACCACGGTGTTTCCGTCGGGCAGAGTCCTCAGCGACCAGATATGGATCGCATGAGCTTTGTAGGCCGTGCCGGTCCGGCCAATCGTCTCGGACATTGTACGAGAGCTATCCGTGACCTGATGTCCGCACCGCCATTTGTCCAGGTAAACGTCGCCCCTGGTTCGAGGCTTCCACTTATATGCGCGGCCGAAACGGTTGACTGCCATTTGGGCCATTCATCGATCATTGTGAGAATCTGCCAAACCTTCACTATGGGCGCTCTGATCACCACCTCTGAGGGCTTTGACGGGAGCGTTCTCCTCGATCTGACCATGGGCAGCTAAGGCCGTCAGCCTGTCCTGCCCTTGGATTGGTAGTGCCCGACTTTGAAGCAGCAAGAGAACTGCGAGAGCGACAGTGATGGGCAAGCTTGGCTCCATTCAGACGTACGTAGACGAAACGCGCGGCAACCATTATTTGTTCCACTGTTTAGGGGAAAGCTAAAGAAAGGGAAATTTACGTACGCTAAGCACCTGACACGAGAGCGCAAGGTGTCTCAAAACTCTACCCTTAGCGGGACGCCGATTTCGAGACGGGTATTGCGACAGTTTTCCGCCTCAGGAAGGCCCTTCGAGATCGCCTTTTCGCCAGTCCGACAAACGGTCGTTTCCGCTACACTTGCAAGGTGGTTGTCGTTCGCAAGCTGTTTAGGCTCGACGCCGGAAGATTGTTAGCGCACACAGATTTCCGTTTCTTGAGGTGACCCCTACGAAGCCAGGCTCTAGGAAGAAACCTGAGTGAACAAGTAGACTTCGCTAACAGCAAATGCGTTTCCAGCTTGATCGAGGGAGTAATGGCACAAAGCACAGTGGGTTACGAATTGGTAGAGGACAGCCGGCCAGTTGAAAGCTGCGCCACGCTCCAAGAGGCTCTCATGTGGTGGAAAGAGAACCCTGAACACCGAGAGGTGTACAGGGTCTCCACCGGCGCAACTGGCCTTTCACCTCGGACACAAATGACGGAGCAAGAGCTTCAAGACGCCCACGATGGGGAGATCCTCGGCTGATGCGCCGGAAGCTCAAACTTGATGCGCTTGCCGGATCCGCCGCCGACAAGCTGATAGACGCAGCAGTCGATTGCGGTCGAGACCCCGATGCGATGGAGCGGTTGTACATGGCGCGCTAGCTCGTGCGATACACCCTCCCACACTCAGACCCCGGTACAGTCGCTCCGGTTCCATCTGCAACCATTTCGTTTCCATCCGGAACCGCATCAGATTTGACCCTGAAAGGGCCCAGAGATGCCGGAGAATGAACTGAATTGAAATGAACGCGTGCGCCGCAAAATGGCGCGGCCAGCACGCACCCAGAGCGTTGCTACACGCTTCACCAAGGATGAGGAGCTGGAGGTTCTCGAGGCTGCTGAGCGGGAGGGAAAGACGGTCCGGGAGTGGACGCGGGATGCCCTGTTGCGAGAGGCGCGGCGGCCGTCCGACGATCCGGCCTTCAGCGAAGTGGTTGCCCTTCGCATGCTGTTCAATATTGCTCTGTGGCCTACCGAAGACGGCAAGGCGAAGACGGCAGAGGACTTCTCAAAGGCACTTCGGGAGGTACGGCAGAAGAAGAAACTTGCCGCCAGAAAAGTGATGCAGCAGTACGAGTCCCAGGGTGGATCATAGACTTGTGGAAGAGCAATGGCCTCCCCTCCAGACAAATTGATCGTGGCAGAGCGCACGTAGAACGGATGCTTGCCCGCGCGGAACGAGCAGCCGGCAGGCAGCGAAACTGTTCGAAAATGGAAGGTGCGGCTTGCAAATCTGGACCCGGAGGGATGGCGGCGAAGCCCTAGGTAGTGGATCACCCCTCCCCGCGCTAGTTGCGCAGACATACATTAGCTCAGACGCCAGACTACAATCCAGGCATGAGCGAACAGAAGCGGTGTACCGTCAGTAGAGACACAGGGCTTCCAGTCGCGATAACGGCAACTGCAGACATCTCAAACATGATTGCTCTCGCGAGCACAGAATGCGGCAAGTTAGCCACGCACAAGCTCATGCTGAACACGGCATTTCAGGAAGCGACAAGCCTGGCCCAGATAGTTCCTGGTGCCACAAGAGACGTGGTAATTGCTTATCTTTGTGGTCAACATGCGGAGAGCTTCATGAGCTTTCCCGAGCTACAGGTCGTTTCACTCTAAGCCTCTGTTGGAAGGCTTACGTGGGGATAGCCTTGAGCGACGACCTATTCAGTTGTACTCGGAGATCGCCTTTGGGAGAGCCGCCGTCAGAGGTCTTGTGATGTGCCCTGTAGCAGGACGAATGGCTCGCACGTTTGCCGCCTGCGGGCGCCCCGTTTCTCCCGTTACGATCTCGAACTCTACTGGATCACCCTCACACACCACTTTGTAGCCGGCACACAGTATGGCGGAGTAGTGGCAGAAGACATCCGGTTTCCGGAGCCGAGAGGAAGCCAAAAACCTTCAACGTGTTGAACCAGAGGACTGTTCCAGTAATTAGAGCCATGTTGTTACACCTCGTTCTGGAATGTGCACATCGGCTGCAGCCTCAAAAGTGCAAGATAGAGGCTCTATGAAGCTATCTGTGTGAAGTGTGAACCTTGCAGGCTAAGCTGCCTGAGCAGTCCGATACACACAATGTCCCGCAAGAGACAGACTTCACCAGTTCTATTGTGGAAGTATCTATCTATGAACCCCAACATCACTCCCCGCATTCTTACTGCGGAGAGGCTGACTCGTGGCGTAGTCATCCAGTTCAGTGATGGCAGGTGTGCGCTTTACTCAGCATCTCTTTTGTCCGACACTCTTCCCAAAGCTGAAGAGCTCTATGAAGAACCGAGTGACAGCGGGTGGTAATTCCTTTGATCTAGCTAGCCTTCTAGAGAAGATCAATCCTCTAGCCGACGATCCCACTGTCGAACTCGGCGTAGTTGTCCAGATGATGTTTGATTACGCCGTAGCACTCGCAAGCTCTAGCTTCGAGCCGTACTAGATCCAGGATGTGAATCACTCCGCGGTTGTACTCGATGACCTCCCTCTCCTTAAGCAGACCCGCTGCCATGCTAACGCTAGGCCGCGTCAATCCCAGCATCTGGGCGAGGAATTCCTGAGAGATTTTGAAAGTACTGCTATGGACGCGATCAGCGCAGAGAAGCAGCCAGCGGGCCAGACGCTGATCCACACTATGGCTCGCGTTGCAGCCCGCTGACTGCATCGCCTGTAGAAGCTGCGCCTGCACATAACGTAGTGCCAGGGACTGAAAGGCTCCCCCACTAGCGAATTCCCGTCTGGCCACCCCAATGGGAGCGGCGTAACCGTATCCGGCGATCTGGGTATAGACACGGTTGAAACTTTGCTTTGTCCCCATGAGCGCTGAGACTCCAACGATCGACTCATAGCCGAACATGGTTACTTCGACCTGGGAGCCATCTTCAAATGTGGTCGTCATGGAGGCCATGCCTTCCTCAACGAAGAACAGATGATGGAGTGAATTGCCTGGGAACTCGAGTTCATGCCCGACTTCAAACTCAACCCGACGAAGGGAGAGGCGCGTAAGGATCTCTGGGGCCAGATTTTTCGGAAGGGAGTTTCTAAACGGGATAGCGTGCAAGGCGGACCCTCGTGCGGGATTAGGAACCTTGCCATGATTATGCGCTCCGTGTTCTCAGCGCCCGATACTGACCTTCCATTACGTTGAGCCAAACTCCACTGCGGCCGAATCACGATGCCATCGTTGATCTCGGAGAGCTCGCACCGGCAAGGATCCGCGCCAGCACGCCGCGCCAAGTCGAGAATCTCGCCGGTCTCTTGGAACTGCAGTTGGTGCGCGAGCGAGGTCGTTCTCGCTCAATGGGTCGAGCGTGGCTTTATCCCTTGGTTTCGCATACGGGCTTTACGCCATCGCTAACCCACTCTTCGACAGGAGAAAGCGTCAGCAAATCATTCAGCCTAAAGACGAGCGAGCGCCCGTCCGAAAGGCTAACGATCACGGGTTGGCCATCGAGTGTGTCTCCCTGCATGATCTGGAGTGACTCTTTCTCGGAACGCTTCACCGAGTAACTGTGATGCACAACAGCCGCAGCTCAACGACTTTCGAGCGATCCGACGGATCAGGAATAATTGGCAAAGGAGTTGGAATGGGATCACCCGCACGCACTGACGCCTATACGGTAAGCCGCGCCTCTTTAGAGAGAGTCGCCAACATCGCGGAAGCTTTGAAGTACCTTACGTAGCTTGCTCAAGAAGATGCGGCTGATCCTAAATGGGTCCGGGCGTACATGCGACAGGCTGACGATCTGTTGCTTGCGATGTGGGAAGTGCTTATAGAGGAGGCTAGCCTTCCAATGGGAATAAGCTTCAGCAGATCATCCATTCTAAAGATGGTGAGCGGTCGCCTGAAAGGAGGCCGAACAAGATTTGGTCGTCGAGTTTGTTTGCCTGCATGATCCTGAGCGACCCTTCTAATGCCCAACTAAGCTAGGCGAGCAAAAGAGAACAGCTTCGCGTTCGAATAGCAGGCAAATTCAAGTCAGCCACACGCGAGGGAAGATTGCAATGAAATCGCACGAAGTTCTAGAAGGACCGCCTGGCCAGAAGAGCAGCAGAAATCTCTTCTTTGTGATCCTCGTGATCATTCTTCTTCTGATGGCAGCATTCCTCATTATTCGTCCGCAAGGAGCGAGTGCTAGAGACGTAAAGCTACCGGCGAGCCACACCCAGCAGACGCGTTGAGTGGGTGTGCAATCTTTACAGACGATCCTTGCGCACTCCGATACCTAGATTTCACCCCTGGAGAGGTCCTTGTGGAGAATTTTGTACACAATGGGGTAAATCGGCGTTGATTAAACGCAGTCCGGGTCATGCGGGCTTGCCGTTGGACCTCCTATGAGGCTAAGCGTGATTTAGAGGAAGCATGCGTCTCGGCTTGATCCCAATCGGCGACCACCTTTCCTCTGTCGGCCATGAAGGCTGCTAACGATGCAAAGCCTCATCAATAGGCGAAACTTGGAACCGCCCTTTACCTGTTTGCGTTTCGATTGCGTCATCCGCGTGTGCTCTGCGCGTACTGAAAATCGTATGTCCGTTCATGTCCAACCTCAGACAATAACAGTAGGGGATCTCCAAAGATTTGTCTGAGCGATATTGATCCTGTTTTTGCCGCCGGACGCCTAGACAGAATTGACGTTACGCCCTCACGCATCTAGCGGCAGCTACGCATAGCCCGCAGGAATTCAGGCCTGATCTCGCGTTGGGGACGCAGGTCCAGCATTTCTTGTGTCGCAAACATTGCGTATGTTCCATCTGAAAAGGCGGGCACTCCACAGGCACGCACGCCGCTCGCTCAACCCATGAGCTTCACGCGCATGGCTCACCGCACAGCGCCGCCGTTCAGGGCTTAGAAGTAATGGAATGGTCCGCTACGATTCCAACGGGAGCACACTATATCCAAGCAGTTGCGGAAGGAGACCCGCTATGAAGAAGCGCATTGAAGGAGTCACCGTGTATGGCATCGACATTGGGAAGAACACCTTTCACGTCGTCGGCCTCGACACCACTGGCAAGCCGATCCTGCATAGCAAGTTTAGGCGCGATCGATTGCTGGTTCACTTCGCGAACACACCCACAGCTCTGATTGGGATGGAGAGCTGTCCGGGATCGCAGTGGCTGGCACGCAAGCTGCAAGCCTCCGGACATACGGTGAAGATCATCCCAGCTCAGTTCGTGAAGCCGTACGTCAAGTCCAACAAGAACGACATGGTTGATGCGGCTGCGATCGCGGAGGCAGTGACAAGGCCGACGATGCGCTTCGTACAAGTGAGACAACCGGAACAGAGTGCTCGTCAGGCTTTGCATCGGGTACGAGATCGCTACATGAGCCAGCGGACGGGGCTCATCAACCAGATCCGAGGCTTTCTCTTGGAGTTTGGCATCGCGGTTCGCCAGGGAGCCGGCGTCTTCAGGATGGATGTTCCACGGGTGCTTGGAGATGAGACGAACGAGCTGCCGCCATCCATGAGAACGCTACTTGCCGACTTGTGGAACGACTTCAAGCTCTTGGAAGCAAGGATCGAAGACCTCTCGAAACAGATTCAACGCAGTGTGCAGTACAGCGATACAGCTCGACGACTCATGACCGTACCCGGCATCGGACCGCTTGCGGCCAGTGCTCTCGAAGCCTCAGCCGGCAACGGTCATCAGTTCGTCAACGGACGGTTCTTTGCGGCCTGGCTTGGACTCACGCCACGAGAGTATTCCACTGGTGGCAAAACCACACTGCTTGGCATCAGTAAACGCGGCAACACTTATCTTCGAAGGATCCTGATCCATGGAGCCCGATCCTGCGTGCAGACCTGCGACAGGCAGCGTCACCCGCTGGGAGCATGGATCACGAAGCTCGAACAACGCATGCATCGCAATAAGGTGATCGTCGCACTGGCCAATAAGATCGCTCCCGTCGCCTGGAAGATCCTCACCAGACCGGAGGAGATCTACCGCTGGGCTGACGCCTGACAAAGAGCTCTTCCTAAGTTTGCTGCGCAGAGAACTGATGACACAACGGTTGATCGGCATGGTCTAAACCCGAGCGGGAAACCGGTCTTGTTTAAGACCGAACCAAGTTATTGGGAACGGCATGCGCGGATCTCATCATGGCCTGGTCGCCAAAAGCGGCCGACTCGCGAGAGGCCGGATACATTTACGCAAACCGCTCTGTGTCAGAAGCGAACCTGTGCTTGCAAAAACGGAGCGGACCATACATTTCCCTCCGCGATGTCCTTCAACATCAGCTTCTCAAGACTCAGGTTCGCCACCAGACGCTTCAGCTTCGCGTTCTCAAGCTCCAGCTCCTTCAGCCGTCGCGCCTGGTCTACCTTCAACCCACCGAACTCCCGACGCCAACGGTAGTTTGTCTGCTCCACGATCTGGGCCTCCTTACATGCCAGCGGCAACGTCTGGCCGTTCGCCACGCCAACCTCAACCTGCCGCAGCAGGTTCACAATCTGCTCTGCCGTATGCTTCTTGCCTCGCGCCATCGAAGGCTCCTCTCGCTACCAGTTTTATCGTTCCTACTAGGCGAATCAGTTATGGCTCATGTGTCGCCTCCGAAAGAGGTAGCGTTTGTCCCAACCAAGAAGACTTTAGTGGAAAAGCCAACAGCCAAAAAGATTATGGCGAAGAAAGCACCAGCAAAACGCTCCTGATGTACTAACCAGCGCGCATATCGGGTTTGATGGCAACGAAGAAAGGCACCAGCGAAGAAGGCGGCTGCACCGGTAGCGGCAAAGACCAGCGCAATCCTCGCAAACGATCTAGCCGCCAGGAAGATGACCAAAGCAGAACTGATACGGCTTGTAGCAGAGAAAATGGAACTCAAGACGAGACAGTCCACAGCGTTCTTCGATCTGCTCGCATCGACGGCAGTCCAAGAGACCAAGAAGAACGGCGAGTTCACCATTCCGGGCCTGGGCAAGCTGGTCAAGGCGCAGCGGGCCGCTCGGATGGGCCGGAATCCGGCGACGGGCGAGACGATCAAGATCAAAGCGAAGATGACTGCGAAATTTCGCGTGGCCAAGGCAGCCAAGGATGTAATCGCACCGGTCAAGTAGCGAAGCATCTCAGGCAGCGGCAACGGCGATCTTTCAGAACATCCAAGGATCTTCTCTATTGCGCTCTTAGGTGAAGATAATGTCTGATAATAATCGACCAGGCATAATCCGTCTTGTCAGACATAAGTCACCGATCCATTCGTTCGAGAATCGGTTCCAGAAGGTTAGCAACAAAGAATCCGCCGCTCCAAATGAGTGCCGATCCGCAAAGAATCACCGACTTAGCTTGCTAACTTCGCCGCATGTCGTCGGGTCGTCTGCCGCACACACCTCACCATCTCGAAGCCGGGGAGCGATGACATACGTCATGACGAAGCTCGCTGCGATCAGCGTCTCCGCAATGCCAAAAAGTCCAAACCTTGTGCCTGGACAGGCTAACGAGCCATGTCGCCGCAGTTGCCGTGCATGGAACGGCAGCAGACGCTCTTTTCCTGGTTCATCGCCTTCCCGGTCATACAGGCGAGCAAAGGAGCTGCAGTTAGAAGCAGGATGAAGATCGCAACGAAGCTGGCGAGGCGGCGCACTTTCTAAAGTATATCCCTCGCAGCCTGCGATCTCTTACTGAGCAAGAGGGTCTGCACTCGGCTCTTGATGTCGATCCTTCCGTTCTTAGGTCTTCCATTTGCAGGCCCTTTGTGTACTGCAGAGGCCTTCCGGCTTGGAACACGAGCGTTCCGCGGAAGACGGCGGGTTTGGCGGGCGCGAAAGTGACGACCGATCGAAGTTTGCAGGTAGACAGCTGAAGCCACCCAACCAATGAGGTTGCGCTAATCTCTAATCGCAGGGATGTCTGTAGCGAAGGCGTTCACCCATTCTTGAGCGCCGGCCCGGACTTCGAACAGAACCTACTAAGGTAAGCGGCGAAGGGAGACATCTCATGACTAGTGCGATTCGAAGCTTTTGCGTTTCCTTACTCCTCGCAGCGACACATTCCGTACATGCCGAACCAATCCCAGTTCATTATGCTCAAGGCTCCAGCCACGGATTTGTGATTTTGGAGACACTTGAAGGCAAGACGGTTGCAAACGGTGAGAACACGCAAACAGTTCACGGAGACCGGGTCACCTCACGACTCGTCTTCCACTTCCGGGATGGATCAGTCGACGATGACCTGACGGTCTTTTCTCAGCGTGGTTTCTTCCACCTGATCACCGATCATCACATTCAACATGGCCCGTCTTTTCCGAAGTCCTTGGACTTCTTGATCAACGCAGCAACCGGGGAGATTACAAACCGCGCCGATGACGGCAAAGTCACGGTTGAGCACATGGACCTTCCTCCGGATGTGTCGAACGGTCTCCCCCCAAATCTCCTCCTCAACATCAGCCCTTCAACGCCAGAGACCAAAATCTCGTACGTCGTTCCGGGAGCGAAGCCGCGCTTGATCCATATCTCGATCAAACCTACCGGCGACTTGCCTTTCTCGGTCGGTTTGCTGCGACGGAAGGCCACAGACTTCACACTGCACGTAGAGTTGGGAGGTATAGCCGGTGTCGTGGCACCGATCGTCGGCAAGCAACCGGCCGATTACCACATCTGGCTGCTAGCGGGCACCCCGCCTGCCTTCATCCGGGAAGAGGGCCCTCTTTACGAAGGAGGCCCGATCTGGAGGATGCGAGGGGTCAGTCCTACGTTCTCACGTTAGTACCTCCTTCGGAAAGCAGCCAGTCAAGAGGACTCTAAGTAGCAATGGCTTTGTCGGACACGAAACCTCGGGAGACGCAACCAGAGAAACTTCCTGAGAACCTCTACCGTAGCGTGCTTGAGATCGTCTCCAGTCCTTTACGGACGCTCATTCCTCCGTGGAGCTGGAAAGCTGCCTTCATCAGCGCACTCTTCCGCGCCGGAGCTTTCTTTAGCAGCAATCTAAAAGCCGGTCCTCACCAGGCTGTTGGAGCAATGTTGATCGAAGCGGTCTATGCGGTTCTCACGGCAGGGCTGATCGGTGCAGTCTCACAGCGGCTTCGTAACGCAAAACCAGTCTGGGCGACCGCCGGGCTGGTCAGCCTTGTGTTTCCGGGCATTATCATCCTTGCGCAATTCGGGGTACATCGCCTCGCTCATACCCCGCACGTCGGCGCGGGTATGGTTGTTTCCTTCGGCGGATCCGCTTTGGCAGCGGCTTTCAGCCTGTTTGCCATGAGGCGCGGGTGTCTATTAGGCGGGGACGATAGTACGTCAACACGGCATGACGTTGAGGCTTTGCCGCAGATCACAATGGAATTCGTGTTAGCTCTCCCGAGAGCCTTCTTACGCTCATGATCATCGCTTTGCTCTATAACATCTCTACCGCCAGCGGTCCGGATATGCCTATCTGTCAGCAAGATAGGATTTATTTGATCCTCTTTGGCATGTCCGGCTTCGAGGAAGACAAAGGCCTTCGGAATGCAGCCCTTTACGGAAGCTCGCCATCCAAGTTGCGATGGCATTCAAAGGACCCACCACCGACAGGCACGAGATCAGAGCCTGGGCGGATTCACAAGGAATCTCCCAGCGAATGTAGAGCCCAACAGGATCGATGCCGAGCCTGCCTCTATGAGTCTTCTTCATAAGAAAACGATTGAGGAAACGGCCCTTGCGAAAGAGATGTCATGGGAGGACTCCTTCGCCCGCTTCGAATGTCTGAAACTTACCCTCGTGTACGACGACTCAAGGGTATTCAACGAGATATTGCGGATCGACGCTGGAAGCGGCCGCCTCCAGCTTATCGAACAGTCACATTACACCAAGAGGAGACAACTACTAAACTTTTCTTCGACATTAGTGTTCTCTTCTATAGAGGAAGCATCATGAACCCGAAGGCTATTGCCCATCCCGAGCCTCGCGGCCAAAGGTGCAGTCCGATCCTCTTCTAGCTCATTGTGGGGCTCGTGGTCACCTTGTTGGCCGTCTTTGTTGTTCTCAAACCGAACCGCAAGGTGGCGACTCCCAAGCCGCCTGCCGCCGTGCCGTCGGTTCTGAAGACCCCTACTCAGTGAGTAGGTCCTTTCGCTATGGCGTCCGATTACTATATCTACAACCTGCCACGTACTTCGGCAGGGTCCCGGTTAGATGCAAGACGCGTTTCTGGTGGGGCGTTCTCGGCGGGAGACAAGGAAAGGGAGGGTTTTGCCTTCGCCGGGCGATCTATTGGGTCAAAATGATGCAGAGCGTGGCAAATACACTGCGGTGCTGTCCATCGCCGACCACTTCGATAAAGCTGTCGCATGCCTACAACCTCAATTGCCCCAACCACACCTAAGTGTTGGGATACGGCGGCTGCAGGTATCGATCCGAAGGCTGCTTTCCCAAACCTCATACTTCAGAGAGTGTACGTCGGCACGTGATGGGGGAAACACCGCGCTCCTTGTACACGGGGATGGCAGGTGCTTCGTCGGTGCCGCCTTCACGCGAGTCTCAGCCAGCCTTCCAAGCGACCGGAGACTTCATGGCAACTTCTCAAGTCCGTAGGACACTTGTGTGCCTCTTTCACCATAAAGATCAAGCCGAGGCCGCGGTTCGGGATCTGACCAAAGCAGGTATCTCTCAGACCTTGATCTCGTATTCAGGCAAGTTCGAATCAGCGGACATCTCGAGTGTTTCCATCGAGGAACTCGGAATTCCCGAACGCGATCGGAAGCATCTCCAGGAGGGTTTGGACGATGGAGGCGTTTTGATTGCGGTCGACGCCTCTCAGGATCAGGTCCAGAACGTCGAGAGCGTCTTCGGGGACCACCGGGCTAAACAGATAGACGAAGCGGACCTTGCTGAGACTGAGGCGGTCTCAACCATTCCGGCAGGCGAACGCACCATCCCAATTGTTGAGGAAGAGCTTGCGGTCGGCAAGCGGACGGTCGACCAAGGCGGCGTCCGGGTTTACCGCAGGATCGTCGAGATCCCGGTGGATCAGACTGTCGAACTACGAGAAGAGCGCGTCATTATGGAGCGTCATCCCGTGGACAGGGCTGTTACCGACGGTGATCTCTCACTACAGGGTGACCGGACCATTGAGCTTACGGAGACGGCGGAAGAAGCCGTGATTTCCAAAGAAGCTCGAGTGATCGAAGAGATTCATGTCGGCAAAAGCGCGACGGAGCGTACCGAGCATATCAGCGACACGGTTCGTAAGACTGAGGTCGACGTTGAGGAAGTTCTTCCGGATGCGACGCGTCGTCCCTAATTACAGATAGTCGAACCCCCTTGATGGTCCGGAAATTGATCACAAGCTCAGGAGAAATAGCATGGCCGAACATATCAAAGTTTACGAAGAAAAGAAGAAGGGCCTCCCGATCTGGGCGTGGTTGTTGCCTCTTCTCCTTTTGCTTGCACTCGCAGCATTCTTGCTGTCTCGTCACAAGGACGCAGCGTCTGCCGCCCTACCGGCTTCCCCCAATGCAGTCGCTACGCCGGGTTTTCCGGATCTTGGAACTGTCCACTTCGAGACCGATCAGGCGACCCTTACGCCGGAAGATCAGGCGACGCTGCAACGGGCCGCTGCCGCGATGAAGGCAAATCCCAACGTTCACCTACGGCTGGAAGGCTACACCGACAGCACGGGAGCCGATTCGCACAACCTCACACTTTCTCAACGGCGCGCACAGGCGGTTGCCGAGTACCTCAAAGGGCAGGGCATTGATGGCAATCGCCTTACTGGAGAGGGCTTCGGCCCCGCCAAGCCTGCCGACACAAACGCGACGGATGCAGGGAAGGCCGACAATCGCCGCGTTGAACTCTTTTCGCAACAATAACCCATCCAAGGAGAAGCTATGTCGAAGACAGTCGTAGGACTATTCAGCACCGTTGCCCAAGCGGAACAGGTCAAGCAGGCGCTGGTCTCAGAAGGTTTTGAGGCCAATCACATCAAGGTCGTCGCAAACGACACCAACGATGCAACAACGACAGACAAAGGTTATACCGATATCGGTAGCGGCGGCGGAACGGGCATCGGAGAGAAGATCAGCAGCTTCTTCAGCAACCTGACTGGTGGCGACGAACATGCCCACAATCACTATGCGACAGGCGTAAACGCAGGTGGAGCGTTGCTTACGGCGACCTTGGCTGATGAAGAAGCGGAAGATGTCGCTGAGATCCTCAAGGCGCACGGTGCGCGTGACATCGAGGGCGGGTACCAGGGTTCAGCAAGCGCGGGCGTTCCCGTTTATGGCGAGTCATCCGCTGCCACAACTGGCGCCACATCAATCCCTGTCGTCGAGGAAGAGCTCGTGGTTGGCAAACGCGAGGTAGATCGTGGGGGTGTTCGCATCTACTCACACCTGGTAGAGCGTCCGGTCAAAGAGGACGTGACCTTGCGGGAAGAGCACATCAATGTAGAGCGCCGGCCCGTCAACCGGCCCGCAACGGCCGCGGACTTCGAAGTTGGACGCGGCGGAGTGATCGAGCTGAACGCAACCGGTGAAGAAGCCGTCGTTGGTAAGACCAGTCGTGTCGTCGAAGAGATTTCTGTCGGAAAGACGAGCAGCGAACGCACGGAGGCGATCCACGACACCGTTCGGAAGACGGAAGTGGATGTAGAGCAGATTCCCGGCGAAACGGGTAGCAAAGATCGTTACTAAATACCATGCAACAAAGCCAGGGGCCGGAGAATCCGGCCACTGGCGTGTTCTAAGAACAGGATCAGGTATGGAATTCCCCCAAACAAACACCGACGCACCCTCTCTTCAAGCGACGGAACAGAGCAACATCCTCAAGGTCTCTGGAACGCTGAACACGCTTCATCCTTATACCGAACTCAGGATGCCGGATGGTCGCGTTCTGCGCTTAGCGACTGCGGTCTTGATGGAAGGGGGTGTCGATGCAGCTATGGACGAAGCTGAAGTGCGGTCACCGTTTCTGGATGAGACCGTCATCCCGATCATAGAAGAGACACTCTCGGTCGGTAAACGCGTCGTGGAAACGGGCAAAATCCGTCTGCAGAAGACTGTTCAGGAGTATCAGGAGCAGCTCGACGAGCCTCTGGCCGTTCGCACCTTTGATATTGAACGGGTGGTCCTGAATCGTCCGATCGAATCAGCTCCGGGCGTGCGCCAGGACGGCCGCACCACGATATACCCGGTAGTCGAAGAGCAGCTTGTTCTCACCAAACAGCTGATCTTGCGGGAAGAGATTCGAGTGACTCAGCGCGACTCGGAGCGCAGGGATAATCAGATCGTAACGCTCCGTCGGGAGCACGTTGTGATTGAACGGAGTCCGGCGGACCCCGGTAAAGGCTGACGACTTGCAACGCTTCTGAATGCTTTCACCGCCATACCTTGGGTCTTTGTCAGCAGTCGCTGACGGTCTCCGAAAACAACAAACGATCAGCCTCAAGCGGAGTTCTCCTATGTTTATGGCCAAATCCGGCTATCAGGTTCTCACAGCACAATCAGCTACTCAGCATTGCAGTCCACGCAGATAGCGACAGTCATCTTCTTGTTGTGTTTGCAGGAATCGCGGCGATCTCCCTGCTGTTGCTGATCGTGATTGGGATGCTGTTAACGATCGCGTACTCGGACTGAAGGCACGAACGGCAGCGACAACAACGCTTGTTGAAGTCAAGGGTAAGGTGTACCCGATCATCGACAAGGCAAATGGGCTCGTTCGACAACTGTCTCCAACCCTTCAGAGCATTACCGAAAAGACGAGATTGTTATCACCGATCTCAGTCCTCGAATAAGCGGGATTACAGCAAACGTGCAAAAGTACGACTTGATGTTGCCGTAACGATGTTTCGGGCACGGCGTCGCAGCATGTAGAGCACAAGGAGACGCAGAAACAAATTCAACCAGCAGCCGGTGTGCCAGTCTCTTTTGCAGTCGCAAGCCCTTAGAGAAGTGCGACGTACCGGGTACATGGCACGTTTGTCGGGTGCTCATAGAGCCGACCAGGAATATGTGCAGGTCATTAGACCGACCGTGCATCCGAGTTGACACTCCAGACGACTTGATACCACTCTCACATTGGCATAGCGATCGGAAGATCAATATAGTTCAGACATCTCTCTACAAGAGCTCATAACATTCCCGCCTGAGGTGGGGCCATGAACGGTCATACAATCTTCGATACACGTGGGTCACGAGTAGACGCAGTAGAGTCAGAACCAAGCAAAGCCCTGACTCCTAAGACTTCGTTGCCTGAGGAACCCTCCACCTCCTCGGCCTTCATGGCCGATCGAGGAGAAAGCACAGCACGTGTTGGGCTAAAACCGAGGCGGCAGTACCTTCTGAGCCATGTCTAGTCTTGTGCCGGCTTAGCGCTTCAATGCATTCGATGGTTGATCCAACTCTATGTTGATCTCGGTGTAAGCGGATGTCCGGCGAAATGAGCACTGTGTCTCGGGCAATCTCGAGCACTGCTGCACGATGGTCTTGACCGCACTGCCTGCTTATTCGGAACGACGGGCGCCTCATCGTTATTGAGATTCGATCACAACGCTCATACAACTCTGATCTTGGGGTTGCAGGCAGAATCGACTAGCTAAATCATGGTAAATAGCAGAAGGGCTCGCCGATCGAGTGGGTCTCGTTTCAAATGCCATGAGAGGCTCTGATCGACAACGTACCGACTTCAACGGAGAAGAACGATATGACCCAGAAGCTGCTTTTTGCCCTTATTTCTTTGCTTGCCCAACCGGCAGTCGCTCAGCCCCCCATGTTCCTTATTCGGATCAGCCCATCCTCAACGCGAAGACCACGAAGATCTCGGATCATGTGTGGGAGATTATGGGCTTTCCGAACACAACCTACCGCCGTCTAAGCCCCAAACTCTCTCCCGCGCTGCAGATGCGTCGCAAGATGCTTCACGCCCTTTCGTAGAGCTCCTGGAGTCGTGGAGGCCGGATGTAGAGAGCAGTTACCGAAGGATAGACCGGCACAATGGGCATTTACTATGATCGAGGCGACGTTCCGGACGTCGGGCGTTGTGCGATATTGGGGTTCTCTGTCTGGACTCTGCCTCTCGAAGTCGAGCAGACCTACCGAGCCTAGGTATTAAGGTTTACGAGTAGAAGTCTTACGGAGCCCGTAAGTCGAGGCTATAAAGATTTCCCGTTCCTACTCTGGGCTGAACCAAGGGCTCACCTCGGGGTGTCACGCCCCCAAAAAAATAGTTGGCAGCCTCACCGTCACGGAAGTTTCCGAGGTCAGCGACCGTTTGTACCATTCCACTCGGAACCTCCACTCTCAAAATGGGTTCGCGGTCCGCAAGGAAAGCATGTATATATACCGCTTTGCTGTCGGCGCTCCACACGGGATCCGCTACGCTCGTGGCTGCCAGACGTTTCCATCGTTTGCGGACCACATCGTAGAGCATTATTGTCTTCTGGTCGAGGGTGAGGGCCGCGATCCATTGACCGTCGGGTGACCAGCGCGGACTGAACAAGCCTTGCGAGTCTGGAAGCTCCTCAAGTTTGTGATTCGAGAGATTGATAAGGCTGAGGGTACGCGAGCCGCTCTCCTTACCCATCAAATCGGGCTCACGACCAAAGACGAGGCTTCCACCATCTGCAGCCCAGCCTGGGTCTGCCGCGTTTCGGGCTTCGTCGAGCAACGCTTCAGCTTTACCTCCGGTAGCGTCTACAAGGTAGATCTGCCAGACACCGCCTGGCCTCCTCGCCATGGCGGCTAATCGTTGACCATCTGGCGACCAGTGTGCCAGAAAGACTTCCAAGGCGTCTGAGGTAAGCCGAACCTTATCGGAGCCGTCAAGATGGGCCCGCCAAAGTTTCTCGTGGATATCGGTCCAGGCGACCCACTTTCCATCTCGCGAGAAATCGATTCGGTTGGCGTCCGCTAGGAATGCCGGTGCCGAGCGAAACTCCTTTCGCTCGGGATCAAACCTCTGCAACCCAGAAGGAGCTTCTAATCCGATGAAGAAGATACGAGAGCCATTTCGAGCCGCAACGGGCGAGAACGAGCGGAGAGGCCCATTTGTTAGTTGGAGTAGTGTTGCGCCGCGTCCAAATCCTTTCAGTTCCCAAAGATTATCGTCAGCTTGGAAGATGTACGATTGTGCATCCGGCAGCCACACTCCGCAACAGGCAGAGAGATGTTGGGAGCCGGGAACCTGGACTGGAGTTGGACGACGGCTTCCGCTTGCCATTTCCCAGAGAGCGGCTGTGTGGGTTACAGGATCGAAAAGGGTGAATCTCAGCAACTTTCCATCAGGCGACCAGCGTAACCAAAAAGCACGGCCAGGAAGTTGGGCGAATGTCTTCGAAGCATCGTCATTTGGACCGATTTCGGCCAACTCATTCCCGGTGGCGTAGAGAATGCTGGTGCCGTCCGGCATCCAGACTGCATCATGAGCGATGATCCCTTGGACTCGGCGCCCGCTACCACCCTCTGAGGGCACAACCCATAGTGGCTGCTCAGATTCAGTCGACTGCTGACTGCGCAATAAGAGTCTAGACCCGTCCTTCGAGATGTCTGTGAGGGAGTTCGAAGCAATCTCATCAGGCACTTCAATCCCTCGAACCTCCCCGGTTTCGACGTTGATCGCAGATAGGCGGGGACGTCCGTTCACCATAACCGATGTCAGTACACGGTCGCCGTCTATAGCCATGTTGAGGAAACTCTCCGGATTTGGCGGACCTAAGGAGATTGGTACGTAATGGGTCACTTGGTCTACGCGGTTAGGTGCTGTCTTGAAGGCGGCAGGAGCGAGCCATCTGCCCGCGAGTCCGCTAGCAGCAAGTGCCGCGAAGAAGAGGCACACACGAAATACGACAGCGTTCTTTTGCCAGAGGGCGCGTCCTCTAAGAGCTGCTCCCCGGAGCGTCTCCTCGTTTCCCCACCGATCATTCCTGAGAACGTCGGCAGGGTTTAAGGATTTGCTAATCAGCACATTTGACGTTTCCGTAGTGGGAGAAATTGCGGATAGTGTTGCCTGAGCTGCTGTTTGATCAAGGGCATTAGCCCCTTCCGGCAACTTTGCGGATGCTAACCTATCCTGAATCGTATGCTGTGCAAATCCGACTGGATGCTGGATAGAAGGCGGAGGCACGGTTGTGACTGGCGCGATGAATCTATAACCTCTCTTCGTGAGCGTCTGGATGAAACGAGGATTTTCCGCGGAATCGCCCAGAGCGTCCCTGATTTTGTTAACTGCCGCGGCAATCGCCTGGTCAAAATCGACGTTGGTGTTGACTCCCCAAATTTCGCGCTGAAGATCCTCTCGGGTTACTACATCACCCGGCCTTTCGAGCAGCGCGGCAAGAACGCGGAAAGGCTGCCTTGGAAGCTTGATCCGGTATCCAGCCTTCCACAGCTCTCCGGAACGCAGATCTGCCTCGAACAGCCCAAAGGCGACACGATCTATTTTCTCTCCTGCTATCAAGTGGCGATCCCCATGCGCGATCATGTTATACGATCCTCACCCCACAATAAAACAAAGGTTCTATCTCTATCATTCTAAGAGGTTAGTTTGTGAATCTCAAAAAGTATGGAATGAGAATCGAACAACTATTGCATGAAGTTTGCAGATGAGACGAGGGTGACCATCGAGCGGCAAGCACCTACGCGAGCGTTTTGCGGAGGGGCGAGTTGCCGGTACAGCAGCATTCGGAGATTAGCCAATGACCACGAAATCATCGTTCCTCGTAATCCTGCAGAGACAAGGAACTGCAGGTATAGTCCTTGCATCAGCCTTCCTTTCAACAGCAACGCTCCCTCATGCTGTCGGACAAGCAGAAACCGGAAGGGTTGTGGGGACGGTGACAGACTCCACCGGCGCCGCGATCCCCAACGCCAGCATTACGCTCATTAGTCGCACGACCGGCCTGAAGATCAATGGCACTTCGAATAGAAGCGGCGCGCTGAACGTATCGGCTGTGCCGGCTGGCGACTATACCGCTACGGTCTCCGCCACCGGGTTCCAAACTCAGGCTCAAACCATCACGGTCGTCGTGACGACCAGCCTGACGCTAAATTTCAGTTTGAAACTCGGTGCGGAGACGACGACGGTCGAAGTTACGGACGCAGCCTCCTTGGTGAATACCACGGACGCTACTCTCGGCGAGACGATCGAGGAGAGGCAGGTTACCGAGCTACCGCTGAACGGCCTGAATGCGATCAATCTGGCCCTCTTGACGCCGGGAGTGAGCCCGGGGCCCTATGCCGAACAAAATCAGGACGTAGCAGGTCGCCACGGGAGTACCGGCGGCGCTTCACTCTCCGTGAATGCCACACGTGTTCAAGCCAACAACTTCATTCTGGATGGTGTGGACAACAACGACGGCCTGCAAAATGTCATCCTCTTCTTCCCGCCGGTATTTGCCACGCAGGAGTTCAAAGTGGATACGAGCGTGGCCGGGGCTCAGTATGGTCGCGCCGGTGGAGCCTTGGTGATCAGCTCCATTAAGTCGGGCACAAACCAACTCCATGGATCCGCCTTCGACTACTATCGCAGCGACAAGTGGGCGGCCAACCCGAACTACTCATTTCCATACAACGGTCTGCCCGCCGGAGCAAAGCCCCCTTACAACCAGAATATCTTCGGTGGTGCAGCGGGCCTGCCGATAATAAAGAACAAGCTGTTTCTCTTCGGAGATTATCAAGGCACACGCTATCAGTCTCCTGCAGGAAGCGGCTATGACACGGTGCCAACTCCCCTCATGCGCCAGGGCAACTTTACTGAACTGCTCAATCCCGTGCTTGCGAGCGCAGGTCTGACCAACGGCGGTCCACCGGTCTATACGACCTACGTTCCACGCTGCTATCCGAACTCTGCAACCTTGGATCAGAACGGGCCACCGCCAAATAGTGGCGGGTTCATCTACGATCCCCTGACCTGCGCTCCCTTTCCGGGGAACATCATTCCTGCAAACCGGATCAATCCGGTCTCCCAGAACTACTTGAATGCCTTCCCCCTTCCAACGCGCACGGACCGACTAATCGGGAACTACTTCTATCAGCAAACCCAGATTGGCAAGTACAACACCTTCGATACTCGTCTAGATTGGAACGCTGCCCCGAGCGATCAGTTCTTCTTCCGCTTTTCCTATGACAACACGACGTCGGACCAGAACTCGCAATTGGCAGATAATCCGGGACATCCACCCCTGAACGCTTCGGGACAGATCAACTATTTACATGCTCGCGGCTATGAT
>CAXTNM010000009.1:0-24659 GCA_964245715.1 uncultured Acidobacteriaceae bacterium | reverse complement strand
GATCTGGGCTACACGCACACTTTTTCTCCTCGCGCGATCAACGAAGCCCGCATTGCCTACAATCGCGATAACTTCGGCTATACACCTCCAAACTATGGTGTCTCGGTGGGCGCGATTCTCGGCATCAACGACACGACCTTGGGGGCAGCGGTCAATACGGGCGGACCTTTGACGGGGGGCTTCGGGACTGATCTCACTTACACGGGGGACTACGGTCCGTATGTAGTTCCGCAAAACGTCTACGAGGTCACTGACACTGTAAGCCTGAACCTTCACAGCCATGAGCTTAGCCTTGGCGGAACGTTTCTCCGCCGTGTCGTGAACTACTACCGACCGATTGAAGGTAAAGGTGGTATTTTTTATAGTCCGAACCTTTTCACCGGGTACGATGAAAGTGAATACCTAGTTGCCAGCGCAAGCCAATACCAGATAGGTTCACAGACTGGATTTTTCTCGAACATCAACCAGGAAGATGCTCTGTTCGCGCAGGATAACTGGCGGCTTAATAAACGGCTCACCCTAAACCTCGGTCTTCGCTACGACCTGCTCACTTGGCCATATGAAGCCCACAATCAGCAGAGTTCATTTAATATCAACAACGGCCAAGTGCTGGAAGCTGGCGTGAATGGCATACCCAGAACCATCGTCAACCAGGACTATTTGAACTTTGCACCTCGTGTCGGCTTTGCCTATGATCTCAGCGGCAACGGCAAGACGGCTCTTCATGGTGGTTACGGAATCTTCTACTTTCCGGATTACGGGGGCATAAATAACCAACTTGGGCAAAACGGCCCCTTCAGCGGGGATAACTACTTCTATAACCAAGACGGCTACTGCCTCACCTTAAGTGGGCAGACCGCACAATTGCAGGCGCCATACACCTGCCCCGCGTACACGAGCCCGGCGGCCGTGACGACTCAGCTGCCACTGCCACCAACCATCGCTTCCTTCAACCCCCTGGACCCTCCTGCAGGGATTGGCGGGACCGCGATTAACGTCAATAACAAGCACAGCCGTATTCAGGAGTACAACCTGCAGCTGCAACAGCAGCTCACTCCCAGAGATGTGTTTAGTGTGGCGTATGTCGGAACTTACGGGGATCGGCTTTCCACCTTCTACACCAACAACAATGGTGGGACTTTCAATCTCACGCAGTACCACATCGGGGCCACAACGCGACCCTATCCAAACCAGGATGGCAATATCACTTATGACGATTACAACGGAGTCTCGAATTACAACGGGCTGCAGTTGCACTACGAGCACCGCAGCAAAGACCTGCTAGCAACGGCGTCCTACGCTTGGTCCCATGCGCTTGACAGTTCTGACAGTCCTGAGATGGGAACGCCGGTAGCGCTGCTGCTCTACTACGACACGGCCGCGAACTACGGCAACTCCGAACAGGACGAACGGCACATCTTTAGCTCATCCTTTGTGTATTCTCTTCCTTTTGGGAGGGGAGAGCGGTTCGGGGCAGGTGTGAACCGTGCTTTAGATTTGCTAATTGGGGGCTGGCAGATCAACGATATCGTACAACTGGCAACCGGTCAGCCATTCGACATCTTCGCCTCGGGCGCTGGCCAACAAACTATTTCGAATCGGCCGGATTTGGTCGCACCGATCCAATATCCAAGGAAGCTGACTGAATGGTTTAATCCTGCTTCGTATAACTCCTCAGAGCTTCCTTATAACCAAGCTGCGGATGGCACGGGAAACTTGGTGTACTCGCGTGTAGGGACTCTCGGCCGCAATGCCACCTATGGACCAGGGTTCCGTGACATGGACCTTGGTGTACAGAAAAATCTTCACATCACCGACGGCAAGCAGTTGGAGCTACATGGCGACGCCTTCAACGTGACGAATACCCCGAGCTTTGCAAATCCTGCTGCTACGGACGCCCAGAATGCAAATTTCGGCGCCATAACGGGCCTTCGTAGCTCGTCGAGGAAGATCCAGCTCGCCGCACGGCTGGTGTTTTAGTTGCGACGGAACAGCTGCCGGATCCGGCCGATTCTGGATCCGGCAATTTGCCAACGCATAAGTTAACCAACTCAGAAGGAGCTCATGATGAAAATAAGCGTGGCACTCGCACTCTCCCCGATACTTCTCCTTGTGCCTCCCAGCGCACGGGCACAATCAACTGTCTCGGGCACTCTACCAGGTGGTTACAGCTACTACTGCAGCTTTGTTGCACCGGAGGTGGTCGAAGGAAGATTGAGCGGTTCTCCAGGAACGCTCACAGTCACAGCGGGTGTGAACGGCGAGGAAGAGACGGAGTCTGGGACGTCGTCTGTCCTGGCTACTGCATCCGTGATGGATACGACTTCAGGCTGCATCTTTCAAACTCCTAACGGTTATTACTCGGTGACAATCACCAGCAGCTAGACGGCGCCCTCGTTCTGCTCGACTTCCAAACTACTGGCGGCAACTCTAACGAAGTGCCTTCGGTACACCGAGCTTGGGACAGCATTGATAAGAGTACTGATCAAACTTCTCCGCTCTTTCACTAACTTTGCACGCAGGCTTCCAGAGAGATGTGCCACAACTGGTTGGAGCATTATGTCGCAGAAAATTCTGTCTTTAGCTGTCCAAATCAGAGGCGTGGGCTGTCGTCTTACTATTCATACAGCGCTTTGCACATCACTGATCCTGTGCATCTCGTTCTTTTCAGCTTATGCGATCGGTCGGGGACAGAGCGACTCTGTTACCCCGGTTAGTCCAAAGCACGTGCCATCCTGGATCGATCAAGCCATCTTCTATGAGATCTTTCCGCGAGCCTTTTCTTCTGAAGGAACACTGAACGGGGTGACGGCTCGACTAGACACCCTGCAGAAGCTTGGAGTTAACGTACTTTGGCTGATGCCAATTCATCCCATCGGGAAGGCCCAACGTTTAGGAAGGTTCGGTAGCGTGTATGCGGTGAGCGACTACTATGCGGTGAACCCGGACTTGGGAACGAAGGCAGACCTGCTGCACCTGGTGCAGGCGGCGCATGAGCGGCGCATGCGCGTCATCCTTGATGAAGTGGCAGACCACACGGCTTGGGACAGTGTGATGATGTCGCATCATGCCTACTACAGACAGGACACTGCCGGCAAGATTCTGTATCCACATAGCTGGACGGACGTTGCGGCTCTGAACTACGACAATCCTGAACTGCGCGGGTACATGGTCGACATGTTTTCGTATTGGCTGAAGACGTTTGATCTGGACGGATTCCGCCTGGATGATGCGGGAGATGTGCCCACCTCGTTTTGGGATCAGATGAGCGCTGCATTGCGCGTTATACGCCCCGATGTACTTCTGCTCGCGGAAGCGTCGCAGCCCGAGTTCCTGCGCCACGACTTCAACATCGATTACGCGTGGCCGCTGCTGGACACGATGAACCAGGTAGTCATGCACGCGAAGCCTGCATCGGCGATCCGCGAGGAGGTAATCACGCAGGAATCGCGCTTCCCTCCTGGAAGCTGGCACATGCTGATCAGCGACGACCACGATACGCGGCGGGCAACCGTTCGCTATGGCGCACAGGCGGCGCTTGCGGCTTCGGCATTGGTGTTTACACTTCCGGGAGCCCCGATGCTCTACAACGGCATGGAGGTCGGCGACGCCACTCCTTCGACGGGCCCAGCACTCTTTGAAAAGGTGCCGATCTTCTGGCAGTCCGGTGAGATCGAGCCCCAATTTCCCGCGTTCTACAAGGCGATCATTCCATTGCGGGAAAACTCACCCGCGCTGCGACATGGAGAGATCGTCTGGATTCATAACTCGGATGAGGACCACGTCGTGACGTACCTGCGACGCTCCGCCGAAGAGACGGTTCTGGTGGCGGTAAACCTGTCAAACACTCCATTTACAGGCAGCATTGAAGCGGTTGGCGCTTTCTGGAAAGAGGTGGCACTCGATCAGGTTGTTCATCCAGGGGAAGCCGGGATGCCGACTGCAGAGCCCCCGACACCGCCGCCGCCGGTGGCTCTGCCCTCGCTATCGCTCCCCCCTTTTGGAGTGCGTATCTTCCGGCACCCGGAAAGCTCAACCGTTCAGTAAGTTGAAACCCTTCTCTGTGGTTTCCCTTCCTGCGATCTTGAGGAGCTCGTATGTTCTCACCAATCTCGATCTTCGCCTCCGCCGTGAGAAGACTCCGTCCGCTCACAAGTAGTGCACTGCTTTGGCTATGCACCGTGATCGTCATTTGGATGGGGGCTTCGCAAATGTCGGCACAGACCCCATTGATGGAGTCGGTGCCAAATGGTGTTCGCGTTCACGACTCCGGGCAGGTGATGGAGATTACAGCGCTCCGCGATGATGTGGTACGGGTGCGTGTCTGGCTCGACGGAAAGCAGCCCGAGGACGTTTCCTGGGCGGTCCTGCCCTCCGGTTTGTACAGCAGAGTTGCAGTTGCTGCGGAAGCGCAGGGGTTTCGGACCGGCAAGTTGCACGTAGCGGTTGGACCTCATCTGACCCTCACAGTCACCGATCTAAGCGGGCAGGTGCTGCAGCAGGATGCGGAGCCGATCGTGCGACACGGGACCACTTTCCGCGTGTACAAGCAGGCCACCGCGGAGGATCACTTCTTTGGGCTGGGCGACAAGCCAGGGCCGCTGGACCGCGCGGGAGAGGCCTTTACCATGTGGAACACCGACCACTTCGCATGGCAGGAGTCCACGGATCCCATCTATAAGAGCATTCCTTTCTTCTTGCAGATGCGGCAGGGAAGAACGCTTGGAGTTCTCCTCAATAACAGTTTTCGCAGCTTCTTCGACTTCGGCCGTGAGAACCCCGGCGAGTATAGCTTCGGCGCGACGGATGGTTCGATCGACTACTTTCTGATCTACGGGCCTGCACCGAAACAGGTTCTCTCGTCGTACGCCTGGCTCACCGGTCCCACGCCTTTGCCGCCGCTTTGGTCGCTCGGATTTCAGCAAAGCCGCTACACGTACTCCCCTGAGTCCGAGCTGGTGGACGTAGAGCATCGCCTTCGCGCGGACCATATTCCTTCCGACGTGCTTTGGCTCGACATTGACTTTCAAAAAGACAATATGCCGTTCACGGTCGATTCGCAGAGGTTCCCTGACTTCCCGCAGTTGGTGAAGAACCTGGCTGCAGACCAGTTTCGGCTAGTCGTCATTACGGACCTTCACATTGCGGATCAGCCGGGCATCGGCTATGCTCCCTACGATTCAGGCGTGGCAGGCGATCGATTCGTCAAGCTGCCGGACGGAAGCCGCTACGTCGGCATCGTATGGCCCGGCCGATCGCTCTTCCCCGACTTTACGCAGGCGCAAACCCAGGCTTGGTGGGGGACGCTTTACAAGCAATTCGTGGCCGACGGCATAGCCGGCTTCTGGAACGATATGAACGAACCGGCAGTCTTCAACGTGCCAAGCAAAACCATGCCGGATGATGTTCAGCATCGCATCGACATGCCGGGCTTTGCCAAACGAACTGCGACTCACCTTGAGATTCACAACGTCTACGGGATGCTGAACTCGGAGGCGACCTATAAAGGATTGCTGAAGATGCGTCCGGACGAGCGGCCGTTTGTGATGACGCGAGCGAGTTTCGCTGGTGGCCAACGATATGCGGTCACCTGGACCGGCGACAACAGTTCGACGTGGAACCAGCTGCGGATGACGATGCCGCAGTTGATGAACCTCGGGCTTAGCGGGTTCTCCATGGCCGGCGCCGATGTAGGTGGTTTTGCCGGTTCGCCCTCCGCTGACCTGCTTACCAAATGGCTCGAAGTTGCAGCCTTCCAGCCCATTGATCGGGATCACTCTGCAAAGGGAACGCGACAGCACGAGGTTTGGGTGGATGGTCCGGAGCAGGAGAACATCCGTCGCCATTTCATCGAGGAACGCTACCGGCTGCTTCCGTATCTGTACACCACCGCCGAGGAGACGTCGCACTCGGGCATCCCGTTGATGCGGCCGCTCTTTGTCGAGTTTCCGAACGCCACAGCGGACGAACACCCAATCGATCTCGATGACAACGGCAGTGAGTTCATGGTCGGAAGCGACCTCCTGGTTGCACCGGATCCATCGCCCGATGAGATCGGGAGTTATGAAGTAAACCTGCCGCCCGGAACCTGGTACGACTACTGGACTGGGACGCGGTTTGAGCGGAGCAGCAAGACGCAGGCGCGGGATTTTGAACAGCGCGATAAGCTGCAAGTCAATCAACCCATCGAGATCAAGCCAAGCCTCGAAGTGCTTCCGGTGTACGCGAGGGGCGGAAGCATTGTCCCGATCGAACCTCTCACCCAGAGCACGGAGGAGACGCCTTCAGGGCCGCTCACCCTGCGCCTCTACCTGCCCACCGATCCTCACGCGCCGTGCGGCGGCCAGATCTACACCGACGACGGGCATAGCTTTGGCTACCAAAGAGGCAGCTATGCGCGCGTGCGCTTCCAATGCTCTCGCGCAGAAGACGGTTCGGTGGTCTTGCGGGTTGCGCCTCAGGAAGGCAACTTCGTCGCCTGGTGGACGCAGTATCGCCTTGAAGTCTTTGGATGGATCCCAACGTCGAACACCGCTTCACTCGGCACGACCAAGCTCCGCTTAGAACAGAACGCAAATGGCTGGAGCGTCACATTTCCAGCAAACGTCCACGGCGAGATCGTCCAGTTGCGCTGAACACCCTCGCTTCAATGTCAGTCGTGAGCTCGAGAGATGCGGGCTCTTCACCCAGGAGAGACAACATGCGTACTCAGCTTAGGATGCCCAGAATGTGGGTTCTCATTATCTCGCAACTCATGCTCCTTGCCGGAATGATGCCTGCCTGTTCAGCCGTCGCACAAGCAGACTCGCCGATTCCGAGCGGCGACATCCGCGTTCACTACTATCGTCCGGACGGCGTGTATACCGGCTGGACGATCTACGCCTTCTTCGATACGTCCGAGCCAAATGACTTCGCCGATGGCCCCGTGCCAATCTCCGGCAAGGACAGCTGGGGCGTTTACTTTGACGTGGGCGTAAGCGCAGGCGCAACGAACGTCGGACTCATCCTGCATAACGGGAACACGAAGGATCCCGGTCCGAATCAGTATGTAGATCCGGCGACCCAGGGAAACGAGTTCTGGGAGGTTTCCGGAAGCGATAACTTCCTGACGTATCAACCTGTGCTCGGCACCAACGGTCAGGACCCGCCGATTCCGCCGAATCATGCTCGCATCCACTACTACCGTCCAGACGGCAACTACGACAACTGGCTGCTCTATGTCTACGGAGCAACGACCGATGCGACTGGAAACTTCTGCGTTACGAACGATTCCTACACCGGCTACGACAGCTACGGACCCTACTTCGATGTAGGAGTCGTTCCTGGGTATCTCGGATTCATCATCCACAACTGCATCACCGGCACGAAAGATCCCGGCCCTGATCAATCGCTCCAGATTCCATCTCAGTTGGAAGGTTGGGTGGTATCCGGCAACGACACGGTCTTCCTGCAGCCACCCACCGCTGCGCAGTTGCTCTCGGGTCCGTTCGGTCAACTTCAGGCTTACTGGATTGATGCGACAACCATCGCCATTCAGCCGCAGTATTTCCAAAACAACTACACCTACGCGCTCAATGACAGCCTGACGGCAAGTCTACAGATTACCTCCACGGGGCTGACCGGGGGCACTTCGATCCCCCTCATCCCGTACTCTGGAACGCTCACTCCGGAAGAACTCATTCGCTTTCCGCAGCTCTCCAGCTATGCGCTCTTGAAGCTCCCGGCAAATATCCAGCCCGCTACGCTGACGTCCGCGCTCAAGAGCCAACTCCAGGTTTCGTCCACTGCACCGGACGGCACTTTGAAGTACACAACGGGAGTGCAGGCGTTCGGCGCTCTCGATGCTCTCTTGTCCTACGACGGAAAGCTTGGCGTGGTCTTCCGCCATCCTGGAGACACCACATGGTTCGACTGGGAGGATGACGACAGCTATCCGGTCAAGATCAAGGTTTGGGCGCCCACAGCACAGAGTGCTTCCTTGTTGCTGTTCGATCATGCCACGGATACCGCGCCTTTAAAGACCGTGCCTATGCATGAGCACGGCGGCGTCTGGGTCGCCGACGGAGACTACGACTGGAAGGGAAAGTACTACCAGTTGCAGGCGACCGTCTTTGTATCGACGACACAATCGATCGTCACCAACATTACGACGGACCCTTACTCGATCGATCTTTCGCTCAACGGCGTCATGAGCCGCATTACCGATCTGGAAGCCGAAGAAACAAAGCCGCCTGCCTGGGATTTCCTAGCGTCACCGCCTCTTCATAACCTGTTGGATACCAGTGTGTACGAGTTGCACGTCCGCGACTTCAGCGTTGGCGATACCAGCGTTCCGGTAGCGATCCAGGGCACCTATGAGGCTTTTGCCGATCCAAACACGAACGGCATGCGGCATCTTCGAACGCTCGCGCAGTCTGGTCTGAAGGCGATTCATATCATGCCGAGCTTCCACTTCGGAAGCGTTAATGAAGATAAGTCGACCTGGCGGTCGCCTGGTCCCCTATTGCCCACTCCTCCTGACGGTCAACAGCAGCAGGCGGCTGTTGAGGCCGTGCAAAATGCCGATTCCTACAACTGGGGCTATGATCCGGTCCACTACATGGCGCCGGCCGGCCAGTATGCCATCGACCCGAATGATCGCGTCCGGGAGTATCGTGTCATGGTGGAAGGGCTTCATGCCGCAGGCCTGCGCGTCATCCAGGACGTCGTCTTCAATCACACCTACACGAGCGGCCAAACCCCCAGCGCGATGTTTGACGAGCTGGTGCCGAACTACTATCACCGGCTAGACCAGAACGGCGCACAGGAGACAGGCTCCTGCTGCCCAGATACGGCAAGCGAACACAAGATGATGGAAAAGGTGATGATCGACGCTGTCGTCTTGGCTGCGAAGCAGTATAAGGTTGACGGCTTCCGCTTCGACGCCATGGGGCTGCACTTCGTCTACAACATGGTGGACATCCGCAACGCTCTGAATGCACTCACGCCTGAGAAGGACGGTGTCGACGGGAGCAAGATCTACATCTACGGTGAAGGCTTCCAGATCGCGGAGGCTGCTAACGACGCAATCGGACCCAATGCCAGCCAGGCTAATCTATACGGCACCGGCATCGGAAGCTTCAACGATCGAATGCGTGACTCCGTGCGTGGAGGCAACGCGTTTGGGACCGACTTCCAGGATCAAGGCTTCGCGACCGGTTTGTTTACCGATCCAAGTGGCTATGAAAGTCAGACATTGCCTGCGTCCGGCCAGCTTTCTACCTTGCTTGGCCAGACTGACCTGATCCGTTTGAGCCTAGCGGGTGTGCTGGCGAACTACAGCTTCGTCGATGCGCAAGGGCAGAGCGTAACGGGCTCGCAGTTGAGCTACGATGGTCAACCGGCTGGGTACGCCGCGTCTCCGCTTGAAGACGTAAACTACTGCTCCGTCCATGACGATCAGTCGCTCTTCGACGCAATTCAGGTGAAGGCGGCGGCGGCGGACAACATCACAATGCGGGCGCGCCGTCAAGCTGTTGCCATGAGCTTGATCACGCTGGCGCAAGGTATCCCATTCTACGACGCTGCGGACGATCTGCTTCGTTCCAAGGACATGGATGACGGCAGCTACAACTCTGGAGACTGGTTCAATAAGATTGACTGGAGTGGCAAAGGGAACAACTGGGGCATAGGGCTACCGATCGCCAACGTGAACCAGACCTACTGGCCTATTTACCAGCCGCTACTAGCAGATTCAGCATTGCAGGCGACCCCGCAGAACCTCGAAACTACCACCGATGCTTTCCAACAATTTCTCAAAATACGGTACAGCACTGGTCTGTTCCGAATGGGAACGCTTGCGGAAATTCAAGCCAATCTCAGCTTCCTTAATGTTGGTCCGAAACAGGTTCCGGGCTTGATCGTCATGAAGTTGGATGATCACGGTCATAACTACGGCGGGGCACATCACGTGGTTGTCTTCTTCAATTCCAGCAATGCTTCTGTGACTTTTACCGATTCCAGTCTGGCAGGTATGCTGTATCACCTGCATCCTGTTCAACAAGCTTCTGCAGATCCAGTATTGAAGGATGCCGTATTTACGGCGAGGGAGGGCTCCGCAACAATTCCCGCTCTGACTACCGCTGTCTTTGTTGATGATCGGGAATAGATCGAGAAGTTGCGGAAGCGCTCTGTCGACCGCTGGTCATTAGCTCCTGACCAGCGGTCACGGAGAAACTGCCTAAAGGAAGCAACTATGCGAGGAGTTGCGCCCATGACTGCCAATTGGCTGCCGCGCATTGCCTTGTCGTAGACAAGACCCGTTCTGATGTAAAACGATGTCGATGAAAAAGACGATTCTTCGGTCTGGCTTGATAGAATACTCGCCATCAGGTTCTTCACCGAAGGGGCCCTCGTGACCGTTGTCCTGAGCGATGTGCAAGACGCATTGCAGAAACAACAGATCTTTCCGTTCTTTCAACCGATTGTAGAGTTGAGGACAGGACGCTTGTGCGGATTCGAGGTGCTTGCACGTTGGTCCCATCCAACCAAAATTCATCCTCCCAGATGGGTTTATCGATGTAGCTGAGCGAAATGGATTGATCGAAGGTTTGACCGGTCAGCTGCTTCAGAAGACATTCTTTGCCGCGAGAGTCGTGCCGGAGGATCTGTTTTTCACGGTTGACGTTTCGCCCAGTGAACTCTGCAGCGGCAACTTAGCTTTGCAGATTCGGCAAACGGCAGACCAGTTCGGCTTTAGACCAGAGCGTCTGATCATTGAAGTGACCGAAGCCGTCGTCATAGAGGACGCTGAAGCCGCGCTTATTACAGCGGCTGAACTGCGGCAGATTGCATGTCGGCTAGCACTCGACGACTTCGGGGCCGGCCATTCAAGCCTTACCTATCTGCAGCGACTACCGTTTTCTTGCCTGAAGATTGATCGCAGCTTTGTCATACCGATGATTTCCGAGCGTCAGAGCCGGAAGATTGTGGCTTCCGTGATCGGGCTATGTATGAATCTTGCAATGGATTGTGTGGGGGAGGGAGTTGAGACTGCCGAGCAGGCAGACCTCCTGCTTTGGCTTGGCTGTGATATGGCGCAAGGCTGGTTCTATGGACGCCCTGAGCCTGCCGAAGATTTGCCCCGGCTGATTTCGGCTGACTATAGCTCCGCGCGCGCTAACCATGAAGTCGGAGACGGGAGTCTTCAAACTCCCCCGACCCAACGCCTTGCACAACTGCAAGCAATTTATCGGGGAGCACCTGTGGGACTGGGATTTCTAGACATGAGACAGCGCTATGTCAGTCTCAACCAGAAATTTGCTGATATGGCGGGGAAGCCGAGGGCTGCGTTCGCCGGCAGGACCGTCGCAGAGATGATACCTGAGACGTACCCTGTCATAGCGCCTCTACTCAGAAGAGCCTACTCAGGCGAGTCGGTCGTAAACGAGGAGATTCTGTTCTCTGCGACCGATTCCAGACCAGTCGGTCTAACAGTGCTTGTTTCTTACGAGCCTGTGCGAGAGCAGATGGGAGAGATTGTGGGGATCTCAGTAGCCATATTGGACATCTCCGGTCAACCTTCTCCTGACCCTAATTCATCCGTTCAACGAATGGATTCAGTTGATAACCCTTCTGAATTGGAGATGCCCTGGGCTCGTGACGAAAATGGAAACATATCGGAAGTCAGTCCAAAGTGGATTGCGATGACCGGGATGTCGCGTGAGCAGTCTCTGAATCTCGGGTCCCTTGAAGCAATTCACCCAGATGATCGCCCACTCGCTCTTAGTGCCCTCCGCGAGGCTGTTCAAACGAGAGCACCGATCGACGTCACATGCAGAATCAGAACACAGTTCCGAGGCTACAGGTGGTTTCGAGCCCGTGGCTACCCGCGCTATGACGCCGGAGGAGCATTTCTGGGCTGGTACGGAGGGTCAGAAGACCTTGAGGAGAAGCGCCGGCTCCAAGAAGTTTTGCATCTAGAGGAGGACCGCAAAAACGAAGGGTAGCGGTTCAGCGTGTTAGTAAGTGTTCACGAGGGGATTCCTATCATGTGGGACGATTCGTAAGTTTGAAGAAGTACTTGGATCAAGCCGCCACCAGCATTTCGGGCGTTCAAACGCTTTTTGATGGATGCTCAAACTACTGCAACTTGGCTTAGGGATGAAATCTCTTGTTTGAGCCAAACATAATGTCCACGGTCCGGCGCGCGGTAGCCGAAGCTCAACATACTCCGTCAACACGAAAACGAGACATTATGTGAAATCGCCAACCAGCACGACCCGTCGGCTTGCATCAATATCTCGTTGCTCGGATATACCCCATTACATGCCCTGACACCGGATGACTCGGTCGATGTGCCATTTCAGATTGGCCGCGCCGGCCGTGTAAATCTCGAAGGTCACACCATTCGACGCTGTGAAGGCGCAAGGTTGCGTCGCCTAGGTATATGTCAAAGCCAAACTAGGCTTTACCCGAGCTTGTTATGCTTAGCCCGGATGCACAAGAGGAGCCAGTAAGCCAGTGACACCGTCAGCGATTTCCTCGGCCGGTCCTCGATCGGGCGAGTCAATCCAATCCCTTGCGGCACCATATAAACCCCAGCTGACGGTATTCGCCAGGGTCGGCTGAGGCACCTTCCAGTCTGCCGGGTAGCGGTTCAGACCTTCCGTCACCATGCCACGGACTACAGCGATAATGGCCAATTCCATATAGGGGTTCAAACGTGGCCGGTGCTCGTGACCGGGACCGAGCACGCTGACCATAAAGTCGGTAATACCCAGAAAGATCTTCCGCCGTCTTCGTTTCCGTTCTACTCGCCCTTACGTTCTGGAACGTGCGGGATGCCTTCCGGTCGATCTTCCAGGCCAGCTATCAAACCGCGTCAGTACCTGAACCCCGAGGTATCCATGCTTGAACTGAAGTCACTCGATAAAATTGCCGGCGCGGACATAGGCTGGCTCAAGGCGAAACATCACTTCGCCATGGGCCGGTTCGGCAACCCCGACCACAAGCCAGTCGGCAACTTGTATGTCCTCAATGATCATGAAGTCGCTCCCCACACCGGCTTTGGTATGCACAGCCACGGGGATGTCGAGATCGTCACCTATGTACGAGCTGGCGTTGTGTCACACAAGGACAGTCTTGGCAACGAAGGACGTATAGAAACCGGGGATGTGCAGATCATCAGCGCCGGGACCGGTATCCAGCATGCGGAACAAAATCCTGGCGATGTGCCCACAAAGATCTTTCAGATTTGGCTTAGACCGCGCGTCTCCGGGGACGTTCCGCGTTGGGGTACGCAGTCCTTTCCGAAGGCTGACCGCGCGGGCCACTTCATCACCCTGGCAAGTGGACGGGGAACGGAAGGCAGCCTGGAGCTCCGCTGCGATGCGGAGGTACTTGGCGCGTCACTCCTCACGGGTACAGTAACCAATTATGACTTTAGGCCCGGCGACCTTGGCTACCTTGTCGTTTCTTCCGGCGCCGTGAAGGTCAATGGCGTACGCGCAACGACGGGTGAAGGCATCGTTCTGCGCGAGGAAGCGACCATCCGAGTCGAGGCGTTGGAAGATACCGAACTTGTGTTTGTCATTACGTCGCCGGAATGACAGCTCAGTTCGCCGTTGTGTGGATGACTTCAACGGTTTTATCGAAATCGCAGCGTTGCAGCCAGACTCCCATCTTTAGGCTCTAATTACTTTGCTGTCTCCCGTCGTCGCGCGTTGACTTGGGCATCGCTGCTCGCTTCGGGGTTGATAACCAATTTGGCTGCGGGGAGCCATATGAGGATGCCACAAAGTACTGGCACCGGAAATGATCGAGTCAAGCCATCAGGCTGGAGCCATATCGACGGTCGGACATCGCAGGAAGTCGCAGCAGACTTCAGCTCTGTCACCGATGTAATCCTACGCGAGCGTCTCGCGAGAGAGACACATACCTGGACGGATGAGGCAGCTTGCTTTTATGCAGAAGCTCTCGTTGAAGTCTCCTGGTTTAAGGGCAGCGCCGCCAAGTTTATCGAGGCGGGAAAAAACAGCCCTGGCACTGAAGCCGTGCATTTCGATTCGATGAGCCCTGGCGTTGTCTGGCTCAAGAACGAGCGCGCGATCTCCGACACCGCCTGTGCGGTTCATACCTTCTCGCGGTTGGACGATATTGAAGTCAGCACGACAAGCTATACGCGGCTGTTGTGGCGAGTTCAACGATTTGAGGGGCAGTGGCTCATTTGTGGTCTTCGCGGCATTTACATTCGCGATACGCTGATCCCGCGCGATCCAACAAAGGTCCCGAAGTTGGACGAAGAGAAGCTTCGCGGGTTTCGTCGATCCTATCGTTTCCTCAGCTACATCCTTACCGCGAATGGAGCACCTGCCCACAACGATCTTCCAGGTGTCGACGAACCTAAGGTGGTCGCCGCGTTAAGGGCAACCGAACGCGAATGGCTAGAACGAGGTTAGAAACTGCTGTCGGCAAGGGCCTCCACTTCAGCTTGACGTAAGACGTAAAGGCAATCGGCCCAGTCAATCTACGCGTTTTCGGTACCCGTGGGTGAAAGTGGCAGATCAAGGCCGCGTGGGCCTCAGAGCTCAAGATTGTGTCGGCTTCATTGCCTCGATCTTTGGGATAGAGACAGCAGGGTTTGCTTGATGGGCAGCGTACACCAACACATCCACCAGCGCTCGGCACTCGTTGAGACCCGTGGCGAGGAGCTCACGAAACGAAGAGATGCGAGACATGAACCAAAGCATACTGGCCGCGACCCATGCCGGAGCCGCATGAAGCCGTGCCTTTCCGGAGGGGTAGAGTCGATATCCCAGCCGTTGGATCAGGGTGAATCCTTCCTGCAGTCCTTGTGCGATGGTCAGCGCCTCGCTCCAGCTAGCTCCGCCTCCACGCCGCTTTCCTGCAACGGATGCGCTCTCGAACGCGATACACATCGGGACATGACAGCGAAGCCAGAGAAGCATGTCGGGCTCGAAGACTGCGGGTAGGCCAGCGCTATTGAAAAGCTCGACAAATCTCTTATTGTTTGTCTTCGTCTTTTGGCCACCGGCGCCGATCTTTGCGGCCAACCTTCCATTTGGGTCAATGCTGCCCTGCACGAACGGCATTCCGAACGAGCAGCGCTGCGCGCCGACGGCATCTCGCAGCAACTCGGGCTCGAAGATGTTGAACATGAATAGAATCCACTTAGCGGGGCTACGCTGAAGCGATGTTAGGACCGCCGCGGCCTGGTGAGCGGGAAGGGTCACAAGCACCAGGTCAAAAGGAATCCCTTCGTCGAGCCTGTCTGTGACAAATAGGTCCGCACGTTCGTCCTTGACGTTGATCACGCCGCCGTCGCGCCTGAGTTGCTCGAACCGAGCAGACCCGGGGCGCGCGATCGCTGTCACTTCATGACCGTACCGAGCCAACTGAAACGCGAAGGTGCTCCCGATTCCACCGACACCGATCACAGCAACACGCAAAGCTCCGGCAGATGAGGACAGATGAGAATCTTGGTTCATGCGTCTATGATCGAACGGTAATGCTGGTTTCTCCAGCCGCAAGCGTCCATATTTCATGCTGAGGAGTCCACTTCTGTGCTCGAAACTCGACCATCTGAGTCGAGCGACCCTCTCTCCGATGCGCTGACGAGGATTCGCCTGAGGGCCTTCACCAACGTCGCATTGGATGCTGCCAAGGGGTGGGCTATCGATTTCCCTGCCTACGACGGATTCACGTTCAACGTTGTTCAGAGGGGGGAGTGCTGGATTGCGGTGAAAGGCGATCCGCAAGTGATACGGCTTAAGGCCGGCGATTGCTTCCTGATGACTGGAGGACGGCAGTTCTCTCTCGCCTCTGACCTCGCGATAAAGAAACGGCTTCTGGCCGAAGAACTATTCTCCCGAAGCCAGGATGGGCGTGTTTCGTGCAACGGCGGCGGGGACTTCTTCGTCGCCGGAACGATCTTCAGGTTTAAAGGGCATCTGCCATCGATTTTGTTCCATCGGCTTCCACCAATCATTCACGTCGACGGAAGCTCCGATCAAGCCGCGGTGTTGCGGTGGAATCTCGATCGGTTCACTGCCGAGATGCGGTCCACTAGCGTTGGTCGGAAGCTCATTCTGAGTCATCTTGCGCCCATCATGCTGGTACAGATGTTGCGCTTCTACCTGCATGCGGCGCCGAAAGGGTCAAACTGGCTGGTCGCTCTTTCGCACCCGCGGCTGTCGAAGGCGCTCGAAGCGATTCAGACGGATTACCGACGTGACTGGTCGCTCGACCAGCTTGCAAGCCTCGCCAACATGTCTCGCTCGGGCTTCGCGCTGACCTTCAAAAGGTCAGTTGGGATCTCGCCCATGAAGTACCTCATGAACTGGCGAATGCAGATTGCTTGTGAACTGCTGCAGGCAGGAGACCAGAGCCTTGATGCTGTCGCGATCGCGATCGGGTACCGCTCCGAGAGCGCCTTCAGCACCGCCTTCGCGGCAATCGTGAAGTGCAGACCGGGCGCTTACCGCAGGACGGAGCCATTCCGCGCGCACGTAGAAGCGGCCCGCAAGGTTCCAAACGAGCCGCTGTGATCGTAGCTAAGGCGGAACACGGTGCCACGCCGAATTCACCCTGATGTGGCGCTGCAAACGATCGGGCCTGCTGCGATCGAGATCGTGACCGTAATCGCCGCAAAATTGTTTCAATGTTGAGGGGCACCAGTTGCCCGGCCTCTGACTAGCGTCGCCTAGGCCCTTGTGCGATTGGCTAAACAGCGCGGAGTCCTTTACGGGCAGTCAGTCCGCTGGATACGCGTATGTTCCCGAGGAGAGAGGCCCCAATGACGCTTGAAAGCCGCGCGGAACGCGCTGTCAGACTTGTAGCCCAGCATAGGCGCGATTGAAGAAATTGTGTCGCTGCCGTTCTGCATACGTTGCGCGGCCACTGTCATACGCCAATGTGTCAGGTAGACCATCGGTGACTTTCCGACAGTTCTCTTGAACACCTGCGCAAACGCGGTCCGCGACATCCCTGCAGTGCGGGCTAAAGCCTGTAACGTCCACGTACGTTCAGGCTCCCGATGCATGGATGACAAAGCCATACGCATGCGGCTGTCCGCGAGCGCCGACAGCCATCCTGGACCTCGCTGCAGGTCGTCCGCAAGATACAGCCGGAGAGCTTCTATCAACATTGTGTAAGCCACCTGTTGTGCGATGAGCGTACCTCCCGGTTGTGGGTCACGCATCTCGCTCAGCATTCGTTCCACTGCCCAGCGCAGCGACTCTCGTTGCGAATCATTCTCCAGCAGAACGATGGGCGGTAGAGCATCCAGCAGGAAACGCGCATCCGCTTCCAGTTCAAAATGGCTTCCGAGAATGAGAACGTCTTCGCCCGGGGTTACCTGAAGGATGCCGTTATATCTTTCTCGCTTCGAGAGAACCTCCCACGATTCCCGGTGCGGCAGCGCGAGGTCGCTTGCGAGGACGAAGGGCCACCCGCGAGGAAGAAGCACGCAGCTCCCGGCTTGCAATCGGACCGGCTCAAAGACGTTCTCAACAGATAACCAGCACTCTCCTCTGACCACGCAATAACACTTGATGACGTTGTGAGTTGGAAAACGTACTCCCCACCGCCCACCCGCGCTGAGTCCACCGGTGACGTAGGCACGAGGGCGCAACAACGAAAGAATGTCGGAAAGTGGATCCATAAGTGTGTACGGAAAAGGCGTTTTTATGAACCTCCCCGCCTTGATCGTACACTAGGCAGCGCATAGTCTTAGATATAAAAACGTTAAGGAGAACGAGCATGCATATCTTCGTCACTGGTGGTTCCGGACAGACCGGCCCTGCAATCGTCACCGAGTTAATCGCCGCGGGACACACCGTTACCGGGTTAGCACGGTCGGATAAAGCAGTCGCTCGCCTGAATGAGTTAGGTGCAAGCGTTCTGAGTGGTTCGCTGGATGACCTTGAAACACTTGCACAAGGCGCTCAAGCTGCTGACGGCGTCATTCACATGGCTTTCGGCGGCGACTTCGCGAAGCCCGAGAGCATGGCACAACGCGATTGCGCGGCTATCAACGCGATGGGTCGCGCTCTGGCCGGATCAGGGAAGCCGTTGGTCATCACGTCGGGCACGTTGGTGATGGCAACCGGACAGGTCGCCACCGAGCATGATGCGCCCGACCCTCAATCGCTCGGGCTGCATCGTATACCGGGCGAACAGGCTTGCCTTGCCCTCGCCAGTCAAGGTGTACGCGCCATCGTTCTGCGCTTAGCCCCTACGGTCCACGGTCCAGGCGACTACGGCTTCATCCCATTCCTGA
Organism: uncultured Acidobacteriaceae bacterium; assembly: GCA_964245715.1. Classification (GTDB taxonomy): domain Bacteria; phylum Acidobacteriota; class Terriglobia; order Terriglobales; family Acidobacteriaceae; genus Edaphobacter. The sequence goes on along the minus strand of CAXTNM010000009.1, from coordinate 6,379 downwards.
TTTCAACGGCTCGCAGAACGGGCGTTTCTGCTTACATCGGAGATGGCGCGAATCGCTGGCCCGCCGTCCACCGCCAGGACGCCGCGACTCTCTTTCGTTTGGCCGTCGAGAAGGCACCGGCCGGTAGCACCCTCCACGGAGCCGGTGAAAGCGCAATCACCTTCGAGACCATCGCACACCTGATCGGGCGAATGCTGCAGATCCCGACAACCTCTTTGACTCCGGAGGAAGCGCTGGCTTATTTCCAGAATCCCTTCTTTGCCAAGGCTTTTGCTGCTGATGCGCCCGTCTCCAGCGCATATACGCGCAAACTGCTCGACTGGAATCCCACTCACGCAACCCTTCTTGAGGACATGGAGTTCAGCGATTATTTCTCTCTGCAGGCCGCTTCGGCATTCGACAAAGGAGCACATTAGAAACGACACGCCCAAGCGACGAGAAGACTCAAGTCGATCTAGAGTGTCTCGCAATACGCAAGGATCAGCTTGGCAAGATGTTCTCTCAACTGGCGGACCGCTTTTGGCGACGGGCTGCTTTCCAGGTGACCACGAATCGTGCCTGCCAGCGTCAGGAAGATCATGTGCGTCATGTACTTGAGGTCCGCTGAGGCTGGCATTCGCGCTGTCTGGAACATCGCTAACATCGCGTCTTCGTAGCGCCGCCGAATCCGATCGACAATCAGGCTGCCTCCCGGTTCTGCAGCGATGCGATAGAGAGCTACCGACGTGTCCCGATCGGTGAGTTTCTCATCGACAAAACGGTTCACCAGCTCTGTGACCATGATCTGCAGCGGTTCAAAGTGGTTTACTGCGCAGACCTCTTCCACGGCCCGCGTGACCCTGTCCATGTGTTGTTCGAGTACCGCAAACAATAACGATTGCTTGTTCGGGAAGTACTGGTAAAGCGTTCCGACCGATACGCCGGCACGTTCTGCAACCCGTACGGTTGTCAGTCGCTCCTGGCCAGCTTTCAGCAAAACCTGAATAGTCGCGTCGTTGATTGCCTGCACCGTGATCACGGACCGGCTTTGTTGAGGCGTCTTTCTTGGTTCGAGCTCGAGCAGGGCTTCTTTTGTCATATGCGAATGAAAACCTGAACCTTCCTTCGTATCCTCAAGGAAGGAGATAAAACATGCAAGAGACAAAGAAAACTGCCCTCGTCACCGGAGCAAACAAAGGTATCGGCTTCGAGGTTGCTCGTCAGATTGCAAAGTCCGGTTGGACCGTGCTCGTCGCTGCACGCAACGAAGAGCTTGGAGAACAGGCGGTCGCAAAACTGCGAGCAGACGGTCTGGATGTGCATTTCGTCCGAATCGATCTGGACGAACACCAGACAGCCGCAACCGCGTCTGAAGCAATCCAAGCGCAGTTTGGCAAGCTTGATCTCCTCGTCAATAACGCGGGGGTAACCGGCAAAGCCGATGGGCCGCCGAGCAAGGTAAGCCTTTCGGATGTGGAGGCCGTGATGCGAACCAACTTCGTGGGAAGCGTTGCGGTGACGCAGGCCATGTTGCCTCTGCTTCAGAAGGCCGGTAAGGCGCAAATCATTAACGTCTCCAGCGAACTTGGCTGTATCAGCCAGCAGAACGATCCCGCCTGGAAGTATTTTCCAGTGAAGGTGTTGGCCTACTGTGCCTCTAAAGCCGCGCTGAACATGTTGACCGTGCAACTCGCCTATGAGTTCCGCGATGTCAACATCAGCGTGAATTCCGTCAACCCCGGCTACACGGCAACGGACCTGAACGGGCATAGCGGCCCGCAAACCGTGGAAGAGGGCGCCGCGGAGATCGTGCGCCTCGCGCTGCTCGACGCTCCGCCGACGGGGAAATTCCTGGAGACGGGTGGCGAACTGCCTTGGTGATGGTCATTGGTGGTATGGATTTTAAGTAGCCCCATATTCGCAGGCTACTGATGTTGAGAGTCACTTCAGAACTAAGAACAAGAGCACTGTGTGAAAGAGGAAATATGATTGTTGTCACAACACCTACAGGAAAGATTGGATCGCAAGTGATCCCGCACCTGCTTGCTGCAAACGAGGCTGTCCGGGTAGTCGCGCGAGACCCCACAAGGCTGGCACCGGAGGTCCGGAACAGGGTCGAAGTGGTGACCGGCTCGTTAGACGATGAGGCCGTCATGCAACAGGCACTTGAAGGTGCGGAGAGCGTTTTCCAGGTTGTTCCTCCCTCATTCACGGATAACAACGATGCGGAGTATTACCTTCGCTTCACCCGACCAGCGCTAGCGGCAGTTAAGAGTCAGGGCGTGAAACGAGTCGTCGATGTGTCGGTGTTGGGAAGGGATACGGAACTGGCGAAGAAGGCAGGGCCGATTACGGCATCGCTCGCAAAGGATGAAGAAATTGAGAGGAGCGGGGTAGATTACCGCGCCCTATGGTGTCCAGCGCTGATCGAAAATATGCTCAACAACGTGTTGACCATCAAGGAGCAGGGAATGTTCTTCTCGCCGAGCCATCCGGACCTCAAAACACCTCAGGTAGCGACAAAGGATGTCGGTGCAATGGGTGCAAGGTTCCTGTTGGATAGGACCTGGACGGGCCAGGGCGGCAGTGCCGTGCTTGGGCCGGAGGATCTTTCCTTCAACGATATGGCTGCCATCATGTCGGATGTGCTCGGCAAGCAGGTTCGTTTTCAGCAAGTGCGCGGAGACGCCTATAAAGCACAACTCATCCAATACGGAGCAAACCAGATTTTCGCTCAGGGCGTCTTAGACATGCTGACCGCCAAAGACAATGGTATGGACAACGTCGAAACGCGCACACCCGAGAACACGACCCCGACCAGCTTCCACCATTGGTGTGAAGAGGTCCTGAAACCGGCGGTCCTGGGCTAACCACTCGTAATCTCTTACCCGGAGCAGGTTTCATCCTGGCTGGGCAAGCACAACCATGAATGCGGAGCGTCCATGATGATTCATCTCCGAAATGAAGGTCCGATCCAACCCGCACCCCAGTTGCATGGATTGGCAAGGATGTGTCAACCGTCCTTCAGTCGTGGCCGGGAATGATCGCAGCCACGCACTGGCAGCTGGGCGACTCGACGCGTGGACGGAGCTGAGTTCCACGTCGAAAGAGGGGGCGAGTTGGGTCACATTCACCTCAACGGCGAAATCCACCTGGCACTCACGAAAGCCCTCCGGGATCGCTTGATTACGCAGAAGCTTGCCAAACCCTTCAGGTGGAGTGAAGCCTGGGTCACGGCTTCGGTCATCACATCGCAACAGGAAGCTGACCACGCACTATGGCTATTCAGGCTCGGATATTACCGTCTTTGCTCAACGCCTGAAGAAACGCTTTTCGCTAGAATTGCTTCGCTCTCCACGCACACAGAGTAGGCGCTGACCTCCGTCGGCTGCAATCATCGCTTAGGCGGTCAATACCTGTTGATCAATCCCACAAGTCACAAAGCCGGAAGTTCGCCATTTCAGACCGTTCCGGCCCTGCTGCTCCAAATCAGGCGTGCGAGTTACCGAATCCACTAACGCGATTCTGAGGATCAATCCTCAAATCGGTTCAGGGATGCCCTAAAGACGTCATCCACCATGGCGGCGCCTCAACTGTCACGATGTGCGAAGCATCTGGGAAGACCTTGATCTTCGCATTTCGGAGCACGCCGCCGAGGATGGCCTACGAGCGCGTGCGGTCGCAAATCTATGCAGGTAGCGCGACCTGGGGCCCGCCTACGCGCGCAGGATGGTCGATCTGCTTGTGGAGGCTTCCGATACGTGGAGAGTCCGCGCGGAAAGTCCCAAAAGGAATTCCCCCTTCGCTGACCAAGAGGTACTTTCCGTGATTGCCAAGCCTATCGTTGTGGCGGACGCTGCTTAGGATCTCAAGCGTCGGATGTGTCCCAACCGGTTAACTCCTTGACTAGATTACCGCTGGTCAGTAAGGGTTGGAGGAAAGCATGTCAAATCGTGTGGCCTTGATCACTGGAGCTTCAAGCGGGCTTGGGACCCAGTTTGCCCGCCCTCTTGCGCACCGCAAAATCAGTCTTGTGCTCGTAGCGCGACGAGCGGAGCCGATGGAACGGCCGGCGGATGAACTGAGGAGGCGAGACGGGGTGGAGCTTCTGGTGCAGTCCTTGGACCTGGCACTACCTGGCGCGGCTGCGACTTTGGCCGAGCGTTTGGACGAATTGGAGCTTGCACCGGATTTTCTAGTCAATAACGTCGTCTTTGGTCTGAGCGGCAACTTCCTCGATCAAGACCTGAAGCGTGTTCGAGAGATGCTTCAGCTCGACATCCTCAGCCTGGTTGAATTACCGCACATGCTTCGTGCAGTGGTTCCGGAAGACAAGCAAACTCGGCGAGCGACCATTCTCGATTCGGCGCGAACGCTATTTCAGCAAAGCCATGAGCAGCTTCCAACAGCTGCCGAGATCGCAAAGACGGCCGGCTTAGCCAAAGGGCCTGTTTATCTCTACTCCAAGACAAAGGAAGAGATTTCGCAAATCTGCTCCTGGAAGGCTGGCTGCCCGTCATGCGGGCGACAGAACTTGTTTTCACAAGATCCAGAGGAAAACGGCGTGATCAAGCACATGCCTTCATTCAGGAGATCGTCGACCATCTGGGCGGCCACCTGAGCTGTTGCACTTGGATTCGCTGAGTGCAGGCGTGCTGGAAAAGAATATGACGCACGAGGCTCTCGTCGAGTACAAGACGAGGTTCAACGAGGCGTTGAACGAGGCTGGGAAAAGCATCGATCGCGATTTACGCCTTCCATCAGGCAGGGGCGTTCAGCTCTTGATGCGTACCTACGCCTTGACCCGCGGCCTGTGGCAGACAGCGCAGCACGCTGAAGGCTTGGACGGCCTCGGTGTTGGTGTCCTTGATAAAGTGGATACCTCTACATTCCTCTGCGAACTTGCCGAATCAGTTACGGAGTGCTGGCGAGATGCCTTGTCCTGGACACGAGCGGCAAGGGTTTGGTCCCGCGAGGCTTGCAACGCGGAGAGCGGACGTCACTCATTCTGCGGTTACATGAATCCGCTCCAGCTGTCCGAACTCTAGGAGCTTGTTGAAATAGCCGAAGCACACGTCTTCTCTGACGAGCTTTTCGATGGTTGGTTGATGAACCGGGCTGTTTTCGTGGAAGTGTTTTGGCTTCCATGGGGAGTTCTCGTTGCCGGTTGAACACTCAACGGGTTCTCAGGCGCAGTGCTGCTGTGGGTGCTGCGGATGCTGGCTTGCGATGAGCCTTGGGAGCCGGAGCAGGTTGTGGGCGGCGCAGCAGAAGACGAAGACCCAGTCCACCTTGGCCAGGCCTCGCAGCTTCACCTGAGCGAGTGGGCCGGTCTGCTTGAGCCAGCCGAAGGTCTTCTCGATCAGCCAGCGCCGACTGAGGCTGAGCGCAAACCCAGAGTGCCGGGTGGTTCTTGCGTCCAGGTTCGAGCGGCGCCCCTTTTCGTTCTTCTGCACATGCGCGGTGACGTTAAGGGCACGCGCTCCGGCGATGAAGTTCTTTGCGTCGTAGGCCTTGTCGGCACCCACCGTGATGCGCCGCGAGCTGTCTTTTTGCCGCTGGTCGAGCATCAACAGAGCGGCGTCGCGCTCGGCATGTCCATCGGCCTGGGTGGCCATTGCGGCCGCGATCAGGCCATTGCGGTTCTCCACCAGCGCATGACCGAGATACGCCAATTTCGACTCCTTGCCGTAGCTCTTCTTGTACAGCCGCGCCTCAGGATCGGTAGTGGACTGGTGCGTCTCGTTCGACCGCTTCTGCCCATGGAAGTTCGTACCGTCACCATCGTCCGAGCCATCTTTCCTGCGGAAGCTTTTCTGCGAGGCCCAGGCCTGGATCAGGGTGCCATCGACGGTGAAGTGCTCATCACTCATGAAGCGCTTCGCCAGCCGGCTGACCTCTGCGAAGAAGCGCTGCGCCACCTCCGACGTTAGAAGACGGTCACGGTTCTTCGAGAACACCGCATGGTTCCACACCGCGTCATCCATGCCGAGCCCGACGAACCAGCGGAACAGGAGGTTGTAATCCAACTGCTCGACCAACTGCCGTTCCGAACGAATCGAGTAGAAGACCTGCAACAACAGCGCCCGCAACACGTACTCCGGCGCGATCGAAGGACGCCCGGATGCCGAGTAAGGGCATCGAACTCGTCGTTCAGCGACACAAGAACGACATCCGTCAGCTTGCGGATCTCGCGCAACGGGTGATCCTGAGGAACCCGCTGCTCCAACGTCACACAACTGAACATCTCGTCCTGAATCCGTTCTTCACCACGCATACAGCAGAGACGGACGACAAGACCAGGAAGTCTTAAGTTCCCACTCAAACCGAACCTATTTCAACAAGCTCCTAGTGTTGTGTCCCAGAGATCTTTGCTAAAACAGAGGCAGCTGCGTTAACC
>CAXTNM010000008.1:52457-96717 GCA_964245715.1 uncultured Acidobacteriaceae bacterium | reverse complement strand
TCGCAGGCCACCCCCGAGCCTCCGAGAGAAGCGCCCTACAAAAGACATACAGACTCAGCATCAGCCGTGCCCGACCCTTACCGTCGTCACGAGCACGCCATGCACCTGGGTGGCGAACATCCTGCCGTTGCACAAGGGCGCAGATGCGAAAGACTTCGGCCCGCGCGTGGGCTTCGTCTACGACCCCCAGTCGAAGGGCCGTACGGTGCTGCGCGGAGGATACGGCATCTACTATGACCGCATCACGCTGGAGGCAGGATCGACCGAACTGGTGCAGAATGACCGCGCCCTGACGGTGACGGCGTACGCCGGCTCGTTCTGCAGCAACCCGAACGTTCCCGGAGCTCCGTCGCTCCAGACCTGCTTTATTCCAGGTTCGACGTTTGCACCAGGCAGCCCGACCCTGGCCAATGCATTCAGCATCCCGCTGGGCGCGAGCGGCGTCGGCCTCGTCGCGCTCGGCCAGAACGCACACCACCCCCTGTTCCAGCAGTTCTCACTGGGCGGTCAACAGCGCTTCGGTGAAAATTGGCTGGTCTCGGCTGACGGTTTGCACGTCTTCGGCCAGCGTCAGTTGATCGGAAGCTTGCTGCGCGCAACCACGTCCACCTCACCAGACGTGAGGTGCCTCGGCTCGAACGTGCCGTGCCAGATCACCGATCCGGCCACCGGAATCTCGGACACAATCACCATTGAGGACTCCTCGGCAAAGAGCTGGTACGACGGACTTCTGGTTTCGCTGGCGCATCGTCCAGGGAAGATCGGCTGGCTAGGCTATGAGTACAACATCAGTTACACACTCTCGAAGACGTTGGACTACTCGGACGATGACCAGCTTTACAACAGCAACCTCGACGAGCAGGTGAACCTGGTCGAAGGCACGGCCGGGTTGCGCAAGGAGAAAGGCTATGCCCTCTCCGACGAACGCCATCGCTTGACGCTCTACGGCGAAGGAACATTGCCCCACGGTCTCTCATTCGCACCGATCTACACCTTCGGCTCGGGCGTCCCGGCGGACACGTTCCTGCCGAGCACGGCGAGCCAGGCGACGGGTGCGACCGGCTCTCGGCTGCCGCTGCTGTCGCGCAATGCACTCGCCCGCGAGATCAAGAACAGCGATCAGCTCAACGCGGTGATCAACCGCTGGAATGCTCTGCCCCCTTGTCCCGGAGCCTATCCGTGCAAGTCCGGAGGTCCAATCAACAACGTCCCCGCGGGCATCAACTTCTTCTCGCCTTTCTCATCGCTTGATCTGCGCCTGCGCAAGATGTTTGTGATCCGTGAGAACGTCAAGTTCTCTCTGCTCGGAGAGGGTTTCAACTTGTTCAACCAGGTGAACGTGCGCGGCTTCGATAAAGCCAATTTCGCAGGGCGCGATGTCTCGATCGGACCGCAGCAGCAGTCGGCGCCGGTGCAAACCAACTTCTACCAGGCCGTGAGCACCGCGGGCGGCTTCTTCGGCTCGGGCGGGGCGCGTGCTTTCCAGTTCGCGGCGCGGTTGGAGTTCTAATGCCAAGAACAACGGAGAACAGCAACATGGACACGACAGAGTCGCCTGCGCGCATGACAGCGGCAAACCTTCCGGGGGTGACGGAGGGAACGGGTTCGCCTGAGGTTGAGGCGCTCTACGAGCGGTTTCGTGCGCAGTCCGGCCGCCCCCGTGTTCCCGGCATCCTCACCTGCTTCGCGACGCATCCGCCGCTGCTTGAACACATGCTCGGGCTCGCGCAGTCCATGCTGTTTACGGATGGTGCCCTCGGCCGCGCTAACAAGGAGATGCTGGCGACCTTCGTCTCTTCGCGGAACAGTTGTGAGTACTGTGCCGACAGCCACGGCCACTCACTGCGGATGAATGGTGGCTCAACCGCCATGCTGGCGGCAGCGATCGCGTGTAACGTGCATTCAGAGTCGATCGATTCAGCCCAGAATGCTTTGCTGGTGTTCGTTCAGAAGATCACGGACGACTCGCAATCCATCACCCCGTTGGATATACAGACGCTTCGCACAGCAGGCTGGCCCGATCTGCAGATTGCGGAAGCTATTCATCTCGCCGCCCTCTTTGCGTGCTTCAACCGCGTGGTGAACGCATTCGGCTTGCCTTCACAAGGCATGTTGGCAACACTTGGGGAGGCGCTGTGAGCACTGACGCAGCGCCACTCATAACGAACGAGAGCTCTGCACGATACGCCGGCTGGAAGGTTGCCGCGGCGGCCTTTGTGGGCGTGAGCGTGAGCTTTGCGCCCATCGTGCCGTATACCTTCAGCCTCTTTCTGAATCCGCTGCACGCCGCCTTCGGATGGCAGCGCCAAGCGATCTCTGGCACGTTTGCGCTCGCGGCGATTACGGTGGCCCTCGTGTCTCCAGGAATCGGCATGCTCTTCGACCGGTTTGCGCCGCACCGGATCATCCTGCCCTCGATCCTCGTCTTCGCGCTTGCCCTGGGTTCGCTCAGCCTGCTTGGGCCGAACATCAAGCGCTTCTACCTCACCTACTTCGTTCTTGGTCTGGTGGCGAATGGCACCGCGCAGTTCGCGTACACGCGCACCATCCTCACCTGGTTCAAGAAGCAGCGAGGCATTGCGATCGCGGTCATCCTCACCGGCAGCGGCGTGGGTTCGATCCTGATTCCACCGGCAACGCAGTGGATGATCGATCACCATGGCTGGCGCAGCGCGTATCTGATGCTGGGCTCTATCGCTTTGTTCGGCCTTCCGCTCACCGCTCTGCTCGTACGCAACAAGCCCGTCTTGGCGGCGCAAGCGGACGACAACTTAGTGGTGGGCGCAACGGTCCGAGCGGCTCTCCGCACCACGCCCTTCTGGATTCTGGCCTTCATCATCATGCTCTCCGCGTTCAGCGAAAATGGTCTGGTGACGAACATTGCGGCGATGCTCACCGAGCACGGGATCGCCGCGCAGTCCGCGGCGCTTGCGCTCTCCGTGCGGGGTGGGGCGGGCATCATCGGCCGTCTGTGCACCGGCTTCCTGATCGACAGGTTCTCCGCGCAGAGGATACAAACGTTCATCCTGATGCTCTCGGCGATAGGCACATTCATCCTCGCTCTTGCAGGCACCTCTCCTCTTGCCCTATTAGGAGCCGCGCTGCTAGGCCTCGGGCTTGGGAGCGAAGCAGATATCGTGCCGTACCTGCTGGCGAAGTATTTCGGACGAAAACATTTTTCCGTCCTCTACGGTCTTACATGGACGGCCTACGCCGTCGGGGGCGCCACCGGCCCGTTGGTAGTTGGGCGCCTTTATGACCGCTTCGGTTCGTACCAGTCCCGTTTGATCATCGGGCTCGCGGTTGTCGCTCTGTTCGCGGCGTTGTTGAGCCTCCTGCTTCGCGGGGAGCGCACCACCCGCCCCACCAGTCTTGAAGAACTCATACCCATCGAAGTACCACTGGAGGAATAACCATGCCTCACATCGCTTTGCCCGATGACATGCCCGGAATCACAGCCGGCTTTGCCTTTCGCCCTGAGACCGCCAGACCGATGCGAGAGCTCGCCCACATTCTCTTGCACACCTCAGGTACGGAAGGCTTTAGTTCGCTCGATCGTGAACTCGTCGCTGCGTTTGTTTCCTCGCGGAATGAATGCTACTTCTGTCAGACGAGTCATGGAGCAGCCGCAAGCCATCTGAACGGGGGTGACCAGACCCTGGTAGGCGCAGTCTGCCGGGACTTCCGATCTGCGGCGATCTCTGAAAAGTTGAAGTCGCTCCTGGCCATCGCAGAGCAAGTTCAGATCGACGGCAAGCGCGTCACCCGGGAGCTCGTGGAAGAAGCGCGCGCGCACGGTGCCACTGACCTCGATATCCACGACACCGTTCTCATCGCGGCAGCGTTCAGCATGTACAACCGATACGTAGACGGCTTGGCTACGGTACAGCCGCGCGACACGCAAATGTATGCGCAGATGGGACAACGCATGGCAGAAAAGGGCTACAACTCTGCCGGATAAGCTAGGTCGACTGGCGAGTTGAGGTCAATGTACGTTTCCAGCCTGAGAGCGTCTGGAAACGCGCATCGGCGGTTTCGCGCCAAGTGCAAACTGGGCTACTTATCAACGATAAGAAGTCGTGTGCGCTACAGGTTGACGGTCACGACGCGGGCGCCTCCTCCTTAAGCCGGGCCACTTTCATGATTCTCGAAAGGCGAATCTACAAGCGTTACCTCGAGGCTAGAACATGAGGCGTGAATCAGCATGGGCAGACTTCGACGGATTGCCTGCTCGCAAGATCCTGATCTGCTCTACAAACACGGTCTCCAACTCGTGAAGCGCTTTAGACGGGGTTCCGCCGGTGAACTCAGTGAAGTCGTGAACCATATGCATTTGATCGTAATAGCCGAAGGTGTGCGCGACCTGGGTCCAAGGTGTTGAGGCGAATCGCGCTTTATAGTCGAGAGCCGCTTCGAAACGGCTTACCCTGGCGAAAAGCTTGGGACGCATTCCTACTTCATTCTTGAAGCGACGTTCAAATTGTCGAACGCTGATTCCGAGGCTATCAGCGATCGTGGAGACGTTCAGGTGGCCCCCGCTGGCCATGATGCGTCGCGCGGCAGCTCCGACGCCACTCTCGCTTTTAAGTTGAAGAAGTCGTCTGAGCAAGAGACCTTCTACGAAACGCACACGTTCGGCGAAGGACCTGCACTCCGCAAGCCTTTGCCATGCGTCCGTTACAAACTTCCCCAGGACGGTGTCCGCTTCGTAATCCAGGTTTGTCAGTTCGGTCATTGGTACAGAAAAGAGGCCATGCAAACCGCTCGGTTGGAACATGATTACGAACGATTCAAGCGTTCCACGAAGTTGCATTTTTCAGCAGGTGCTTTAAAGTGCGGATCGTGACTGACGACGAGCTTGCCCCGCTCGTCCATGCTCATCACGCAGTGGTGCTTGCCATTGCGCCGGCAGCACGCGGGCAGGCCAGCCTCCGCATCCTGTCCCATGGCCAGCATGCGGAGCAGGAACGGCAAGCCGAACACAGCGAGCAACAACATGGAGATGAGCCGACGCAATGATCTATCTAAACATCTCGCGTGAGATGACTACAAACAATGGCCGATCACCGGCAGAGCGCCGGGATGGAACGAACTCTACATGAGCTGCATGACCAGACGTAAGTCTTTTCTAATATCTACCTATAAGCTACGGATATCTGGTTGAGTAGTCCATCGTTTGGGGTGAGATTTCAGAGGCAATCGCATCCAGCTCGACCTGTGCAGTCTTCTTTGTCCACCCGGAAATGACGAGGTCGAGCAAAGCCGTCCTGATGGATTGCTCGGATCGCGAACAGCCAATGCCATAAAGCGGCGCACTGCTCACCCAGCGAGTAGTGGCTTTCGCTCACTGTGTTCCAGCCGGCTTGAGGTACCTGTTAAGGAAACCGAGTTCTTTCCTATCCGCGTCCTCACGATGTTCGCGTTGTTGAAAGCCGTGGCCCTCGTGGGGATAGGTGAAGTAGCTGTAGGTCTTGCCTGCGGCCTTCAGCGCCGCGGCAAGCTCCTGCGACTCCTGCGGTGGCACCTGCGGGTCCTCTTCCCCGTGCAGGATCAGCAGCGGAGCTTTGATCTTCGAGACGTCCGGCAGTATGTTGGCCTTGCGGTAGACCGCTGGCTTCTTCTCCGGCGGACCGCCCATCTTGGTCTCCCAGCGAATGGCCGAGTTGCGATTGGTGTACTGCAGGAAGAGCGCACGGTCGACGACCCCGAACTTTTCAATCCCCACGGCAAAGACATCGGGGTACTTGGCCACGGCGTTCGCAACCACCGTCCCGCCATGGCTGCCTCCGGAGATGCCAACATGCTTTTCGTCTGCAAGCCCTGAGCTCACCAGGTACTGCACGCCCGCAACGACGTCATCGATCTCACCGCCGCCTGAGTCTTCCACATTGGCATTGCGAAAGCGTTCTCCATAGCCCGTGCTGCCGCGAAAGTTAGGCTCGAGAACCACGTACCCCTGATCCGCCAGGAAGATGGACCACGGCGACACCGTCAGCGTCACTTGTCCTTCCGGGCCGCCATGCGCAAGGATCACCGCCGGGTACCGCGTTCCGGGCTTGTAGTCGGCGGGCTTGTAAAGAATGCCTGAGATCGGCAGTCCATCCTTGCTCTTCCAATGAACGATCACCGGTGTGATCCCAACATCTTCGAACTTCGAGTGATGCACTTCGCCGACCAACTGCGGTGCCGTGCCTCCGCTTACCTGCGCAACATAGGTTGCTGTGGTACCGAGTGTCGTTCGTTGGTTGAAGTGGATATTTTGGCTGTCGGCAGACCAGCGTGGCTCGCCCTCGATGCCATCCAGATTCGTCAGCCGCTTCGGCTCGCCGCCCTCTGCTGGCACCACCCAGATATGGCGCTGCTCGGGCAGGTCGCGATTCGACAGGAAGGCGATCCAATGGCCGTCAGGCGAGTAGATTGGCTCCTCGTCCTCCCCCGAGCCAAAGGTCAACTCACGCGGCTTTCCTCCTGCGGCAGGAATCAGCCAGATCTTGTCCCAGTGCGTTTCCTGCAGAACCACGGCAAGGGTCTTGCTATCTGGTGACCATGCGGCTGTGTTCACCGCCCAGGCTCCGCCAGGGTCATTGGCTGCGGTGTAGAGGTCCAGGGCAGGCCCGGCTGCGACACCCTTGTCCGAGTCGAACGGAACGACCTTTAGCTTGCCCGAAAAGAACTCGCGCGAACGTTCCGTGTACGAAAGATGCGTACCATCCGGCGACCACTGGGGCCGGGCATCAAAGCGATCGGAGGAGACCGCATCGCCCCTGTCTTGCGCAAGCTTCGGCGCGATCACATCTTTGCCGTGATAGATCTCTGTGGCCGCGATTAGGTTTGGCTTGCCTCCATTCTGATCGACCGCGTAGAGCTCGTTGTAGCCCTTTGTTCCCGACTCGAAGAGTATCCAGCGTCCCTTTGGGTTCCACTGAATGTGACCGTCACTGGCTCCTCGCGGGTCGCCAGGCCCCTTGGGATCGTGCGTAAGCTGAAGGGGATCCCCGCCGTCGGTAGACACAACCCACACTTGGCCATCCTTCACGTAGGCGAGATGCCTACTGTCCTTAGACCAGTGCACGTCAGTCTTCGGACCCGCCGACGCGTCAAGTACCTTGTCGACCCCGCCAGCCAGAGCAGCAACCTTTAGCTGCCCTTGTTCCAGCGAGAACTTGTACTTGCCATCGGCTGAGAGTGCCGACTCGTCCCCTCGTCCACGGTAAGCACTGCCGGCACCGGAGCCGCCCAGGATGTCATCCAGCGTCAGCTTCTGCGTCTGACCAAAGGAAAGTGAAGAGATCATCAGAAGAGGGATCAGGTAAGTGGTTCGCATGGCAAACTCCATAAGATTGGGGGCCGTCCCGCAAGTCGAGCGAGAACGGCCCCGGGATTAGAAGATGAACTTTCCGAAGACGACCAGCACGCGTCCCGAGACGATAGCGCCTTGCCCGGTACCGTAAATACTTGTCGGCACACTCACGTCGGAGGTGATCGTCCCCAGCGTCGCTCCCTTGTTGACGTCCGAGTTGGGCACCGCGAAGTTGACGTGGTTCGTAAGGTTGTAGGCATCGGCCCCAAGTTCGAAGTGTGTCTGCTCGGTGACCGGGATGACCTTCGTCAACTGGGAAGCGATGGAGAAGAAACCCGGTCCCCGGAAGGCATTCGGCCGAACGTTGCCGAAGTCCTGCTGCGCCGTTGCCGAGGCGAACTGTGCGGTCGATAAGCAAGGTGTGTGCACCGCAGCTGCGCCGCAGTGGACCCCGACGGCAGCAGGAGCCGTGACGTCAGCCAGCACGTTTCCGCTGAACGAACTTGAGAACCCATGCGCCGGAGCCACACCGCTGTCAGTTACTGTGAACGGCCGGCCGCTGTAGAGATACAGCTTAGTGCCCAGCTTCCATCCGCCGAAACTGCGATCGAGGTAACGGTTTCTCAGCCGGGGCGTGGAGTAGACAAGATCTCCCGACAGATTGTGCCTCGTGTCGAATGACGTGGGACCGTAGTTCGCATTCCGTGCGCTCGTCGTCACGACGGTCCCGGCTGAATACGCCGTCGGGTTGTAGATGGTGCCAAGCTGCAGCGCCTTGCTCCAGGTGTAGCTAACCTGCCCCTGGAAGCCATGCGTAAAGGCATGCTGCTCAAGCAGTGTCAGCCCGTGGTACCAGGAGTAGCCTTCATCGAAGATCTGCGTGACGACCGAGAAGCGGGGGTCGGGCGTTGTTGTCGGAAGCCCATCAAAGCCGGAGCTTGAAGACCCGTTCACTGCGGCATTCGTAAGTGACTCGTCGTATCCATGCGTGCCGCTGTAGGTCGCGGAGAATACATCCCTCGAGCTGAACGGCTGTTCGACGCCGAAGCTCCACTCCAGAGCACGGATCGTGTGGAATCTGTTCGGGTTCACATACAAGGTGGGCGAAGAGAAGTTCGGCACCGCGGCCTTCAACTGCGCCAGCGTGTAGCCGTTCGCGAAGCCGCTCTCAAACGCCGCGTCCGAAGCGACCGCGTTCGCTTGAGAGGTCGTCGCATCGCTTGCAAGACCTACCGTTCCTGTTGTGACTTTAGGCGTGAACTTATAGGGTGCATTGCCAAAGATATTGGCTGCAACGTTAGCCGCGATGGTGTTCGCGAACAGGCCGATGCCTCCGCGGAAGACCGTCTTGCTCGCACCAAAGGGAGAGTACGCCAAGCCAAAGCGCGGCTCCGGAATGACGCCGTCGAACCGCTGGAAGACCTTGCCGATCCCCGTCTGCAGCGTCGCGTTGTAGGGGACCGTGGCGCCCGCCTGGTAGTCTCGCGCCAGGAATGCTGTATTGGCTCTGGAGTAGCAGTTCTCCTTGCACAAAGGATTGCCCTGGTACTCAAACCGCACGCCAAAGGTAAGATTCAGGTTCTGTCGGATCTTCCATTCATCCTGCCCGTAGAAATCAAGCGAGTCGACACGGATGTGAACCGCGGGATTGACCGGAAACGCCTGCGAAAAGCTGTTCAGGTTCTTCGCATCGGCTACGCTACCGTTGGCAAAGTCGAGCACGCTGCCAAACGTGTAGGTACCCACGATGGAGCCGCTCTGGTTTGCCGTGCTGCTGATGCGGTTCTCGCGGTTGTTGATGCCGAACTGCAGCGTGTGTTTGCCGTGCTCCCACGAGACGTCGTCGATGATGCCAAGCTGCTGCCCGCGCCGGCCGTTGGGAACGCTAGCCGCGATCGCCTGGAAACCTGCATTGCCCGCGCCTCCATCGGAGAAGCTGAAGCCCAACGGAAGCGCGGTCTGCGCTGCCGAGAAGTTGGTTGGCCCCGTCACCGCCGAGTAGTAGTTTCCGTTCAGGACGAAGTTGTTCACCAGCTTCGGCGTGATTGTGTAGGTGTAGTTCAACTGCGGAATGACCCATGGCTGCGGGCTCACAGTGCTGAACAGTGGACTGATGGGGCTGGTGCTGCTCGCCTGCACCCCGGCGTCGCGGCTGATGCGGAAGTAGACCTTCTGTTGGCTATCGATGTTCCAGTCCACTCGGCCATCGACGTAATACTCGGTATTCACGCTCGATGCCGTCGTGCGGAATGCAAGCGAGCAGGGAATCCCCGAAGCACCACCAAAGGTGATTCCTCCGCCATTTGGCACAGGGGTACCTGAAAAGCCCTTGTTACCGCAACCCAGGTTTCCCGTTCCATCCTGCAACTGTCCCGTACCGTTCGTCACAGCCACCGCTCGCCCAACGCCCGGAGCCGCGTTGTAAAGGCCGAACAGCTCCTTGTAGTAGGGAGCGGAAGCCGCTGGAACCTTCCCTAGAACATAGCTTTCAAACTGTGGCGACGGCACCGACACGACACCGGTCGTCGGCAGCGCATAACGCAGCCCCTCAGTGTTGATGAAGAACGCCACTTTGTCGCGAAGATCGGCTACATGCGGGAGGATGACCGGGCCGCCAATTGAAGCGGCATACTGATTGGCTGTGGCTCGTCCACGCGGCGTGCCGGCCTGATTGTTAAAGTAGTCATTAGCGTTCAGGATCTGGCTGTTGTAGTTCTCCACGAGGTTGCCGTGGAACTTGTTGCCGCCGGACTTGGTGACATAGTTCACCTGCGCGCCAGCCTCGCGGCCATACTGCGCGCTGTAAGCGTTGGTGATGACGGCGGCTTCGGCTACATCGTTCGCGCCCAGCGTATTGTTGCTCGTACCCGACTTATTGTTCAGGTTGTAGGGCTCGACAATATCCGCTCCGTTGACCGTGAACAGCACCGAGCTAAAAGGCAATCCATTGACGTTGAAGTTGGTATTGCCGCCGCCCACGTTGAGCCGGATTCCAGGAGTACTAAACGCGATGTTGGTGACATCGCCGCCATTCACTGGTGTGTTCTCGATGTAATGCTGGTCATAACTCGTGACGTTGTTCGCGTTTTCGGATTGAAGAAGATCGCTCGTATCCGTCACTTGGACTACCTGCTGTAGGGACTTCACAGATAAGTGCAAAGGAATCGATTTCTCCTGACCCACCAGCAGATGGATTGAGATCTGTGTCGTGTCGAGCGCTTGAGCCTCAGCGGTGATCTTGTAGTCGCCGGGGTTCAGGAACGGAAAACGGTACTCGCCCGAAGAGGTGGATGTCGTCTCGTGGACAGAACCCGTGTCGATCTGCACGATGGTGATCTTCGCCTGCGGAATGACCGCGCCTGACGAATCGGTCACCACGCCAACGACCGTGGCGGTCGTAAGGGTTTGAGCAAAGGCGTTTGGATGTGACAGAGGCAGGGACATGGACAGGAGCAGTAAGCCAGAGAGCTTCAAACGATTCATGACATTCCTCAAGGCCGGATAGAGGGCGCAGGCCAGGTTGTCGTGCGGGATGGTAACTCGATAACGAGCGAAGACCTGCGTGCGCGCATGCCCAGGGCCATGCGGGAGGGAAGCTCAAGCAGCAGGGAGAGGATCGAGAAGAATACCCGCGCAATTCAACAAACCGACATCGAATGAAATCCAATGACAGGAAAGCCGAGTTCTACTTCAACAATGTGCGGATCTTCTCGGGAGAGGTGTTACGAGCAACAACAACAGCGAGTACCGGCGACGGTGTAAAGGCCGGACAGCTCAAGCTTGTTTCTCTTCGACGAGTGTCGCATGGAAAAACGCTATCACACGCCGCCGAGTGGATCAACACACGCCTGACGCCTTGGATCGCCTCGGCCGATAGCATCCCGTCATTCCTGAGATCACAGCTCGCTTTGAGAGAGACCATGACATTCTCATGAGCCGCCACAGCTCAACTATACGTAAGAAGACTTATCAGACATAAGTCGTTTGTAATGAATTACATACAAGCTACAGTCTCTATGGTTGAAAAGTCAAGCTTCTGGGGTGAAATCTCCAGTGGTGATCGTCGTAAGAGGCACTCCGAACGCCTTTGCAATGCGAAGCAACGACTGCACGCTTCCGACTCCTTCACGTTCCATCCGTCTCCAATTTGAATCGTGATAGCCATGAACCACGACCATGTCGCGCAGTGTCAATCCGCGCTGAAGCCGCAACTCTTTGATCCGCTTGGCGGTGTGAGCAAGAAACGCTTTGTATTCGTCAGTGACATATTGTGTGTTCACGACCGTCTTGGTGGTCATTGGCCCTTCTCCTCTGCGTAGATCGTGACCTAGCGGCCCGATCAAGGCCGTGTGATTTAGGTTGAGGGGCTTCCTGTGATCCGGCTTGGCAGAACAAGGACTATCCCAGCAGCAAGGATTGCAAGCCCTGACCACTCTTGCCAGTGTTGCCGAGAGACCCCAAATAACATCAGCCCGATTCCGATTAGCATGCAGCCTATCCAGCGCTTTCCTAACGGCATGGTTTCTCCTCCAGAGTTGAGCGGCCAAACGAGGCCGTGGAAATGCCGAAACCTTGCAAAGCGTGGAACGGTGAATCTGTCCCACCCTTCACACCGCTCCTTGGAAGGCGCCGGTGAAGCTGGCATCTCCCACATTGCCACCGCCATCGACGACGGGCGAAACGAGAAATTGAAACACTCAACCTACTGAACGTCGGACACCTGGCTGTTAAGGAAAACTACCTTCATATCCTTGTAGATATAGACCTGCTTCGGGCCTAGATCGACAATCTTGTCCGGGTTGCCGAGTGACTTCTTCACCTCGTCCTGGCTCATGCCGAGCTTGATCGTCTTGCTCTCGACGGCTGAGGCTGTGGCCGGGTCGGTGATTACGGTATCGATGGTCTTCTTCATATCCTCCGGTGTCATGTTCTCCAAACCAGGGAGCTTGACGTTCAATTCGGCTCTATAGCGGGTTCCTCGGCCGTCTCCCAAAGTTGCGACATCGACCGTGAGCAACTCGAACATGGCTGCATCCCGCTTCACGGTAATCTGCGTGACATAGACCTTCTCATTCGGAGCAAGCGTGCGCGAATGGCTGGTGTTGCCACCGAAGGCGGCGGCAAAGCCGGTCGCTTGGGTGATCTGACCGTTTGTGTAATTTGTCTCGATGATGGCGTTCTTGGTGTTCGCAACGTCGGCGTAAATGCCGGGAAGCCGGACGGCTAGGATGGGTCCCGGCTCAGTGACCCGAGTGTAGTCGAAACCGTCTAAACCGTTCATTCCTACCCTGGTGAGTGGGTAGAGGGCCACAAGCTGGTCACGAATCGCCCGATTGTTTGGAGCGCAAAAGGCCGGGGTAGGGGCCAAGGCGCAAACAAGAGAAGTAGTGATGAGGATGCGGGTGGGGGAGAGGAATCGCATGTTTGAATCCTTGGAGGTTAGCGCCCACGACTATGGCGGTGGTGGACAACTGGAGCTTGTTCCGGCGCAATTGCGGGGGAAGGAGCTTCGCTTTGCTGCTGAACTGGAAGGGCGATGGAAGGCTTCAATTGTTCCGGGAGAGCAATGGTGGGAGCTACAGCATTCATACGGGCGGAACTATCCGATGTGTAGACGCTTACGTCCCGTCCCGTATGGGCGAGGGAAACGGCCTCGGATGTGGCTTGGGATGAACCGCTTTGGCTGAAAAGAACTTTGTCTGGAGCGCCTGTCTTGAGGCTTTCAACGGCATAGCCGTGCTCGATGTGCTTGGCCTGTTCTTTGGTCAGTTGCACATTCTCGCCCTTGTCGAGACGCACTTCTAGGTTATCTCCAATGGCGGCAATTGTGCCAAAGTCGCCTTTTCTGATGCCTTGCACGACACTCGCTTCCGTCATTCGGATTCGATCTCCGTGGGCGAACTCTCGATGCTCCTCTCGGTAGACCTTGCTCTGGGATGTCATGGCAGTAGTCAGATGAGGACTGTAGATCACCTCGTCGCCATAGGAGGTCCTGACGGTAAGTTGATTGTTCCTGGTGTCGGCGGCGACGACGACGGCGGCGCTGCCGCTTGGAATCCCCTGGCTGCTTGGGCTTCCGTGCCGGTACTGGATGATGTCGCCGGGTGCGTACTGAGCCGCTAGCTTCGGGTTCGCCAATTCTTTCTCTACGTAGACCGGCAATGATCTGCTATGCGGCGCGACCGTGCCCGACGCTTGCAAATCGGCTCGGATGAGCTGATTCAATTCGTGCCGCTCGGCTGGGTCCCTGGCAATGATGACGGTGCTGGAAGGGTGCTCCGCGTAAGCAGCGGCAACGGCTGCGATGCGATGGTTCGGGTCTGCATACTCATGCGTCTGGACTACAGCGTTTTGCTGAGGAGCAGGGTTGGGTGACTTGCGGAAGTCTACTGCGGACGTTTTGCTTACGTCGGTCGCCAGCCGTGCACCAAGTCCGTTCGCGTCGTTGGTGTAGATCCTCGCGTCATGCTCCGCACGTGAGACCGCGACGTAGGCTAGCCGGGTATTGATAAGGGAGCGGGCCGCATCCGTGTCGATGTTGGCGATAACGCGGCCTTCGGTGAGTCCTTGCGAGACGTGGGAGGTGACAGCATAGCCGTGATCGAAGTGCCTCATCCTGGCCGGGTCAAACTGGATGGTGCGCTGGGTATTACCGTCCATCCGTACGCTAATCTGCCCGTTTTCGAGCTTGGTGATGGTGCCTAGGTCGCGGTTGTTGACGCCTAAATCTTTGTCTTTGGCAGTGAACTGGACTCGATCGCCGGACGCAAACTCCTTGTCAGTCTCGCGGTAGGCGTTTACTCCTTTCAGCCGCTTTGGGTCGTAGGTGATGGGCTTGCCGCCCTCTTGCTGAACGGTGACGGTGTTGTTCCTGGCGTCTGCGGAAAGCACGACGGCCGTGGTGTTCCTGGCTATGCCGTGGGCGTTGCTGCCCTTCTCGTATTTGAGAATGTCTCCCGCTTTGTATCGTGCTGCCCACTCTCGATCTGCGCCGGTCATGTCGGAACGATGCGCTAGAACGGAAAACGTCTTTTGCTCCGCTCCGAGCCTTCCAGTTTCCTGCAATTCGATCCGTACAGCCTGATTGATGAGCTGGCGGCTGCGGTTGTCGGGAGAGACAATGATGGTGCGCTCGGGGCTCGCTGCGTAGTCTTTGGCGATGGCCTTGATGCGGTCGTTAGGGTCTGCAACCTGAGTGATGCGACCCTGCTGGGCTAGCATTTCGATGCCTCTGACCGTCTCGCCTCTGGCGAGGTGCTGGACCGCTTCCAGCAGCTCCAGGTTGTTTCTCTGGCGCACGATCTGGTCAAGCTGCGAGGTCCGCATCCCGGCATCCTGCATCTGCTGGAACGGTCGGCCCGCGTCCACTCCCTGATGCTGGGCAGTGTCTCCGATCACCAATACCCGGTCTTCCGGTTTGATCTTGTCCAGGAAGGCTCGCATTTGCTTAGTGCTGGCAAGGCTTGACTCGTCCAGCATGTAGAGATGTGGGCTGACAGTCTCGGCGTTGGGATCATTCTGCCCTCGTGCGAGGAAACTTTGCAGGGTTGTGGCTTCAATTCCCTCTTCTCGGAGCTGGCCGGCTGCGCGTGACGTTGGGGCAAAACCTTCAACCCTATAGCCATTCGCTTCAGCCCCTTCACGGATGCTGGCAAGGACCGTGGTTTTGCCAGTTCCTGCGAGGCCCTGAACGCCGTGGATGCGGTCCGTGGACGTTAGGACATCGGAGATAACGCCTTTCTGCGCTTCGTTTAGAAACTTCCTGGTTGCGGCCTGAGCTGCAGCCTGATCCTGGCTCATGATCGGCTCGACGCTGTTCTGTCCAGCTATCACATGCCGCACGTTTGCCCGTTCGTTGGCGATGGTTTCCGGGGTGGTAAAGCTGCGGCCTGTGGCGTGCTTCTCCCCCTTGAGCTGTAGAAAATCTCCTTGGCTGTGGCGGGCGTCGAACTCGGCTCTGACGTGGGCAAAGGTGGTCTCACCCATGCCCCGGCGAAGCGCATCACGCATCAAGGTCCGCTCGTCGATAACAGCTTCGCGCTCGAAGTTGCTGCTTCGTGAGTAGGTGACAGCTTCCTTCGCCCTGGTCGTCTGCTCGGGTGTCCGGGCCTGCGTATGGGCTCGCTCTCGGGCTTGGGCCACTATTGTTTCGGGCTGGTTGCCAAACGACGCGGCCATACTCCGATGAGCTTCTAGAACCTGCTCCGGGGACAGAACGACTTTCTTGTCGCGTGTCGCATGGGCGGCGATCTGCGAAGCCTCCGCGCCGGTGTAGCCTGTCTTCGCCAAATGCTCTTTGATCTGCTGAGACCGGGGGCTGGAAGCGTCTAGATACTCCTGAGAGTAGCCTTTGATTTCCGGTGCTCCGCTTTTGCCTGCCTCGATCTCATACCCCAGATCCCGCAGCTTGTAAGTAAGCACGGACTGATATACGGCGGTCGCATAGTTCTGGGTGTCGAACAGGCTTTGGGGTTGGAGGGCTCGGGTTGTGCCGTCTGCCCGTTCTGTCACGTTCATCATGAAGATGTGGGTGTGGAGCTGGGGAGCGGCGTAGCCTTCGACCGGGCGGGCGGTGTCGTGCTCGAACTTAGCTGCAATGAGTTTGCCGGTGGTTTCGGCTGGATTGTTGCCGCCGATCCTAGCCTGGGTATAACGCTCCAGCTCGGCAACGGCGGCGGTGACGGCGGAACTATGGGCTTCGCGGACTCGCTCATCGCCTCCCACCAAAGCCGTGAGGGAAACAGATTTGGGCGCTGAAAAGGTGCCGTCCCAACCCGCCCGATGCTCTACCGCGTTGGTCGTGGTGCCGTCTGGATTCTTGTATTCCTGGGCGGTCCGGTGCTTCACCATCTGCTCGCCGGTGTCAGGGTGCTGGCCGTCAGTCAGACGTGTGAACTGCTCTGGGCTGACGGCACCGGACAGGCCCATTCTGGACGCGAGCTGGCCTTGCCATTCACCCGCAACTGCTCCGTCCTGTTTGTAGTAGCTCTGGGTATTGGAGGTGAATTCCATCTGGTGGTAGGTCTGTGCCTGGCCTGAATTGAGAGCCTTGGAAATTGTGAGCATGGAGTCCTCCTTCCTGGTCTATAGATCGCTGCTGGGATGGGTAGCCGGAACCATAATTGCCGGTCCGAACGCGGGGACATTTGCTGGTGGCGGCGCTGGAATGGCGGTTGGCTCAGGCGTGGGCGCTGGAGTCTTTTTCTTCTTCTTCAGGACAGGCTCGACGCTGACAGCGTCTATCGGTGCTTGCGGAGCTGCGGCGGCCGGCACGGATGACGCGGGCGGCTTTGGTTTCGCAGGGGCGAGAGGATTCAGCCACATATCGCCCTCGGGGATGTCGCGGGCAACGAAGGATGGTGCGATGAGAGGCCGGTCCATGTGGGGGAAGCTAAACCGCGTTACGTTGTTTCCCAGCTTCAGAAATGAATGGAGGTCTTCAAGTCCTGCAATCTCGGAACTCATCACCAAGGGCTCGATCTGCCGATCCATGGTGAAGCTCTTCCCTGCCCGCTTGCCGTCCGCTACGGTCTCCCGTACACGCTCGATCTCGATGTCTCCAATTAGCTCAGAGGCCCACTTCGCCGCTTTTGGCTCGGCAGTCTTCAGCACGAACTTGGTGGCCGGTTGGGACAGCATAACCTCTGCTAGGTGGCCGTAGATCACCTCCAGTTGGGCCTTGCCCTGGTAGCCGAAAATAATTGGGTTGTCGCTCTTGCGGCCTTTAGTCAAGGCGCTGTGGAACTGCGGGAGCTTCTGCAAGGTCGCCAGCTCGTCAAGAACGAACCAAGCCCGTTTCTGCCCTGGCTTGGGCAGGGTGAGCAAGCGCAAAATGAGCAAGTCAATCCAAAGGGAATGGAGGGGTCGAAGCGCTTCCTGCTCGGCCTCGGTGCCGGTGAGGAAGATCCAGCCCTCCCGCTTCTCAGCCCACTTGGTAGCGCTCCATTCTTTGTCCATGGCCTGCTCTTTGGTTGGCAGGAGACGCAGACTGTCGGCTATCAGGCCCAGAGAACCGA
This sequence comes from uncultured Acidobacteriaceae bacterium, assembly GCA_964245715.1. Taxonomy (GTDB): domain Bacteria; phylum Acidobacteriota; class Terriglobia; order Terriglobales; family Acidobacteriaceae; genus Edaphobacter. The sequence goes on along the minus strand of CAXTNM010000008.1, from coordinate 79,401 downwards.
GTACGCCGTTCCGCTGATCGGGAGCGTCTTTGGAGATAATCGACTCAAGTTCGGTCCCCTCCACGCGGCGGTCGATCTCATCTGGGTTCGACATCCACGCCACTAATTCCTGAGTCGTCGGACGGTACTTCATCAGGTGGGCGAAGATCTTCTGCGGCGTCTCCGTAAAGAACTCACCGGGCTTTCCGTCCGCTGGCTGATAGAGCGACGCGGCGATCGTGCGGGCCTCTGCCGGGTTCCGCAGCTCGGCGGATGGCGACCAATAGTTGGAGCGGGCGTCAAGCGGATTGAGAATGACATCGTTGCGCTCTTCGCGATAAAAACGCTGGATGTACTCGCCTACTGGGTCGTACACAATGGCCGATTCCCCGCGGTCTTCGATCTGTCCGAGCATCTGAATGAGCAGGGTCGTCTTCCCTACTCCGGTATCTCCCATCACCTGAACGTGCTTGGCTTCTGCCCGCAGCGGAAGACGGATGATGACGCCTTTCTCGTCAGTCCGAATCCCGAGACCTTCACCTTTCAGAATCTCGTTGAACTGCTTGGGCGGCGACATCACGGGCCCGCGCAGCAACCGTCCATACTTCATCTTCTTGCCCCGCTTGAAGTCTAAGGGCACGGCGAAACAGAGAAGAAAGATCACCACGATTGCTGCTTCGGCCAATGCCGGACCGTAGGCACTCAGAACGTCGTCGCCCCCGAAGATCGCCGTCCTGAACCATCCATAAAGGGCGTCGTCATCTATCTTGCGCTCCGGTGTTCGAACGAATGTCGTGTAACCCTGGGCAAGCGCTTCGGGAGACAACTGGACGTTAAGCTCCTTCCCATTTGGGAGGATTGTTGTGCCTGCGACGAAGTCCTGGTGCTGGGCGACCCGGGGCGCTCGCTTCCCTCCCTGAAGAAAGATCAGCCGGAATGAGTTGTGCATTTTGAACTGTGCCCCGGCTGCGCTCTTGAGGTAGTCGCCGGTGTACTCGCGCGCCAGGAATGGCTTCATGAAGTACATCCCCAGAAGCAAACTCATGACGATCGGCACGGACAGAATCATTGTGCCGATGGTGTAGACTGGCACCTGCAAAGGCCAGATAACCGTCTCTTTACGTCCCCATTGGGTAGCCATTTGCTAACGCTCCTTCGGTTCAGCGGCTGCGTATTGTTCCATCACATCCGCTGCTGCTTTGTGTTTGGTTGTCCGCACGTTTGCGAGTACGCCGCTGAAGTCTTCGGCAGTCATTACCTGACCGCAAGCGAGAGGTTTCAGCACGAGATTCAGCAGCATTCGCGTGGCGACAATCTCTGTAAAAAGAGCGTCGCCGCGAGACTTGCGAGCCTCGCGCAAAAGTACCTCCCGCGCCCATTCCCCAAATAGTTGTCCATGGGAATTAGCGGCTCGATCAACCTCCTCCATCTCGGCCTGCGTGAACCTCACGCCAGTCATCTTGTCGCGTGCGGCGCGTCCTTTGGGACGGTCCAAGCGTTCTTCCAAGTCCAGCTCTGTTCCTCGACCAGCAATCGCCATTTGCCCTCTTTTTCGCCGTTTGCGTATGTTTTCAGACCGAAAACGTATGCAAACGATGTGCCCCTAAGTTGTTCGCGCTCAGAGCGATAACGTATGTTTTCGGATTAGCTGCAAACTCAACCCTGGAAGGGGTGGAGTGTCATCTTCTCCATGTGCGAAGCGCATGCCGTTGCTTTTGCCCTTGTTGTTGCTGTTGCATTTGCTGTTGTTCTTGCCGCTGATCTTGCGGTTGCGGTTCCGTGACGCCGTACGTCACGTCCTGCGAAGGGCGCCCGGCCCCTCGCAGGAACGCACTTCAGCCTGCCGCTACCTGGCTAGCTGGCTTCGGCCCACGCCGCGCACCTGTGGGCACCGTGGCGGGCCTCTTGATGCGTAGCTGAGAGGCCACCTTCGGGTCTGTGGAACGGAACTTCTGGAAGTCCGAATCCTTGCCGAAGGTGTACTCCAAAGCCTTGTTCACGACTTCATCTGGAAGGCATTTGACGAAGGCTGCATACTGGTCAACCTGAATTGCGGTTGACTCTTCAAGTGAGCAGGTGACGGTGACTTTGCGAACTTGCTTGATGTCGAGCAGGGGCACTGTTTGTTCCTCCGGGACTTCTGGTTATGCTGCGTGGTTGGGGATCGTAGTCGCGTCCCCGGCGTCGGCGGCGCGGTAAAGGTCTTCTGTCTTGAAGCTCTGAGTGGCGAAGTCGTAGCCGGTAACGGAGATAAGCTCCCGCACCCGTCGCCTGCCACTCGGAAGGCGTTCGCAGTACAGAACGAAGTCGATTGCGTCGGCTGTTTCTGAGCGAATGAAGCTGTGGTTGATATTCGGGCGAGCGCTTAGGGCAAGATTCGATAGTCTGCTGAGCGCATCCCACGCCGATTTCGCGTGCAGGGTGGTGAGCGTTCCGCCGTGTCCTGTGTTCATTGCCTGCAACAAATCATTAGCGCATTCGTCACGTATCTCACCAAAGATGATCCGGTCGGGCCGGTGCCTCAGCGCAGCCGCTAGCAATGCACTCGGCAGGATCGCAACCTGACCAGGAATTGCATCGACTGCTTCCCAGCGGAGTGTGTTTGGCTGGAGCACTCGCAACTCCGCAACCTGCTCGATCACGATGAGCCTGTCCGTCACAGGAACGTGGTCAAGAATGGCTTTCATTAGGGTTGTCTTGCCTGAGCCGGTTCCGCCCGCGATGATGCCGTTCTTCTTCTGCAAAAGGAACTGCACAACTCTGTCCCGCGCCTCCCTGGGGATGCTTCCCTTCTCGATGAGTTGATCGGTCGTAAACCACTGATTGAATTTGCGGATGGTGAGTGAAGGGCCGCCGATAGCGGACGGCGCTCCAACTACCGCAACACGCGAGCCATCCGGCATCCGGGTATTGAGGATCGGGTTCTGGTGCGTGAGGTCCTGGCCCATCATGCGGGCTACTCGCTGGATCGCTGCTTCGAGACGTTCGCTGCTGTACTCGTCCTGAAGCGGAATGTGCTCGATGACGCCGCCCCGGTCGGCATAGACACCTGTCGTCCCGTTCACCATCAAATCGCTGATCGTCGGGTCGAGAATTAACGCCTGAAGGTCTTCCGAAAAGAACGGTAGAACCTTCTCCCATCCGCTTTCCACGCTCATCGGCTCACCTCCGGGCGGAAGGTGGAACCCTGGCCTGAAAGTGGATCTACGGAAACGCGGTTCTCGTGGAATTCGGTGATGGTCAACCCGAGAGGATTGATCGTTTCATACTGCGGGTTTGTCTTCGCCTGCTCGCTCACCTGGGCGGGATTCAAATAGTAGGTAAACGAAGCGATCCAATGCTCCGTGCGCGGCTTGCTGGAGGTCCGCATCGGGTAGATCAGATCGAAGGTTTCAAGGGCCGTCCCTCGGGAGAGGATCGTGTTCTCAACTTTCTCCTGCGACATCGAGGTAATCGTCACGTTGTTGACCTGGACCTCGCTCTGTTCCGTCTGCCCGCTCGTCACCTGGGTAATGAGGTGGTTGGCGTTGTCCTGGCCGATGAGCTGGGCGGCGAGTGCTGAGGAAAGAAAGTAGTAGTTCATGGGGTATTTCTTCGCCATCGTCTCGCGGTTGATCGTGTGCCGATACCCTGTCCAATCCGTGAGATAGGTGCGGATTTCACCCTCGCGTGGGCTGTAATTGAGGTCGGTATACTGGATCGCCTGCGCCCTGCCAGCCTCGTCAATGCGGATGTAGCGATTGACGACGGGACGATGCGAAACCGCGACCAGTCCGCCGCAGAGCACAAGGGAGATACTTGCGAGTGCGCCGATGGCGATTTTCGCCATCCTGCGCTCGCTGTAATGTGCTGAGTAAACCTGATTCCCAATCGTGTCGGCTTCGACATGCTGCCTTGCTGTGAGTGCACTACCGGGTATTGCGGTGTGTGTAGACACTTGTGTTCCTTTCCTTAGTTGCGTGGATGGCTTTGTATACGCGGACGATGGTCGAGATGAAGACGAAGAGGAGTAGGGCAAGCATGAAAGCCTTACCCAATGGTCCGGCTTTCCTGTAAAGCAATCTCAGAGTGAACATTGGAGGTCCTTTAGGCTGCTGCAACGAGTGCGCCGATCTTTTCCGCCGTTTCGCCAAGCTTGCCGGCTAGACCGGCACCGCCGCCGAAGATCATCTGCGTCACGCTGGGGATAAGAAACATGTTGAGGATGAAGGCGACGAAGATCGTGGTGAACGGAATGAGATTTGCGAGCCACATGGCGATGCTGTAATCACCATGGAAAGTCTGCGTCATAAATCCGGTAAGGAACTGAGACCACACGAAGATGAATGCAGCGGCAACCGCCCGAATCATGGCGAGTGACAGAAGCACTTCGACGAAGTGCAGGAACTTGCCTCGGAACGTCTCGGTCAGATACAGCGGAATCATCAGTGGGCCGAATAACGCGGCGACGCCATAGAAGATGAACGCGCTGCAGTTGATAAGGAAAATGATCCCGGAAGCGATGCCTAGTAGACCTTCGACAAAGTAGTAGCAGATGGTTTCCAGAGGATCGAGGATCGTGGGCATGGGCGTGTTGTGTCCAGCATCCGCGATCAGCGCCGTCATTTGGTTCAACTGCGCTTGGTCAAGGATTTGAGAGATGGCGGCGGCAATGTAGGAGAACATGCGATTGAAGCCGAAGCTCGCACCTGGGAGGTTGTTAACCCAATAGTGCTCCAACACGAGGCAGAGAAGGAATCTGAACAGGAAGGTTCGCATCTCATCCAAACTGACCGTGTGATGTCCCCCGAGATGCACAGACCACGACGACATGCGGACGGCAATACCAATCAAGATCATGGTCGCGATGAAGGTAAGTAGGATCATCCCGAAGTTCGACAGGGCGCCGCCGTTTTGCGTCGTGAGGTTTGTCAGATCCTGAGTGAATTGAGCGAGCCAATCGACTGCTCCGGGTGTGGTGTTCATAGGTTCACTCTCACGTTTAGAATGTAGAACGTTTGTTTCGGGTTGAAGGGCGAGGCGCTGAGAGGTCCAGCGCCAGCCCGATTGCCGCATTTGGCTCAGTAGTAGGTGGTCCAGGTGGTCGATCCATTCCCGAGGTACGTGGGATTGCTCGCCTGCTGGGTGTACTTGTAATTTGCATCGTTGATCGTCATCGAAGCGATGTTGCGCTTCTCCATGTTGGAGACCGCTGCCTGGGCCGCCATGCACGCATGGATTTGCCCCTGCGCGTGCTCCTCTACCGCGCGTTGGGAGTTGGAGACGTTCAACAGGTTGAGCTGTTCAACTTCGCTGTTGGTGGCGTCGGTCGTGTCGTAGACCGACGAATTTAGGGCTCTATTGGCCGCAAGATTGGCCGCTCTGCTGGCTTGGTAAGCCCCGCTTGCTGCAAGGCACTGGCTTGATGCAGCATCCATCGCCTCGATGTGCGCGAGGGTAGAAAGCCGCTGGCTATTGCCGACTACCTCTTGGCTCCAGAAGCCGGATGACGTACCGGAGATCGCAAGGTTCATGATCTTCCAGACAAGGCTTGCGTTCTGACTTTGGCCACTCAGTTGCGACTGAAGGCCAGCAGTTTCACCGTACTTGTTCGCAACGTTCGTGAGAGTGAGCTGATTCTCGACTGACTGCCAAATTTGCTTCGAATTGAAGTACTTCAGGTTATTGAAGATGGTGGTGTAGGTCGTGACGGACTGGTTATAGGTCTTCAGTGCTGTCGCGGCTATCTGGACGTCCTGGCTGAGCTGTTGGACCAACGTGAGGTTCCGTTGGGAGCCTTGTGCGATTGCCTCTGCCTGATTCAGGAGGCTCTTGTCTTCGTTGTAGATCTGCTGGACCGCGTGAGCGGATTGCGTTGGATCGAAGACCACACCGCCAAACTGCGCGTGTGCTGGCACTGTCATTGCCAGCCCGGCGAGTCCGCTAATGAACACGAAACTGCGAGCTGTGGTTAGCTTCTTCATACTTTGAAACTCCTAGAGCGTCGGGTTGACGCGATGGTCTGCGTAGGAGGGAATAAGGATGTCTTTGCCGATGTAGACCCGCGCCCTCGAACCTTCCTTGAGCGTGATGATCGGCAGCCGATTGAGGAAGTGATTGAGTACCTGTTCGCCCTCCTGGCTGGTTTGCGAGGAGATGCCGTTGCGGATCTGGCTATTGGTTGTTAGGACGCTCCCATCGTTGCCGATCTGCGCGAGTCCTCCCAGGCCCCCGATAGCGGCGGCGGCGGCGAACGCTTGCAGATAGCCGTGGTCAACCTTGGTGGCGAGGCCGGTGGTCCCGATTTGATCGAGGCCAGCGTACTTGTCGATGTCGATGGAGAACCCGTCTGGGCAGACGGCGCGGTGGAAGACAACCGCGAGTTTGTGCTGCTGCTGATTCCCTACTGCGGTGACTGTGCCAATGAGCCGTGTTCCCTGAGGAAGAAGCAGGTTTTGCCGGTCGTGCGAGTAGTAGTCCGTCGTGAGCATGAGCAGGACCGGGCCTGACATGCCACCGTCTACGTGGTTGGTGACGACACCTTCAAGAACGGTGCCCTCGAAGACGCGGTAAAGCTTGCCGCCATACTCATCGAAGTTGTACGCCGCCATCGCGTTCGTTTCCCTTTTTTCGCTCGGTCTGGAACCTTCCGGCGCAGCCGGCGACTCGCCCCCGCCCACGATCTGATTGGCTACAACGGTGGGAGCGGTAGAAGTGGGTATCTGAATTGTCGGTGTTTGGCCTGCCGGTGTCGGCTCGTGCGTCTCAAAGTCGACGGCTACGGTGTCACTGTTGAGGGCTTCCACTCGGTGCTTCTCACGATCGGCCGCCTTCTGCTTCGCCTGGGCATGGGCTTCCGACTGGCCGGACGTCTGCCTGAGAGCATTTGAGCTCGTGCCGTAGATCGCGGCGCTCTGGGCCGGGGTCATAGGCGCTGTTCCATCCGCTTCGGGCGGCGGGACAGGCTGCCCCATAGCCTGTTCCTGCGCCCGCATCCCCTGCTCCTGCGCGTTCATTGCTGCTATTGCCTGCTGAAGTTGGGCGTGCTCGGCATCACTCTTCTGGATCAGCGCTTGCTGCTTCTCGAAGCCGCTTACCTGCTGGGTGTCGGCAGTAGACGGGCGAGCTGGCAGAGTGCTCTTAGCGGCTTCCTGCTTGTGGCCGCTGCCGGTCATGACGTTGTAGGCGGTCGAAACTCCAATCAGGGCTATGGCTCCGGTCAAGGCGAGAACGATGGGCAGGGTCTTGCCGATGGGCGGCTTTGTGGACGGCGCTACGGGGACGGTTCCCATTAGTTGTTCTCCTGGCGGTGAAACTCAACCTTGGACTTGCCGATGGCTACGTATCCGTGCTCGAGGAGCTTGGGGACGGTGTAGAGGCCGTTCTCGAACTGGAAATTGATGAGCGAGCCCTTCTTATCCTTAAGCTCGTAAACCACCGGGGGTTCCTCGAACTTGCCCTGGATGTAGGTGAACTTGCCGTCATCCCAGATTTGCCGCACACCCAAAGCCTTCGCCTTGCTGTGATCCCAGCTGTAATCGAAGTTGAGGGCGCTGGGATAGGTGCTCTGGTACTTTTCCTGGGCGATTTCGGCCGTCTTCCGGTCGGCGGCAGCGGCTGCTTTGGCTTCGGCGGCTTCCCTTTCGAGTCGGTCTTCCTTCTCCTTCACCTCGGCCACTGGAACGAACACCGGAGCGTCGGCCATCTTCTTCTGGGCGTCTTTGTCGGTTTGCTCCAAGAAAACGGTCGCATCGAAGCCTCCAGCCTGGTCTCCCGACACCTCTTTCAGCTCCAAGGTGTAGTCGTTGCCATGGTCGGAGATGATGTGAACGTTGGTGCTGCTCTTCGCTGCTGCTGCCTTGGGCTTGACGCTGATGAAGCGGCTGGGGACGTGACCGGCATTGAAAATCCAGTCATCGGTGTTTCCGCCGAAGATCGTGGCTACCTTCTCCTCGGCTGGAAGCTCAAGGAGCGTCGATTCATTGAGCAGGGTCCGGATGACCGGGGGCGCGGTCGTAGCGCTCACCTGGACGGTTCTGGGGGCCTTCTGTTGGGCATGGAGGCTGGATGCACCGGAGACACAGACTGCAAAGAACGTGCTCGCGGTGAAGAATGGATGCGTTTTCATGGGGCGGTCTCCCTGGCTGGTTTGGTGGTGGAGTTGCGGAACTACCTAGGCGTCTTCGCCTGCGACAAAACGGGTTATGCCGTCCTCTAGCCCCCATTTCGCAATCAAGCGCCCACGGCGGGCTCTGTCCTTGGGCCGGGTCGAAAAGATCGCGTAGCTGCGCGGGTCCAGGTTCAACGTCACGACTTTGGTGATACCGTCGCGGCGCATCAGCAGCCCCTCACGTGGTCCAAGGCTCTCGAACAGGTTCAATTGCTGTTCCGTCATCTTGAATAGTTCGCCATAGAACTGGCGGTTGAACGTGGCATCTGGCAACAGCAGAAACGACGTGCAGGAGTTCACGATGCTATCTGCGTTCTCTCCAAGGTCGTTCGCGGATTGGCCGATGAGGGTGACGCCGCCAAGGTTCTTGCGAACCTGCTTGATGCTGGAGAGTGCGCCCTCGAGCAGTTGTTTGTTCTTCATGTTCGAAAAAATCTCCTCGATCACGACATGCTTGGGAACGCCAAGGTTCTTGGGGTCGTACACCACGTCATCAATCCGGCGCAGCAGCCATATCATCAGCGGCTCAATCAGGTCGGGGTAGTCCTTGGACACGCCCGCGAAATCCCAGCACTGGATGCGCGAGAGGCTAAGCGAGTCCTCTACGTTGTCGAAGATCGCGTTGTAGACGCCCTTGTCGATCCACTTGGCGAGGTACCGGCTGAGGTGCTTCGGCAGCAGGAGATTCCTGAGCCTGCGGATCTTGCGGTCGATGAGGTACATACCCTGCACCTCCTTGAACACCGCATCCTCGTCCTCCGGGCTGAGCACGGCGCCACCGTTGACGAGCAACATCTTGACGAAGTTATAAAGAAACTTGAGGTTCTTCTCGGTCGGCTCCAGAGCGAACGGGTTGACTCGCGGGCCGTCCAGACCGATGCGGTCCACCTTGCCGCCGTACAGCTCTACCATGCTTTCGTAGCTATTGCCGATGTCGAAAATGAAGGTAAAGCCGTGGTATTTGCGCTCCAAGGCAAGCATTTGGTTGGTCTGTACGGATTTGCCGGTGCCCGGAGGCCCTATGGTGAGCTGGACGCGTACACCATTGACGTAGGCGTCATGGAAGTACGGGGTTCCCTGCCGGGTCTCGAAGACATTCAGGTATTCGCTGTCGAGATCTTCCGATTTCAGATGGCCGATGTTCGGGGCAAAGACTGGCGAAAGGCGCGCGTGATGATCCTCTCCTAGCCAGAGAGAAAAGACGTTGTAACGCTGATTGAAGGGGAACATTGCGTAGAAAGCCGAGAGGTTCCCGATGGTCTCCTCGATCACGGTCGCCTGGGCATCTACAAAGGTCCGGTGAACGAGCGGCGTATTCTCCCTGAGTTCTTCCGCACTCGCAGCCGAGAGGAGAAGCGTGACGGTGTACTTGCCCTGGGCCTTTTTGCCCAACTCTTTTACGACTAGGCCGAGATCATCGACACCCTCAGAAGCGGCCTTTGCACCCGCGCCCTGGTCGAGCTGGGCGAAGTTCTTCCCCGCCATCACACGCTGAAAGATGCCTACCTTGAAGAAGTCAATCCACTTTTCCTGGGCACTGATTTCCTTACGGACGGTGGACAAAGACTGCGGCCTCCAGGTAGTGCAGAGCACGCTGTCACAAGTCAGATTGGTGATGCTGTTGTAGAGGCAGGGCTGCGAAGCGGCGGGCGTGCTCGATCCGGAGAACAACTGCACATGGCGCTTCCCTACCCGTAGATGATCGTTGTGCCATGAGACCGCGCTTGTCGCAATCTGTTGGTCTACGCCCTGGTCGGAAACGAGCGGGATATGTCCTGCCCATTCCTCAAGATTGAACAACTCTGCAAAGAATTTGAAGGCCTCCTCCTTGCCGACAACCTTCAAGCCGATAACGCTGCTCAGATGCGTTTCGAGGATGGTCGCCGCCTTCTGAAGCTGGGAGATGAGCCGGTCGTTCTCGTCGGCCTGATCCTTCGGCTTGGCCGCGAATGGAGACGTCAACTTGGGCTCTAGGGTGAGGCACCAGTGCAGGTCGATCCGGCGAAAGTTTGCAGTCTTCGCAAGAAAGTCCAGCCGGTGGTCCACAAAGGATTGGGTGATGGGATCGGCGTACTTCTTCTGGCGTGGAATCTCGAAGCCGGAAGTCACTCGCATGTACTGGTAGAGCGAGAAGTCTTCGGTAAGACCGCGTACACCACCCTCCACGCCTCGCATCTTGGAAGCTATTTCCGGGTCCGTGAGCCCTTCTTCGTCCGCTCCATCGACCTCAAAAAGCAATCCGTAGCCGCGCGTTTTGCTGGCAAACACAGTAGGGGTGACGAAGCGCACGATGGGCATGATACTGTTTGAGGCCCCGGCGTGCGTGAACCATGGGTTAGCGTTTGCGTGGGTCATAGTAGCTCTTCTGGGTCCAGCTCAGGCCCCACAGTTGGAACATCTTGGGGTGTTTGCGGACGATCAACCAGCAGATAGTGGTGATCGCAAGGAACATTACGACAGATAGAACAAAGAACCGAAGCAGGAGAGCCATCAGCGAGGCAATCACAATGCCCATCCAGATAGGCATACTCAACCCGAGTTTTTGCCGAGGTTTGTTGAGGGCTTGATTGATCGCGAGTGGCTCTCCACGCTTGGTCGTTTGCATGGCTAGAGGCTCTGCCCGGTGAGAGAAGAAACCCACTGCGGCGCAAAGCCGATGACTATTCCGGCGAACAGGCCGCCACCGATTGCCATGAAGCCGCCAGAGATGTTGCGACCCATGAACTGGAACACACCGAAGACGATTCCGATGACGACAGCGAGTGCGCCGCCGAGCAAGCAGCTCGTCTCGATGGTCTTCATCGCGGAAGTGACGCCGGTCACGTCCACCGTACCTTGCGCGTGAGCGGCGAGGGGTGAGATAGCGAGCGCGAGGAGAACCGGACCGAGCGTGCGACCGGCTACTACTGCACGTTGTTTGGTAAGGTTCGTGAGGCGAGGGCTGTGAAGCGGGAATTCATCGTTGCGGTCAAGAGAATGCTCCTAGGACTGTCGGTTTGGGTGTGGTTTAGAGACTCAAAAGGAGTGCTGGCAGGCAATTCAGACACGACGCCGCGCACACGTTTTCAACGTGAGACTGCAGCTTTGTTTGTGGTTTGTAAAACCAGCGCCGCTATGTCGTGCGCTGAACGATTTGGCGTGTGATGTTTGTAACGATTTAGTTGGTAACGTGTCACGTGGTAATTATTTGTTGCCAATGTATTTGTTACGTTCGTAATATCTACGTCAAGGAGACTGCCAACACGCACCTTGGTCCGAGCCGGTAGGTATACGGGTCGCCACGTCAAAATATTACGTAATGCTTTTCATGGAACGAAACAACTGCTATACAAAGAGTTGTGCCAAAATCCGTGTAGCGGAGTCGTGCGTAATCTTTTCGGACGGATAAGGCCAGTAGCGCCCATATCTAAGGAAAGTGAAGGCCGCCGATAGTGCTAGAAGATGATGAGTTCAGAGCGTTTCTAAAAGCGCTGGGTGCTCGGATCAGAACTGTCCGCAAAAGCAAGAACTTCGACATGCGGCACATCATGATTACGTCCGGCTATTACGACGCTCAGTGGCGAAAATATGAGACAGGCGGCAGCCTGAATCTGCAATCGTTGCTCAAGATCGCCCTGACTCTTGAGATTCCCTTAAGGGAACTTCTGGATGGTCTTGGCCAGTGGCCTGCTCTCAATGTTGAAGAGATCGAGAAGCAACGCGTCGCAAAAGAGAGCTTGTCGAAACCGGAGGTACAGCCGACGCACGCACTCGATGCAGAGCAGGTTTCCCCGAAACAGACTGCCACCAAAACGAAGGCATCCCGGTATGTAGCAAAAAAGTCTAGCGGCCCTAAAACTACGACTACGAGCGAGAAGACACGATTTGCGCAGTAGAAGGAGTCTGAGTAGCAACGGAACAGAAAACCTACATAACGATGCCGGCCGAGGCTCTCCAACAAACCAGGGTTTGTTGGAGAGCCTCGGAATGGTGCGCAAGAGGCGTCTCTGCGGCTCGAGATACTCGAGTTCAACCGCTCAGCGTCAGAAGTTTGTCTGGCATGCTCCCGTCTTGTGTATAGCCAGGAAATGCGGGCAACAGACACAATGTGCGCTGGTCTTTAGAACGTAATGCAGCATGACCCCGCTCCGGTGGAACCTGATTTGGCTTCAACTTCAGTGTGCGGCCTGCGAAAGCCACAGTGGTCTTCCATGAGTACCCTCTAGAGCACTCCGGAGGCCTTGTCGCGGCGCAAAGCTGGAACGTTCGTGAGCGGCGCATCAAAGTGGAGACCAGACGTGAATAGTGACCAGAGCACGTGAGATAAATGCACGAGCCCAGTGCGATGTTCATCCAGTTTCCTGTGACCGGAAACGACGCTCAAGTTGGACTCAATTGCGGTCGAGAACTGAACAGAAAACTTTCAGGAAGCCCTTATAACAGCTTGTTGGAGATTTGACAGGGGGGAGGGCCAAAACAACTCTCAAGCCCGCGCAGAAGTCTTTCCGTCTCGTTCTATGGCACAACACATGAGGGAATCCCATACCTGTCACTTGCCTCCACCCTCATTAGCTATGTATTTCCATCCTCCATAACTTGCGGTTCCATCCTGTGTTGTTGTGGTTGTGGAGCGAAGTCGATTTGAGGCGTGATTGGCAGATCCTTGATTGGGATTAAGCATGTGATTAAGAAGGGATTTAAAGGATTAGGCGACAAAGGCGAACGTCGGTAGGTCAAAGAAAACGCAACACTTGAGAGGCTTCCAACGGGTCGTACTGGTCGGGCGGAATGCGTTGAAAGTCGGGTCATATGCGTCAACGGTCGGCTGAAAGGCGATGCTTGGTCGGGCCAGATGCGAGGACTTTCCTGCTGTGGAAAACGTCGTTTGGCCTCTCTGGATACTCCTTGAAGGCGCACGGGTCGGGTCAAATGCGAATTGCCAGTGTAGCCTCGTTTTGAGGCCTGTCGAGCGCTCTTCTGAGCCCGGTTTCAGGTCTGTTCGTCGGGTGAAATGCGAGTCCCGAAGCACGTTTTGCGGGGTTGACGTCGGGTCAAATGCGATCTCTTCCGGGTGGAACACAGGGTCCGCAGTCGGGTGAAATGCGATTCGGTTAGCCGTTCGACGGCTTCGCGAGTCGGGTGAAATGCGACCGTTCGAGACGTGTCTTGAACGATTGTAAAGAGCAGAATGACCTCAAATGGACCACTTCAATGGCCAGATTTGCTATTCAGAGCCGAGTAACCTTGAGAGCGCGGCCGGCAATTCTGGTAGTGAAAATCTAAATCCAGACTGCATCAGTCGAGCGGGGAGGGTGCGGCAACTTGTCAGCAATGCGGCGTCGGCAACTTCGCCGAAAGCGAGGCGGAGGGCCATACGTGGGACCGGCAGCAGAACCGGGCGCTGTAATGCAAGGGCCAACGCGTGTGTGTAGTCGACGTTCCGTACAGGATGTGGCGCCGTCAAATTTATCGGGCCTTTGAGGTTCCGCACGCCATCAGAATCATCGTTGAAAAGGTGCAGAACGGCACCCACAAGATCTTGGATCGAAATCCAACTCATCCGTGCCAAGCCGGCCACCCAGACCCATGCGGAACATTGGCAAAGATGCTCCTAAAGCTCCTTCGTTAGGAGCGAGCACGACACCAATCCGAAGATGCAACACTCGGATTCCCGCTCGCTGCGCAGGAAGTGTGGCATCCTCCCATGCTTGGCACAGCTCGCTCAGATATGCGTTCCCCACGGAGGAATCTTCATTCAAAATCTCGTCGCCACGTTCGCCGTAGATGCCGATCGCGGAGGCCGACAGCAATAGCCTGGGTTTGTGTGTCAGGTTCCCGAGGACGGTCGCAAGCCGCGCTGTACTCTCCACTCGGCTGCTCTGGATACGCTTCTTGAACTCCGGAGTCCATCGCTTCCCCAGCAGGTTCTCACCTGATAGATGGATGACCACATCCATACCTTCGAGCACCTCAGGCTGTCCAAACGGCTGCGCTTCTGAGGATCCCAGAGCACTTCCGAGCTTGACAAGCTGCTTGTCTGCTTTCGAATGGCCCTCAAGCATTGCCAACCGCGAACCTGAAACTGCTCTCGCAACGCATTGCCGATCAGGCCGGAGCCTCCTGTCAGCAGAACTCTGCTTATGCAGCTTTCTCCCATCCGGTATTCAATTTCCGTATCAGCCTCGTTCCCATGCGAGAAGTCGGGTGAAATGCGAGATTGACATAGCCGCACAAGAAGCTGAAGGTCGGGTCAAATGCGAGGGGAAACGTGTGACGAGTGCGCCTGGTCGGGTGAAATGCGTCTTTGCCGAAACTCACTCCGGTCGGGTCAAATGCGATGTGGGCTCATTCGCTCCGGTCGGGTGAAATGCGATACTCCGCGCTCAGCGAGCTTTCAGAAGCTGGTCCAAAACCTGGTGAGTGGAGTACAAACCTGAATCGTTCCGATGTGCAGGGATAGTTGATCGCCCAAGAGCCAGTTGTTGAGCCTGATGACGGTCCTGGGCTTCGCGAACCTCTCTCGTTTTCTTCGTCTTCGCGATCTTTTTGGCCATGTGCCGGTTTTGGGCTGCTGATGGCGTACGGCCCACGGTAACGAGATGCCGGTCCCAAGCAACTGTCCAACTCAGAGTGGTCTCAAGGGTTTCCAAGGCATTGCGCAGCTCCGTCTTGAAGTGCTTTAGCAGCTTAGTGGGACTGCCCGACTTCTCATGAAGGAACCCGACGCTAACCGGAAACGGGGCGGCATGGGTGGAGTAGTAGCTGTGAAGCCATTGAGCGAGCGGCTTCCCTTTGATTGCTTGACGCTCATCCCACTCCAGTTGTGTCCAACTCGCCGGCGCGAAAAGGGTGAGAATCTCTTTGGCAAACGTCACTTTGTACGTCTTCGTCGTCGTTTCCCTGATGTAATAAGCGATCAAGCTTCCGGAAAATTTATATCGACGGCCGCTGACTTCCCACTCCAGGTCAATGGATCCACGACGCAGGCGGTCCAGACTCTCTTCGAGGTCTTCGTAGCTAAGATTGTTACAGCTGCGTCCAATTGATTTCAGAAAATCAGCGCCTTTAAACTGACACGCGGTCTCCAGCGATTGGCGCCGCGCTCGATGAAGCGTCTCAAAGAAAACGTCCGCGTCGTACTGGTTGAATTGCGTGCCAGCGAACGTGATCTGAATGCCATCCTGTGAGGCGATGGCCACTCCTTCAGGCTTCTTGTCTGGCCGGGACTGGGTGCCGAGCGTCTGACGCTTCTTGCTTTGAATACCGGCAAATAACGCTGAGCGAAGAATGGCGTTCGGGCCGCCCCTGACGGTCTCTGGCCAGATGGGAAGCTGTTTGTGTCCGAGATTCGTACCCGCGGAAGGGCGAGCCTGAGAACGTTCGTGAGATAAGCTATTCATAAGCCCGCCTCCAACGCGGGATCAGGAACAAGAGCCCTTGGCGCTGCAATCGCTGGGGGCTTTATTCTGCAAGCTTACATGACCTGAATAGTCGAACTTCGCATTTCACCCGACCGTGCTTTTCTCCCAGCATCACTAGAAGTACCTCTTCGGTTCAGGCGGTTTGTTCTCGAACTCGAACTTGGTTCGCCAACCAGTTGCTTCCGAGCAAAGCAGAATGGCCTCAAACGGCTTGCCCTGTTTGTTGATGAAGCCTTTGATTACTCCTGTCTTGCCTTTCGTGCACAATGTCTCGATTTGCTTGTCAGTCAAGTTCTTTTGAGCTACCGAGACGTTAACTGAAAAGGTACATCCACCTCGGTATTGGTCACACCCGTAGAAGTCTTTTCCGTTCGGTCTACGTAAAGCACCCGCTTTGCACTTTGGGCAACGGAGGCTTACATCAGGTTTGCTTGCATTGATCGCCCCGCCAGAAACTCGCGGCGACACCGGAATCTTTCGCGTTGAAATATGGAGTTGTCCCAGTTCGCCCTGCAGCTGCTTGTCTAAAGCACTGACGACTGCAAGGTAAGCAACAGCACCTTTTGCGATCTCGTCGAGTTCCTGCTCGAGTTCCCTGGTGTACTGATACTCAAGAAAGCGGAACCTGCCCTTCAGAGAGTCAATCAGCAATTCTCCGAGTTCTGTTGGGACGAGCAACTTCTTGCCCTCCTTGACGTATCCTCGGACAAATATATTTCTTAAAATGGACGGATACGTCGAAGGACGGCCGATTCCCTCCCGTTCGAGCCGCTTGATCAAGCCGGCCTGCGTGTATCCACTTGGGGGCTTGGTTTGGCGATTGAGCACTCGGGTGCTTGTTGTACTGATCGCAATTCCAAGAGGCAAGGAGGGTACCTTACCGTTGTTCTCGCTTTCGTCTTGGCTGCTATCAGTCTCCTCCGCGGCGTCCTCAGACATAAGGCCCT
Source organism: uncultured Acidobacteriaceae bacterium (assembly GCA_964245715.1). Classification (GTDB taxonomy): domain Bacteria; phylum Acidobacteriota; class Terriglobia; order Terriglobales; family Acidobacteriaceae; genus Edaphobacter. The sequence goes on along the minus strand of CAXTNM010000008.1, from coordinate 62,926 downwards.
TCCAGCCCGCCACAACCAGGGTTCGGCCCGTGCTCCGAAAGACAAACGTCTGCGATCCTTGCTGGGCTTCTAAGCGGAGGGTATTGACACTGTACTCAGCGTCTGTGAGCTGGGAAGCGATGGTCCGGCTCCAAATCATCGCGTACAGCTTCTTTTCTTCGTCGTCCTCTCCCGCCGCACGCAACTCCCAGCGAGTCGGACGGATGGCCTCATGCGCCTCTTGAGCGCTGTCTTTGGATTTCCACGTTCTAGGCTTGGGCGGCAAAGGAAGCATGTTCGCTTCTGCGAACTCGCGAATATCAGACAGAGCCTCGGCGGAAAAGTTCTGGCTGTCAGTGCGGTGGTAAGTGATAAGGCCTTGCTCGAAGAGCTTTTGGGCAAGTTGCGCCGTCTGATCGGGCTTGAACCCAAGTGAAATGCTCGCTGCCTGAAGGAGCGTTGCTGTCGTAAATGGTGTTGGTGGTGCTTGCCTCAATGGTTTTGTGGCCGCATCCATCACGCTGAACTCGGTACACCGTGAAGCTTGCTCGGCTAGAGCCGGCTCAAGGATGTACTTCTCCTCCGGCTTCAAGAATGGCGCTGTATCCCACTGCGCCGTCCATTTACCGTCTTCGAAGATTGCCTCGGCCCCGAAATGTTTGACCACTTTGAAGTCGCGAATGTCGCGCTGTCTGTCCACGACGAAGCGGACTGCAACGGTTTGCACGCGACCCGCGCTCAAACCTGCAATTCCCGTCTCTCTTGAAAGCACCGGCGAGACTTGGTAGCCAACCAGGCGGTCGACCCCACGACGGGCCTCCTGCGCATAGATTAGATTCATATCGAGTTGACGCGGAGTTGCCAACGCCCTGCGTATGACGGGTTCAGTGATGGCATCGAACGTCACGCGTTGGTACTTCTGCAGCTTGAGCGTTTCTTTCAGGTGCCAAGCGATGGCTTCTCCCTCCCGATCAGGGTCGGTGGCGAGATAAACGATCTCGGCACGAGCTGCTCGTGACTTTAGAGAATCCACCACACCCTTGCCGCGCTCATTGAACTCGTACTCCAATCGGTAATCGGGAGCCGCGATACCAAGGTTCTTTGGAGGCAGATCTCGGACGTGCCCTACGCTAGCAGCAACATCCCAGCCATTTCCCAGAATGGCTTTGATCTTTTTCACTTTGTTAGGGCTTTCTACGATCATCAGGTTCATAAATCTTCCTTGTCCCATTTATCTCCGACATTAGGAGAATCACACTGTCATACTTTCCAGTGCTTACCTTGTTGGGTGCCAATCCCGGTACACCGCAGCTTCCCTGCGCGCCTCGGCGACGGCTCTGAGTTGCTCCTCCGGCATCTCCGGTTCCGGTTCGTAAAGTCGTGCAAAGCCCTCTAAATCACGGGTGAATACCGTTGCCAGGTAGAGCATGGATTCGGCCACTTCTTCAAGCGTCTGGAACTTGACCGTCGATTCGCCACGTTTGATCGTCATCATCCGGGGCGGCGAGTCGACCGAGGCCGGGTAGTCCTGGAGCGAAAACTCCCGCAGCTTCCTCCGTACGGTCTTCCCTCCCTCGGCTCGCATCCTGGCATAGGTCTCGGATGGGTTGTCGGACTCGTTGAGCCGGCGAAGGAAGTCGCTCAATGCTTCGCGTTCGATCAGCTTCGAGCGGCCGACGGAAACATGTGGGAGAGCAGCCATCAACTGCTGCGCCGCGCGGGGCTGCAATTCGGAGAGTACTTGCAGTTCTTTCCGGTCGTAGTGCGAGCGCGCGGAGTCAGCCGCCGAACGGGAGATCGGGACGATGCGGTCGAGCCATGAGAGGGTCCGGGGCATAGGGTGGAACCTCTAGAGGTCGGTGGCCCAGTTCTCGACCCCCAAGAGGTCGGGAACCTGGTGAAAAGCCCTATCGTTCGTGACCAGGATCGCTCCCAGCGCGATGGCGTGCGCAGCGATCTGCATGTCGAGGGGGCCAAGCGTCTTGCCGGCGGCCTCCTGCTTCGCGCGCAACCGGCCATAGACGGCGGCCTCTGCCCTGCCCCATGGTGGGATCGTAACGAGTTGCAGGAACCAGTTCAGGATCCGCATCCGGTGCTGGCCGATCCCGGACTTCGCGATGCCATAGAGCAGCTCGGCCTCGGTCACGGAAGAGATACACACGGATTCCCCAGGCTTGAGCGATAGCATGCGGCTTCGGAGCGCGGGGGATCTTCCCTTGAGCAGGTAGCTGGCCTGGTTGGTGTCGAGCAGGTAGAGCTGGCTCACAGCTCCTCACGGGTTTCAGCGTCGCCTTGGGCGCGGTCCGCGAGGAAGCTCTTGGGGAACGGGTCCGCATCGAGCGCGGCGAAGAACTCGTTCCAGCCGCCCGGCGACTGTGAGAGGATCAAGTCTCCGCTCGCCGGATCGCGGCGCACGAAGACCTCGTCGGCCGAAAAGCGGTACTCGGCCGGGATCGTGACGTGCTGGCTCCGGCCACTCATGAAGACTCGAGCTTTGGCTGCCTGTGCCATGGGGATCACCTCTGCTACCCATCATTGCTATACAGCGGGCGCCTGTCAAGAGTGCATAGAGAGTTCGTGCGCATAAGCGCAATTATCCCCGAGGTTCAAGACAGCTGTTTCTGGCTTTCGATAATGCACGTTATCCAAAGTATGCCATGATGACTCAAGAAAACATGGAACTTGCCCTCCTTCATCCCGCCTCGCCTCCCCTCAGCTCCGGCAAAGACTTTGCCCTGCCGCCAGCCATCCTCCGGCTGCTCGAAGGCGTCGAACGCAGCCTTACGTCCGAGAACTCGCGCCGCGCCTACCGCACTTCCCTGCTCCAGTTCTTCGCCTGGTGCTCGTCCGGCAAAGGCGACGGCACGTTCTCGCGCCTGAGCGTCCTCCAATATAAGGACGACCTGATCGCTGCCGGCACCACGCTCGAGTCCTGCGAGTGGAAGCGGCGTTATGCGCCGGCGACCGTGAATCAGCGTTTGGCGGCAGTGAGGGCGCTCGCGCAGGAGGCTGCTGACCAGGGCCTTTTGTCGCAGGTTGAGGCAGCGGCTATTCAGCGCGTCCGCGGTGAGAAGCAGTTGGGCTCACAGGTCGGAAACTGGCTCCAGAAGGGCGAAGTTGACGCTTTGCTCAATTTTGTCGATCGAAGCACGCTGCGAGGGAGGCGAGATTACGCCATCCTAGCTGTTCTCTTTGCTACGGCTTTACGCCGAAGAGAGCTTGTGGAGCTCCAGGTTGAAACGATCCAACGGCGCGATGGGCAGTGGGGCTTCATCGGGTTGCGGGGTAAGGGTGGGAAGATCCGGAATATCAGCCTGCCGGAATGGGTGAGGGGGGCTATCGTAGATTGGCTTAGTGCCACGGGTATCGTACAGGGCTCAATCTTCCGGAGCATATCGCGTCACGGAAAGCTAGGTGCACACTCGATGTCTGAAGAGAGTGTGAAGCTCATACTCTCATACTATGCGAGAGCGTGCGGACATTATCACTTCAGGCCGCATGACGCACGTCGAACTTGCGCGCGGCTGTGTCGAACCGGCAACGCAGCCATCGAGGATGTTCAAGAACTGTTGGGACACTCTTCGATCCAGACGACCGAAAGGTACTTAGGAAAGACAGAAGGCTTCAAAAGAGCCATTACATCTCTTATAGAGGCTCCAGGTCCTACAGTGTGAGTGTCACACTGTAGGATGTTCTCACCGCGTAGAACTTGGAACGTTTCAGGCACAATCTGACCTCGACTCCAAGCATACATTCATACTGTCCCACTGTCACACCGTAAGACGTGGGCTGACAGCCGACCTATTGGGACTAGGCGGCCCAATCGTAGTGTGAGTGTCAAACTGTCCTACTCAGCGACCCGAGCGACTCTAGAACCCATCCACGATGAAGTCTCATATTGTATGACTCTCACATTCTCCCACTCAGCCGCCGCTAGCAGAGTGTGATGTAAGACCTTGACGTAAGTCTCATACTGTATGACTGTCAAACTTAACCCTCACTCTCGGCAACCTCCTCGTTCGCTGTGATGGAAGGTCGTACAGTGTGACAGTAGGTACCTCATACATAGATACTCCGTCAGAATGAAACGGGGATGTCGTACTGTATGACTGTGTGACGTTGAGCGAATAGGAGAGTGTGACTTGAAGATCGCGTTCTTGGCGAAGAAAGGCGGTGCGGGGAAAACCACCTCCAGCCTCCTTGTAGCGGAGGCCCTGAGACAGGCGGGGAATCACGTGGCTCTACAAGACTTTGACAAACAGGGGTCGAGCACGAAGAGTATCCGGCACTCTGGTTCCGAGGTCGAGATAGCTGTGCCTAAGAGTCAGTACACCTACATCGTCTTCGATACTCCCCCAAATCTGGAGCACGCGGCCAGTCTCGTTGCAGTCCAACAGGCGGACGTCATTATCGTTGTGACCGGTCAAACTGTTGTCGATTTTTGGGAGGTCAGCGAAGCGGTCGAGTTCGCAGAGAAAACAAATCCAAGAGCCGCCGTTCGGGTGCTCATCAATCGAGTAAAAAGCGGCACGATTCTGGCACGCAGTGTGGACGACTCTGTGATCGCCCTGAAGATCAAAGCGTTAAAGACGCAGATACCGGACCGGCAGGTATTCGCTCACTTTGTTGGGGGAGGCGGTTGGAATGTGCTCGACCGTAGCGCTCAGGCCTTGGCCGGCAAGTTGGCTTTGGAAATTGTCAGTCTCCCACAAACTGCTTCTCTAGAACAGGGAAGCAAAGAACGAGCGAGGGCATAAGCGAGATTCATGGCGAAAGCAAAATACAATCCCCTTCAAGCCATCCAGAACGATCCCCTCGCCAGCCTCAAAGCAGCCACGGTCGAGCGGATCGACTTTGAATCGCAAGCAGAGCAGGGAACGGACATCAAACACGCTGAACAGCCTCAGGTGGGCAAGCCCGAGACTAACTCAAGTCAAGTGAGACGCACCCAAGCAGACGGAACACGGCTGTCCAGTGCTCCCGTGAAGCCACTCTCTTCATCGTTGAAGCCTTCTCGCAACACTGTCTACCTCTACCCCGAGGACCTCACCAAGCTCAGACAGCTTAGCGGCTACGCTTCCACTGAGCACGGCATCAGAGCGAACGATAGTATGATCGTTCGCGCTGCGCTCTCACTCATCGAGACAGATGTGAGATTTTTGCATGCGCTCAATGACGCTGTTCTCTCGGACAGAAGGCGTACCGCGAAACAGCCATAGTGTCGCTTCGAGCTGCTGATGCAGTTCGATAAGATGCCGTTCTGCGATACACCGGTCAAGGAGGAGTTCTCGGAGCCGCGGAGCAGGAGGTAGGGCGGGGCACGGGCCTCCTCCATTGCTGTTAACTTGAGCTTAGGATTTTCGAAGGGGGAGGGGAATCGCTGCGCAGTCGATCGGCAAAGGTCCGCAAGGGTCTCAGCGATCGGGCAGTCTGATCCGGCTCCGATGAATCGGCCCAAGAGATTGGTAGCGAGTGCTTCGGCCCGTTGATCTTTAGGACATCAAAACTCACCCAGGCAGTTAGGATAGCGTCAGTTATGGCGAAGGACCTAGATAAGCCGACAGACAGCAGGCAGGGAACCGCCAGTCTGCTGCATAGCCTGCGCGAGCTGATTCAAGGGGCTCGTCAGAAAGCGCTTCGCGCGGTCGATGCTGTGCAGGTCCAGACCTGCTGGGAGATCGGTCGGCATATTGTGGAGTTCGAGCAGGGCGGGGCTGTCCGCGCGGACTACGGAAGCCGCCTTCTTCCGCTCCTTGCCGAGTCACTGACCCGGGACTTCGGCCGCGGCTTCGACGCCTCAAACCTGCGGTACATGCGGCTTTTCTACCAGGCCTTCCCGATTCGTGACGCATTGCGTCATGAATTGAGCTGGACCCACTACCGGACATTGCTCAAAGTCGAAAGTGAGACGGCGCGGTCCTGGTACATGGCGGAAGCCGCAGAGCAGGGCTGGTCGACCCGGGCGCTCGAACGACAAATCAGCACCCTGTATTATGAGCGGCTGCTCGCGTCCTCGGATCGGCCGGCAGTCGAGAAGGAGGCAAGCGCTGCCGTGGCTCCGCTCCAGACTCCGCGTGATTTCGTCCGCGATCCGGTCATGCTCGAGTTTCTTGGCCTCCCGGGATTGGGACGGTTGCTGGAAGCGGATCTGGAACAGGCCCTGCTCGACAATCTGCAGGCCTTCCTTCTGGAACTTGGCCGCGGCTTCGCCTTCGTGGGGCGGCAATACAGAATCAGCACGGAGACGAAGGACTTCTATGTCGATCTTGTCTTCTACAATTACTTATTGAAGTGCTTTGTGCTCTTTGACCTCAAAGCCGGGGAACTGACGCATCAGGACATTGGGCAGATGGATATGTACGTCCGGATGATGGATGACCTGAAGCGGAGCCCCGACGATAACCCCACAGTCGGGATCATCCTTTGCGCGCAGAAAGACGCCTCGGTCGTCCGATATTCAGTCCTTCACGAGAACGAACAAATGTTTGCGAGCCGCTACAAACTTGTACTGCCCTCCGAAGAGGAATTGAGAGAAGAATTGGAACGCGAGCGGACTCAGCTCTTACGTCGATGACGGATCGGCAATTCAGCTGCCGCCCTCTCTGCTCCGGTGCACCGGCTGTTTGGGTATGCGCGATGGTCTCGATCGAGACGAGTAATTCCGCCAGACCATTCGGGCAGTCGGTCTTGTCGCCACCGGAGACTGGTGGCAAGGGTGGGCACATCAGTCGGCGTCGCGGATGTGTTGATCGATGAGTCCTCCACGATGCAAGGTGGATGAGTGCATTTGCCTGTATGTCCGACAGGACGCTCACACCCTAACCCTCGGTCAGCGCATCGCGCCAGTTACTCCAAAGTGACTGTTCTCGTCTGTTGCCGGCTCCTCGGGACTGCTTGAGAAGAGCCTCCAGTTCACGGCTAACCCCACGGGCCACGCAGTCGCCGCAATGCTTGTGGAGTTGAACAGCCATCTCAACATCGCACCACTCGTGAGACATCCGAGTGTCGGAGTCTTTCGTTTCTCGTGAAGTTGGCCAGTCTCAAGCGGATGCAGGGATGCGAGGAATGAGCCAACGAGATACGCCTCTATTAGCCCCCGCCAGCAGGTCGATCTAAAGAAGGTTCTTTAGGCGAAATTTGACTTCGCGCACGACCGCACCCCGCTGGGTAGTGATCGACACGACAGTTCCCGGGGACCCGAGGAACTCAGGCTCTTCGTCGCCCCACGTTTGGACGGGCGGTTTGTGGTTGATCAGAAGGATGCGGTCGCCAGCTCTTACACCTGCTCTGTCAGCGGGGCTGTTTGCGAGAGCAGCTACCACCTTCAGACTTTTTCCGTCGTCATCGAAGTCGTCAAGAATCCCTGTTCGGTTGAAGATCTCCGGCTTTCCCCACTTGCGGTTTTTTTCGAGGGTAAGCTCGTGGTGTGGCCAGTCGATCGTGACTGTAAATCTCTTGAGAGTGTCTGCTCCGATTGTGCCTGCGTGCATGTCCCACGATGCCCGGACGTCGCTCAAATAAGCAATGATCAAATGTGCACAGGTCTTCTTGACACACACGCTCTTAACACGCGCGATCCACCCAGGAGGCTCGTCCCCTCCTGCACCCTTTCCGAATATCCCGTGATACCGATGAGGGACATAGCTGAGAAGGGAAGATTTCTTCACAAACCATGAGTTGACGCTCACACCACCGAAGTCGCCGGTGTCGATCACAAAGTCTCCCAGACCTCTACCGCCGACGCTGGCATTCACGACGACCTGCGTGGGGTCTGGCACGAGCGCAATCTTGTGACCGCGAGCCGGATTGGAAAACGAGGCAGGGTCGAAGAATGTCAGACGCTGATTTGCATAATCGACTGTCACCACAAGCTGACGCATCAATTCATAGCCGACCGCACCGACAGGTCCGGTTCCATCCGGCCAAGGCAACTGCATCGAATAAAACGTTTGACGATGCAATTCTAAAGCGCCAACTTGTACGTCATCGGCGCCGAAACTTTTCGAATCCACAGCTCCGCCAATCGCGGGGATAGAAATAGCACCACCCTTGGCTGGCAGTCCAAGCTTGGCTACTACAGCAGGGTTGAGAATATTTACACCCGCGCCTGAGTCGAAAATCAGTCTGAACGGCCCCTGACCGTTGATGCGTGCCTCGAAGACAACCCCGTTTGTGGTTGGAACGGTCGCAGCTCCTGAAGACTCAAATTCAAAATCGCGGACATGGTCCTGCCCGAACGAAAGTCTCGCGGCCAAAAAGCCAGTACCGAATAGCAGGATTGCCCTCGCTAACCTCATGCACGTCTACTTTACCGATTCTTGTGGCCATCCGAATCCTCCGATTGATGCGAAATCGCCAATGCACTCACTGAGCAAGCAGCGCTAACAGGACCTTGCGAGGGGTGTCTATCCGCAGCTGTCACTTAAGCGAGGTCCTCGACTTGGCATTTAAAAACTTCTTCGTAGCCTCTGCAGGCTTGAGGATGTCCCCATCAACGAGCATGCGGCCTGTGTAGCGTCGGTTAGATCCAAACTCCCACGCGACATGGTACCCCTCCTTCGCGAACTTCGCCCACTTGGAGGTCTTCGATGGATTCTGCTCAAGCCAGAAGTTGCCGTCGTCATCGGTGAACGAACGCAGGCCATCGTGACCGGTTCGGCCTGTCCACGTCGACATGTCTGTGAGCTTCGGTGCCATGGCGTTTTAGATGCTACGAGGTAGGCCTTCAAAGCAAATACATTGACCGTCCTCCTAAAATCAGAATCACAAAGAGGGTGGATGAGCCTCCGAGCTCATCCACCCCAGCCGACTACTCGTCGTCGGCCCCGTCGGAAGGATCATCGGCGGCCTCGACCTTCGAGAGCCGCTTCATGCTGATGGCGTGGATCTCAGCGATCCGGTGCTTGAACGTGACGCCTTTGATCTCGTCTTCGACCTCGCGATACCGAAGAACTCCTTCAAGCGTGATGAGCTGGCCCTTCTGGAGAGTCCTGGCGAACTTTGAGAGACTTCTCCAGGCATAGACACGATGCCATTCGGTGCGGTTCTCGTAGTCGCCCTTGTCGTTCTTCCAGCTTTCCTGGGTTGCGATGTTGAGGACGACGAACTCTTTGTTGTTCTGAGTGGTTTTGGCTTCCGCGTTCTGTCCGAGGCGGCCGATGAGGATGACTTTGTTGAACATTTGAGATGGCTCCTTTTTCTTCTGGTTTGTCCGCTGGATGCGGTACATGCTTGCCCAACGGGTGCGCCGTCGCGACCCACTCCCTCGGCGACTGGACGGGATCTGCGGAAGGGGACCCAGACTTGCTATGGGGCAGGAGTCCGCACCTTGAAGAGGCGCGCAGCGGATTCAGGGAAGGAGAGCGTGCGTCCGAAGGGCGTGGGTGTCTTGAGCGCGGCACGCTGAACGCAGACAGAAAGGCAAACCGGAAGGGAGCCGGCCTGTTCGATAGTTTGTTGCTCATGGACGGAAGTGCGCAGAAGCCTGCTCAGGGAAGTAGTCTGTGAAACTCAAGCTGGAAAACACAAGGGCGCTGTAGATCTGAGTGGCCTAGCGGCTTGCCCAGTCTCTCGCTTTCGTCATGGTTCTCCGTATGTAGGCAGCTCGCTTCGAAGCACTGGGATCGCGGGAGAGGTAGTCATCTTCAAGGGCACGTTCAATCCTGCCCTCATCCATGCCATTGGCGTAAGCGGCAACACAGAAGGCGATGTCTGCGGCCGCGGGCCGGTCGTGGTACTTGCTGGAGGTGCGAAAGCGTTCCAGCGAAAGACTGGATGACCTCGGTCCCCTCTGGGGAGAAAGAGAAGCTTGCAGGCGTCTTGCCTCACGCTCCTGCTCCCGTGCTTCGTAAAGCTTGGTGATCTCCTGCATGAAGGCCCCAGCCGCAGGGTACTGCTCACCGGTGTGGCTCGTGAGGCGCACGAAAGGGAAGAGACCGTCCAGTTTCTTGTACTTAGGCTTGCAGTTGGTGAAGCCGGGAAGTCTGCCGAACCGTCTCCAGTCCGCCGCGCTTGGGTCAGCGTAATAGCGTGCGGCAAGCCTCTGTGCAGCGAAGGTGCCGAGTAGCTTTGGAAAGACTGCCGGGTGCTTGAGCCATGCCTGGAAGTTTCCAGTACTGGTCTCGACGACGGCGCACGGAGTGAAGCCGTCTGCCGTGAGCTTCGCGAGCGAGATCTCGGAGAGATCGTCAAGGGCAGTGTAGCGGTGCTCGCCGGAAGGACGGATGTAGATGTGAGAGCCACGGGCATTGCGGTACTTGAGTAGTGAAAGCTTCGCCAGCACGGTCGCGGCGGGTATCGCGTCGAGACCTGGAAGCATACCCTTGTCACTCAGGACGCCCACATCGTAGAGCGGTGCTTCGATCGCTGAAAGCATGTGGCGAACTGTGGCTTCGGTCCTGTCCATCGTCTTTGCCTTTCAGATGTCTTGATGCGAGGGAGGGGTGCAGGGGTAGGGACGCACAGGTGTCTCTTGTGCGTGGCTGCTGGGG
>CAXTNM010000008.1:29743-52447 GCA_964245715.1 uncultured Acidobacteriaceae bacterium | reverse complement strand
TTGTGGTTGTCTCTCGGCATCCCGGCACCCCCCCCCCCCCCTCCTGGGGGAGCGGGCGCAAATAGAACGATCAAGCTGCCGCATCCGATTGGAGGCGAAGGCTCCCTTCCTGGGTAACCCATGCATTCACGCTCTTGGGCTTCGCGTGATCTGTGTGGCAGTCAAAACGGCCGGCGTTGGGAGTTTCATGCAGGTACTCGGCAAGGATGGACATCTGAGCGATCTCTCTGGCTGAGTGATCGGTGGGGTTGCTGGCTTGGCGGCGGCGATAGTGGGCAAGAGCACGGTAGACGGCGGATATGGCAGTGGCTTGGTTCATGGCAAAGCTCCTTTCGTGAGGGGTGAGAAGCGGGGGCTGTTGCCAGCCCCCGGCAGGTTAGGCTGCGATCTTCTTTTTTGCGGTCGCTGACTTCTTGGCTTTGATGGTGCGTGCATCAGGCTTGATGGGCGTTGGCTGCTTCTGCTTTTTGGGTGCCTTGGCTTGTTTAGGCTCTGGCGCTGTGAAGACGGCCTCGGCTTCGGTAAGGAAGTCGAGTTCGCCTTCGCGCGGGATGCCGACGTGTCCAGAAAGAGCAAGCCGGATGGCGAAGCGGGTCAGCTTATCATCTGCGGTTCGGTCGATGATGGTCAGCAACACCTCTTCGGCGCTGCGGGGTTCGTTCGTGTCGGCGATGTCTTCTGCCAGATCGTCGGCGAAGGTGTAGGGGTCAAAGTTCACGATGGCGCGTAGCAGGACGCGCAACTGCGCAGCATTCAGGTTTCGAGGGCGTTCTCAAGAATGCGCTCGAAGGCAGATGTCCGGGCCTTGCGCTGCTCTTCTCTGCGGGCTTGCGCTGCCTCGTACTCCTGCTCTTCGCGTTCCTGCTGTTGGCGGAACTCCCCGGCCCTGCGCTCCTGCTCTTCTTCGTACTCCTTTCTTTGCTGTTCGTGCTGCTGCCTCCGTGCCTCGGCTTTCTCTTCGGTCTCGGTGGGCGGTGCTGGCGGCATAACGGGTTCGGGGTTCTCGGCCCTCCGGGCTGCGGCGCGTGGGTCATGGACAGGGCAAGTGTTGTCCGTGCATACGGTGAGGGTTGTGCCTACGCGCTTGCCGTTGACGATGATGGCTGGCTTGGCTGCTTCGCACGGGGTAACCGGCTCGGCGTCGGGGTTGTCGGTGTGGTCGATCTCGCGGAAGTGTCCACGCTGGACGGCTCCGGGGCGCTTCTCCTTCGGGCTGCGGTATTCGTTCTCGATGTGAACGAGCTCGGGACGGGCCGCAATCTCGAGGTCGAGATGGCTGTTTACCTTGATCTGGTAGCAGTTTCCATCAAGGCAGTGGTCCCCGTTGGTTACGTCAGAGAAGAGGGACGTGTTGTATCCGCTGCGGCGTGGGCATGTGACGCAAGCTCCTACGGCGGGGTTGAGAGTTGGGTCTTCCTTGTCGAATGGCGCACCGGCAAGGGCAAGATAGAGATTGTTCTGTATCCACGCCGCTACATGCTTCGCGGGTAGCAGGTGCGCTTCCTTGTCCTGCCAGTCCTTGCGCCAGCACTGCTCGAAAGCCTCGGCCTGTGACTCCTGGGGAAGACGGGCGATGAGGTTGGCATGGCTGGCGGTGATGCGGTCCTGGGTGAATGCCTCGGCAACTGTAGGGATGAGTTGCAAGAGCGATAAACGGGCGTAGATATGGCTTGCGCTCTTGCCCGTCTTCTCAACGAGCGTGGAAACCTCATAGCCGGGCATGTCGAGCAAACGCTGATAGCCTTTGGCCTCTTGGTATGGGTGCACGTCTTCTCTTATAGCGTTCTCGACTATCTGCCACTCGACCGATTGCGCGTCAGTGATGTCCACGATACGAGCGGGAAGAGAGAAGACTTCCACTAGCATGGCTGCACGGAAGCGCCGGGCCCCTGCCACGATCTCGATGCCTTCCGAGTTGGGCCGCACCGTGATCGGCTGAATCAGGCCGTTTGCCCGAATACTGTCGGCAAGCTCCTGCAGCTTGGCTTCATCGAAGGTGCGGCGCGGGTTGGTGGCGGACTCGTGGATGGTGTCGACGGCGATGTACTGGAATTCGCTGCTGTTCTGCATGGTGGCTCTCCTTGAGCGTGGGTTAGGGCTGAAGGTTGGGAGCGAACGCGGTTCCGTCCGCTCCGTGGTTGGAAGTGCGGACTATCCGCGTACAAGCTGTTCGGGGTCGTAGGCTTCGAGGAAGCCCTGGCAACGCAGGTTGTTGTCCCACGTCTTGGCGAATCGCTGATGCTGCTGGTGCAAGTGAACGATAAAGACATACTGACCGCGTATGTTGTTCCGGCTCCATTGCTCTACGCCTACGTAGTCGTTGCGGTAATAGAACGCGTCGAGCTCGCCGTCTCGAAGCTCGAAACACATCTCGGGGTCACGCATCAGGTCGCCGTTCTGTTCGCCGTAGTGGGTGATCGAAACGGCCGGCAATCCTGACGGGCCTTGCTCGATGGCCTCAATGACGAAATCCATGTAAGGGGCGTTTGCAATCTTGAAGAAGAGGCCGGGGTTCCAGCCTCCGGCCTTCTCGATGATCTGGAGTACGGTCTGCATTACGCCACCTCCGCAAGGGCTGCATCGGTGGTGTTCTCGGTTGTGGTGGTCTGTGCTTCGGTCTGCTCGGCTCCAACCTGCTTCGTCTCGACTGCAGAGAGGATGAGGGCTGAGGTTCTCTGAACGACTTCGAGGCTTTCAGTCAAGAGTGCGGGATTACCGTGGTACAGGTGGATGTAGTCGGCTGATGCTCGTCCGGCATCCAGGCCGATGGTTTGCGAGACCACAAAGGCGATGGCCTCGGCTTCTGTCTCGCGTACCGTCTTGGTGGTTGCGGTGCGGCGCTCGGCCTTGTGCAAGAGCTCGTGCGCGAGTTCATGAACAAGGGTGCTGAACTCCTCGGCTGGTGCCTGTCCGGGTAGAATCGCAATCTTGCCGCCGTAGCTCATGCCTAACGCAGGTGCAATGGATTCCTTGAACCCAAGCTCGATCCCCTGAGCAATGGTGAAGTCGATCAGGCGTTCGCGGTACTCGCCAACTTCTCCCTTCGTGCGTTCGGTGAACTCGGGGAGCTCTTCGCCTTCGGTCTGCGACACGTCGAAGACGTACACGGCGCGGAATCCCACAAGGACGGGTGCGTTGACGGCTGCCAGGTCTTTGCTGCGCTCGGCTTCTGTGTCTTTCTTCTTGCGGGTGCCAATCATCGGGGCAAGGATGCGGATGCCCTTCTGTCCCTTCATCACCTTGCGTCCAAGCTGATTCCAGGCGTAAAGCCCTGCAACGCGGGTTGCGTCCGGCTTCTGCCGTGCGATCTCAAGGATGTTGCCGAAAGAGTAGTTGTGGAACTTGCCCATCGCCGTGAGGTAGGCGGTGAGGCCTTCCGAGTGTCCTGCCTCCAACTGCTCGATGAGAAGCTGAACGTTGGCCGCAATGACCTCCTTCGAAGTCTGAGGCTTCGGGGTAATGGGAAGGGAAGTGACGTTGCTCTGGCTGTTACTGGTTTCGTTCGTGGTGGCAATGTTGCTCATTGGGTGGTTCCTCCGCTTTTGAATGGCTGTGCTGTGTTTGCTCACAAACACGCCTTGGCCCTGGCCCACGCCAGCAGGGGCGGCAAGTGCAAGAGGCGGGTTCCTTCCCCTAGAGAGGAGCGATAGCGGAACGGAAAGGGCGGAGCGAAGCGGAGGTCTGCACAAGCGAATCGGGGTCCCCGACGGGCGTTCTTTGCCCGGTGGGGTGGGGAGCGCGGAAGATGAGGGTGCCGCTTGCGCGCGCCAGGGACGGAGTCCATCAGGAAGGCTTGGTTTCCTCGCTTTTAGCGCGGCAACGCAGAAGAGATTGCTCTCCGGGGTGTTGCGGGGTGTCCCCGCTGGGATGGGGAGTCTCTGAGACGGCGCCGCTCTTGCGCTGCCTGGAGCCGGGGAAGGGCACAGACCTTCCCCGTACAAAGCGCTAAGAGGCTAGATCGCTAGAAGGCTGTATACACGGAAGCCCACTGCAGCACGTACACTGGTCCCGCCTGTGAGGGAACTTAGTGGGGCTTATGCGTGCCGGCGAAGTCTATGAGAACCCAGCGAGTGGTGAGCGAGCTGTTGTGATTCTAGGGACGGACGAGACGGCAGGGGAGCGTCTTGTGGTGGACTTGTACCTTCGCCCCACGGTGGAATGACCGGGCGGCATTACTATCCCGGGATCCGCGAACAGTTTCGCGTCGTGAAGGGAAGCCTTGCTTACACCTTGAATGGGGTGGCGAAGACTGCGACCGTCGGCGAGAGTGTGGACGTAGCTCCTGGCACATTGCATGATTTTTGGAACCCCGGTACAGAGGAAGCCCTCGTTCGCGTCGAGGTACAGCCTGCGGAGCGTTTCGAGGCGTTGATCAAAAACGGCTTCTCACTCGCTCAGGACGGCAAGACGGACCGCACTGGCAAGCCCAGCATGCTTCAGATCGCGTTGTTGGCGAGAGAGTTCGACGATGTCATTCGGTATGACAAGGGTCCAAGAGCGGTCCAGCAGATCCTGTTCCTCCTACTCACACCATTTGCGAAGGCCAAAGGCTTGCGGGGCAGCTATCCCGAATACCTCGCCCGACCTGCATCAGAGGTGCCTCCTCTTAATGAGCTCGATCGATCAGGGCTTTGAAGCGTCGACTACTGAAGCGCTAGCGCTCTGAGGTGCTGGACCGTATACACGGAAACCCTCCAGTCGATACCTTGAACGCTGAGGTGGAGCGGATGTGTGGTCGGTATGGACGGCGCAGCGACAAGCAGAAGATGGCAGAACACTTCCGTGCGACGCCAACGCCAGCCGAGTTGCCGATGCCTGATGCCGACTACAACATCGCGCCGACGACCCATCAGCCCATCATCCGGCAGAGTCGCGAGACGGGTGAGC
This sequence comes from uncultured Acidobacteriaceae bacterium, assembly GCA_964245715.1. Classification (GTDB taxonomy): domain Bacteria; phylum Acidobacteriota; class Terriglobia; order Terriglobales; family Acidobacteriaceae; genus Edaphobacter. The sequence continues at coordinate 47,560 of CAXTNM010000008.1, read as the reverse complement.
GAGAGATGATCCTGGCCCGCTAGGACTGGTGCCGTTCTTCACAAAGGATTTGAACGACGTCAAAGGTCTCTCGACGATCAACGCGAGATCGGAAACGATCACCAAAGCTGCGACTTGGCGGGAACCTTTCAAGAAGCGGCGTTGCCTCATCCCGGCGAACTGCTTCTATGAATGGCCGAAAGAAGGTGAAGCTCCAAAGCAGCCGTACGCCTTCGAGTTGGCCAACGCGAATCCCTTTGCCTTTGCGGGTCTTTGGGATGCCTGGAAGGACAAGGATGGGCACTGGCTACAGTCATTTGCTATCGTCACGACGGAAGCTAATGAGTTGATGGCGAGGATCCATCCGCGTATGCCGGTGATCCTTCATCCGAGGGACTATGACCGGTGGCTCGACATAGACGAGACCGAGAGACTACCCATTGACCTGCTTCGGCCATACGAATCGGAAGAGATGGAAGTGTATGAGGCGAATCCCAAGGTCAACAATGTTCGGAACAATGGCCCAGAGATGATGCGGCGCGCCGAAGCCGCAGCGATGGAAGGTGAGTTGCCGCTATGACGAACGTGACCACAGACGCAGTGCTGCCCGACCACACCCTTGAAGTACGGCTTGTCGTATTGCAGGTTGTCCATGCTCTAGTCGACGAGCCTCAATCAGTCGAGATGCGATGTGAGGAGCTGGTCGGTCAGACTTGCTTTCGGGTTCGAGTGAGTGCTTCTGACATAGGCAAGATCATTGGAAAGCAAGGCCGAACGGCCTGCTCGATTCGCACGATCCTCGCTGCCGCGAGCATGAAAACCGGTCATCGGTATTCTTCGGACATAGTTCAAGCCGAATGAACTTCGCCCGCTGGCTCAGTCTCCATCTTCTTTGCCTTCATGTTTCACAAGAGCGAGCAGCGGAACTCCAATCGCTCCTTCCACTCTTGGGTCGAACGAAGCCTCAAAGCCGCATCCAAGACAGCAAAGAGCGTGTAGTGCCAGGCCCTACTCCTTGCGTCCTTACGTCAAAAGGAAGCTTGTCGTCGTCAATGAAGGTTGGCATGACGGTCATTCTAGGCTTTTCGTCGAAGCCCGAATCGTTGCGCTGAAAGCTCCTTGAACTGCGGGCGGCTCGTCGAACCGTTCGAGTGGCACGATGCCCGTGGGTGTCGGCTGATAATGAACGGCCGCTGTGACGGACGTAACTTCAAAGTCGACGGTCAGTTCCGTGCCATCGGTGAAGCCAATGAGCAACTGCCGGTCCTGACCCTCCCTGTACACCCTCATGTACGCAACCTGCTTGCCCACTGCAGCGGTGATCTCGTAGCCGTCGAAGTCGCTCATCGAGGCCTCCTTGGAGACGTTAGATGACGAAGCGACAAGACAAAGTGCTCGGGACGGCGGTCACTGGTGATTGAGCGCGAACAAGGATTTGTCAATCTTGGGTGAGGAGCAGTTCACTCGTGATGGATTCCCATTCCGCGCGGAGATCGCCGGTCTGTGTCGGCCGGCCTGCGCGGCGATACCAGTACTTCGCGTTGCTCGTGTCTCCCTCGACCCGATGGAGGTAAGCATGAACCCATGCTCCGTCGCGGTTGTCTTCCGCCTGCGCCATTTCGTGCGCCTGCTCCATTCTCCTCTGCCAGCGAACCACAAAGCTCGCAGCACTCCAGAGAAAGAAGATCCGTCACTGTCGATAAACTCCGTCGTTGTCATGTCCATGCCCCTCGTTCCTGCGGTTGAAATGAGAGCTTTCAGCACCTGATTGGCATGGTGCGAACGATTGAGCCGCTAGCCGGGATTCTGGATCGTTTCGATTAGCGACTGGAGCAGGGGTACCTGAGCCTTCACGATGTATTCGGCGGCGGCGTGGATCGAAAACCAACGTCCGCGGTCCACCTCGGGAAACTCGATCTGGCGGCCTGATCGGGGCGGCCATTCAATCCGGCAGAGATTGCTCCTGATTGCATTTGCGTCGCACTCTCCTTTAAACGCCCAAGCCGTAACCATCTTCCCACCGGCCTGCTTCACCGAACGAAGCTCTTGAAACGGCCCGGAGGCGCCAAGACCCGTTTCTTCCTGGAACTCCCGGATCGCAGCCTGCAAAGGCTCCTCAGATTCGTCGTATTCACCCTTCGGAATAGACCATGCTCCAAGGTCTTTCTTGGCCCAGAACGGGCCGCCTGGATGGAGGAGCAGAACCTCCAATTCGGCTTGCGTCCTTCGATACATGATGAGGCCGGCACTTCGTTTTGGCATGGCTGATAGGGATAGATGCTCGGAAGGCACGACTAGGCAGAGCGCAGCTGACGAAGCGTTCCTTCATCCAAGCGGTCAGCGAAGTGCTTGGCTAAAGCCTCTTTGAAGACCGGCTTCTCAAAGCCACACTTTTCGGCAACCGTGGCGAACAGAGTCATCGACGAGTGGAACTTCAGATCGTCCGGATAGCCAAAGACATCCTCTACGGAACGATCGAGACCATTGACGATTACCGTACACTCCTCGAGACGACGTCCAAGAAGGGGGTGCTCCAAGTAGGCGGCTCCTTCTTCCAAACTGGATATGGCGAACCGCTGTGCGGTTGGGCTCGAACCAAGACCTTTGATCTGGGGGAAGACGAACCACATCCAGTGAGAGCGCTTCTGGCCGGCTATCAGTTCGGAGCGCGCCGCGGCGAAGGTGGATTCCTGGGCATTGAGGAAGCGCTGAAGATTGTACGGATCGGGTGCGATTTCCAAAGAGTGCTCCTCGCAAGTTGGATGGTGTTCATCCACAGATGATGTTGCCGATTCGCTTTTTATTCTCCTATACTTCAGCCATGGGAACAACACCACGGCGAGATGCTAGGGAAGAGCAGGCTCGCATCAACGTGAAGTTTGCTTCTACTGTAGTTATTGCGGCGGCTATCATCGTGGCGGTTCGCTTGGCGAAGGAAGACATCGGACAGCCCACGCCGCGTCTGGTGAGTTGTGTGGGCCAGAGCGTCGGCTTGGCACGAATGATCCTCATTGAAGTACTGCGCCGCTTTCCAGGCGCTTAGGAGATAGGCATGACGCTGGACCTGAGTTTGGATGATCTGAAGCAGATAGCTCTTCACGGACAGGTAGTGAAGAACGGCGTTACGCTCATTGTGGGCCGGCCGATGATTTCCGACGTGAAGACGGATGCGAGCGGGAGGGCAGGCGAGATTCGTTTCACGGTGGATGAGACGCAACTTCGTCCACGATACCCCGGTTGGTAAAGCCCTTGCAGAGCCCTCGGTCCGTATGACCGCTGCGCAGTGTGCGACAGGCTAACGGCAAGCAGCCGGCACGAAGCGGAACCAGGCTAAGGCCTGATTTCGTTTATACGGTATCTCGGTGTGGTGCTGATGGATCTTTTGCTCGAACAAAGTTCTACTCTCTACATAAGGAATCTCAATGCCTCCTCAGACAGATCAATCGCTCGCGTGCCCAAGTGCGGTACTGCAATCAAGCTCACCGAGTCGCTCGCAGCCCCGTTGGTGGCTGCCACTCGTGCCGAATACGAACGCCAGCTGGCCACCCAGGCAAAGGGTTTCGCTGCTGAGAAGGAGGCGCTTAGTGCACAGAGGGCAGCGAACGATCAGCGGGCCGCCGAGCTTGAGGCGGCGGCCATCAAGCAGCAACAGCAGGTCGCCCAAGCGGTTCGGGAACAAGTTGCGAAGCAGCTAGCCTCTGAGCGCAAGACAATTGCCGATCAGGAGTCTGCCCGAGCACGTCAGCAAGTCGAAGATGAGCTCAGGGTGCAGCGTGAGACGAGTAGTACCCAGCAGGAGCGGATTCGGGCTCTCACAGCCAAGCTGAGCAACGCTCAGGCGGCCGAGGCGGAACTACTCAAGAAGCAAGAGCAGTTGGAAGACAGAGAACGGGAGCTGGCTCTGGATTTGCAAAAGGGTATTGCTGCGGGCCTGTCTGAGGTTCGAGCAAAGGCGCTCGCTGAGGCGCAGTCCACACTCGATCTCAAGGTTCAGGATCGCGACAACAAGATTTCAGAACTTCTAACGCAGATCGACAGCCTGAAGCGTAAGGCAGAGCAGAGCTCACAGCAGTCGCAGGGCGAGTCCCTCGAACTTGCCCTTGAACAGCAACTCCGTGCACAGTTTCCATTCGACCTCATAGAACCTGTCGCAAAAGGTGAGTTCGGCGGTGATCTTCTCCAGCATGTGCGCGATCATACGGGACAACACTGTGGCAAGATCCTTTGGGAATCGAAGCGCACGAAGGCATGGTCGGACTCCTGGCTCAACAAGCTCAAGGGCGATCAGCGGGCCGCACATGCCGACCTTGCGGTGATTGTGTCTCAGACTATGCCGAAGGAGGTGACGCATTTTGACCATCTGGAGGGCATCTGGGTCTCGAGCCTCGGCTGCATTCTTCCCGTGGCGAACGCCCTGCGCGTCAGCGTCATCGAGCTTGCCAACGTTCGGCGCTCAAGTGAAGGGCAGGAGACCAAAGCCCAACAGATCTACGCATATCTAACGGGCCCGCGGTTCAAGCATCGGATCGAATGCATCGCTGAGAAGTTTACTGAACTGCGCAGTGACCTCGACAAAGAACGCAAGTGGATGAACAAGCAGTGGGCTAAGCGCGATACGGAGCTTCTGGCGGTTCTGGAGGCGACATCCGGCATGTACGGTGACCTGCAGGGCATCGCGGGGCAGAACCTGAAAGAGATCGAAGCTCTGGAAGGACCGATGCGACTGGAGCTGACGAGCTAGACCGCTCTTGGGTAAGCTCAGCCATTGCCCCACTGAGCGAGCGTTTGGACCGGAACAACGAGGCCTCAATGCGGAAGATCGTGCACGTCGACATGGATGCGTTCTATGCCTCTGTGGAACAGCGGGACGACCCTGGACTGCGTGGAAAAGCTGTCGTCGTCGCTTGGAAAGGCAAACGATCTGTTGTTTGCGCTGCTTCCTATGAAGCTCGACGTTTCGGTGTCCGTTCCGCAATGCCGGCGGTCACTGCAGAGAGGTTATGTCCTCAGGCGATCTTCGTGCCGCCAGACTTCCCTCGCTACAAGGCTGTCTCGCTTGCCATTCGCGAGATCTTCAGCAGGCATACAGACCTAATAGAGCCTCTCTCTTTAGATGAGGCGTACCTGGACGTGACCGAGAACAAGATGCAGTTTCCCACCGCGACACGAGTTGCGAATCGGATCCGAGAACAGATCTATGAAGAGTTGCAGTTGACTGCCTCTGCCGGAGTGGCTCCAAACAAGTTCCTGGCGAAGATCGCTTCGGATTGGCGCAAGCCGAACGGCCAATTTGTCATCCAGCCTCATGAGGTTTAAGACTTTCTTCTGCCTCATCCAGTTGGGAAGATTCCCGGAGTAGGGCGTGTCACCGAGGAGCGCATGAAGGGAGTTGGAGTCGTTACCGTCGGAGATCTGTTTGCGGTGGATCGCGACACGCTTGAAGGTCAATTCGGCAGTTATGGGCAACGACTCTACGAACTTGCTCGTGGAATCGATCATGCTCCCGTTGTTCCAAATCGATCGAGCAAATCGCTCTCCGCTGAGGATACCTTTGAGCGTGACATTACGCTGTCGGAGGTGGAACCCTTCGTGCAAAAGCTGGCGGAGAAGGTTTGGGTGGCTTCGAGGCAGAACGCCCGGCTGGCTCGCACCATCGTTCTAAAGCTTAAGACAAAACAGTTCAGTACCCTGACACGAAGTCTGACACCGACTGTTATGCCCTCGACCCCTGAGGAATTTACGCGTGTAGCTCTTTCCTTGTGCGAACGCGTAGATCTTGGACCGGGTCAGCTATTCCGCTTGGTTGGAGTCGGCCTCAGCAACTTCCAGGTGGAGTCGCTCTCGCCTTCTCCGCTACTTGCTCCCTCCGTCGAAGCATCTGACGGCATTCCCGAATAAGATAAAAGTTCCACACCCCCTTGGCCCGGGCCTACGCCAGCCGGGTGTAGCAAGTTCAAGTGCCGGGTTCCTTTCCCGGAGGTCCGTACGCCGGTTCGCACAAGCGCAGCGCGGAAGATAAAGGTGGTTCTTGGAGGCGCGAGGGGTGGAGTTGATTTGGAATGGCTTGGTGTCCGCGATGCGCGGGGCGCGCGAAACTGCTTGCGGAGTTTCACCGCAGACGGGGTGACGGAAGAGCTGGCCGCTGTCTTTAGCCGGCATAGATCTGCAGGCGAGAAGAGACTTGTCCCGCCCGAACTTCTAGGGTCTAGATTGCTAAACGATTGACGGGAAGGCTGAAATCATTAGAGCATCGCCTGTAGAAGTTGGAGACCCATGATGACAGAAGTTGAGGAGCACCTCATCACCGCGTATCGAGCCGCTGACTACAAGGTTTGCGACGGAGAAGAAAGGTTTGTTCTGCGAATTGCTGAATGTTTTACGGGACTGGCAGCCTTGTACCGCCGTACAAGGCAAACATCAGCGCTTTTCATCACGGCTTGCAATCCTGATGGGGAGGAGCAGGATGAGAGCAGGAATAAAGTGGCACAAGGAAGATTGCTCATAGATCTCAGAGCGAGGACTGGCGCTAGCAATTCCGATCGCGATGAGTTTTTGCAGGAAGCGGTCGCGCTTGCACCCTCAGGTGTAGTTTCCCTCCTGGTTGACTCTCCGCAAGCTCGCCCCGGCTTCAAGCCCACGCCCATTCGGCTAGCTGGGACGCTGGCACCGGGGCCATCCTCGATGCAACGGACAAGCGGTTTGCAGCGTTCGTCTTTATGAGTGGCCCGCAATCCATGATGGAATACGTTATCACTTCCGATTCACCCCGTATGGTGCCACTGCGCAAAACCAACGATATGGCAAAAGTGGAGCAGAGTATGAGGACCACCAGCTGGTCTGACCCTGGTTCGTATGCAGACAAGCTCGGTCCAGCACCAGCGCTCTTCCAGTATGGTCTTCATGACGAAGAGTGGGTGCCACTGAAGGATGCGAAGGACTATGTTGCTACGGCCGCTGGGTCGAAGACTGTCCAGTACTACGAGGCCGATCATGCACTGAATGGGAAAGCAACCACGGACCGCGATGCCTTTCTCAGGAAGACGCTAGCGTTGACGCAATAGAAAGGCTTCTGGCCATTCGCGGTCCGGCTCTGTTGCAACAATTAGGCTCGACCAAGTGCCTCCGAGTCTCTTGCCACAGAAGTCAAGCAGGTTGGACGTTGAGCCTTTCACCAAAGACTTCGATGGCCTCAGCGAGCGCACTGGCACCGACGCCGAAGGCGCGTTCGACAATACGCGCTTCGCCGCGGATGTTTTGGGTGAGATTGAAGATGCCTGCATGCCCCTTGCGTAGTGCGCGCATCACCTCAAATCCCATAATGGTCGTGTAGGCTGTCTTCAACGTCTTGAAGCCCCGCACCGGGCGGATCAGCTGCTTCAGCTTGCCGCGATCGGCTTCGATGACGTTGTTCAGATACTTGACCTGTCGATGCACAGTGTTCTGAGGGCATTTGCTCTCGGCCTTTAGTTCTGCGATGGCGATAGCGTAGATCGGTGCCTTGTCGGTGTTAATGACCTCAGGCTTTTCCCATGCCTTTAATCCATTCAGCGCCTTGCCGAGGAAGCGCTTGGCAGCTTTAGTGTTCCGTGTCGGCGAGAGATAGAAGTCAATTGTGTTTCCTTCCTTGTCGACAGCCCGGTATAAGTAGGTCCATTTGGCGCGCACCTTTACGTAGGTCTCATCGACCCGCCAGCTTGTCGATTCCGGGCGGCGCCATTGCCAGCGCAGCCGCTTTTCGATCTCCGGCGCGAACCTTTGAACCCAGCGATAGATCGTGGAATGATCAACGGGAACGCCGCGTTCGCCCATCATCTGCTTGAGATCGCGATAGCTGATGCCGTACCGGCAGTACCACCGCACTGCCCAGAGAATGATCTCGCCTGCAGACTGACGCCACTTGAACTCTGACATGGCTCCTCCGCTCGTATTCAGCCCATCTTTACGAGGCCACCACAACCTTGCAACAGAGCCAGTCGGGCGACCTCGGCACCGTAAGCCGCCTTGGTCAGGACAACTCCATAAGCGTAAAGCTTGATTCGGGTAGGACCGCCGAACTTTCTCCCGAGAAGACCAGGCATATCGACTATGAATACACCGTCGAGGCCTTGAAGAACGTCCGCGCCGAACGAATTATGGCGACCGGCGACGGGATCACCAAGCAGGCTTGCAGGGAGTTTCCGCGAAGGCCGAGCTCAACCTCTACACCGGAACGCCAGCACCGGCGCAAGAGTTCAGCGCCGCCAAGGAGTTGGCTTCGCCCGAGATCGCTCACCCTGTAAGGTAGCATGACTTCGGTATTGGCTTTTAGGTCTTTGGGTCTCTACACACACAAACCCAGCCCTCGATGGCTGGGGAATGTGGGAGAACGACAGCGCGCATGAATAGTCCTTGATGATCGGTATTACGATCAACAGAGTGTTGAGGTTACGCTTATGAAGTCGAAAGGATCGGAACTTTGTTTCAGCGAACACCGTCACAACCATCAATTGCACCTCACTAATCGCACTGGCGACTTCACCTGAGGCGAGTGCCGCATGAATGATGTGAAAAACAGGCATCGGGTATTCTTGTCGCTGGGACCAATGGCGGATACAAGGGATCGATCCCATAGGTCCAGTTTGAACGGAGTCAATCATTGCTAAGCTCTCGTCGAATGTTTCTGCAACGCGGCGCCGGTGGTTTGGCGTTCCTGCTGGCTCCGCTTCGACACTGCTCTGGATTTTGGCCGCAACAGAATAGGCCAGGACTCCCATGTTTTCTTGATCTGGGCTCAAGCTTCGCACCGTACATCGAGCGTTTCCGGGGTCAGATCGGGCCTGGGCACGACAGCTTTCCGACCGAGGCCTATTCGGCTGAACTCGAAGCAATCCTATCTGAATGGAGTTCAGGTTGGAGGCGTGTTGGCGCATCGCCGACCCTCATACACGCCTCTCTCAGTGCTTCATTGTTGGGTACCTTGCTGAGCAAACCTGCTGTCAAAACGCTTCGATCAAAGGCACCAATCGCAACGGAGCAGGTAAGTTTTCCTGAGGCTAGCCTTCTGTCTAAGGAAGCTTTTGCTCAAGAACTCAAGACGTATTTTTCTAATTTTTATAGCATCGAAATAGCTGACGTTCAGATCGCACACATCGAAGTCACTAGTGAAAATCCTATGTCCTTGAGGACTGAAGTGTTATACGACGTCGCTGGAGAGATGAAGGATCAATCTCGCGAGCAAAGGACCGGAAGATGGCAAATTGCCTGGATCAAGATGGCTCCAGAAGCCACCTGGAAGGTAGAAGAATGGACCTCGCTGCGGGAGTCGCGTGCCCGGTTGTCTGGTCCAGGCTTTGTCGATGTAACCGGGCGCGCATTCGCACATGTCGATTCCTACTCTAAGCAAATGCGCCATGGTGCTGACCACTGGCGCACCGTCCTTGACGGGGCGGTCGGTATAGACGTTTACGGAAACAACGGCATCGCCGCAGGCGATTACGACGGCGACGGCTTTGATGATCTTTACGTGAGCCAAGCTGCGGGGTTACCAAATCGGCTCTATCGAAACCGGGGAGATGGCACGTTCGAAGATGTCACCGACCGTGCCGGTGTAGGCGTTCTCGACGCGACTTCGTCTGCGCTATTCGCAGACCTCAACAACAACGGATACCAAGATCTCATTATCGTCTGTACGACGGGGCCCTTGCTCTTTGTCAACCAAGGAAACGGCACCTTCGAGCCTAAACCTGGTGCTTTCGAGTTTGCCCGCGCTCCTCAGGGCACCTTTACTGCCGCGGCCATTGCGGACTTTAATCGTGACGGGCTGCTGGATGTTTACTTTTGCCTCTATAGCTACTACCAAGGCCTCAGTGAGTATCGTTTTCCGAATCCGTACTACGACGCGCAGAACGGTCCACCTAATTTCTTGATGCGCAATCGTGGCGATTACACGTTTGAAGATGTTACATCGGCTTCTGGCCTGGACCAAAGCAACAATCGCTATAGCTTTGCGTGCGGATGGAACGATTACGATCAAGACGGCTGGCCTGATCTTTACGTGGTCAATGACTTTGGTCGGAAGAACTTATATCGAAATCTCGGCAATGGCACGTTCGCTGACGTGAGCGCCGAGATGGCCGTGGAAGACCCAGGTGCGGGCATGAGCGTTTGCTGGGCAGACTTCGATAACGATGGGCGTGATGACCTCTATGTAGCCAATATGTGGACTGCCGAGGGCAGGCGAGTGAGTGAACAGAAGGGTTTTCTGCCGGGCACGCCGGATGCCATACGGAGCGTGTACCGCAAACACGCCAACGGCAACTCACTATTTATCAATGAAGGCAGTGGCAAGCCTTTCAGAGATGCGACGGATGCATCCGGCACACGCATGGGCCGCTGGTCCTGGTCGTCTGACAGCTGGGACTTCGACCATGACGGCTGCGCTGATCTGTATGTGACAAATGGCTTCGTCTCCGGGCCGGACAAACAGAACCTTTCCAGCTTCTTCTGGCGACAAGTTGTGGCTCGTTCGATGCAATCAAGAGGAGCCTCAAGCGATTACGAGGATGCCTGGAGTGCGATCAACGAGTTCCTGCGATCTGATTTTACCTGGAGCGGCTACGAACGTAATTGCGCTTATCTGAATAACGGTGACGGTACTTTCACAGAAGCTGCGGCTCTACTCGGGCTTGACTGCCTTGATGATTCCCGCTCATTCGCGCTTGCGGATCTCGACCACGACGGGCGCCTGGAAATCGTGCTGAAGAATCGCAGTGCACCCCAGGTTCGCGTTCTTGAGAACCGAATGGAGCCACTTCCGGCTTCCATATTGTTTAGTCTGCGTGGCACCAAGAGCAATCGCGACGCAATTGGGGCAGTCGTCGAGTTGCACGACGGGGCAAATTCGCAGCGCAAAACGGTGGCCGCTGGCTCCGGGTTCCTCGCTCAACACTCCAAATCTCTGAGCTTCGGGGTTGGAGACGATCTGTCCGCCGGCAGGAGGATGTTTGAGGCTACGGTTTTCTGGCCGAGCGGTTTGACACAAAAGTTCACGGAGCTTCCCTCTGGACATCACATTCGCCTCACCGAGGGAAGCGTTTCCTTGGAAGCGATTCCATTCAGGCCCAGAAGAGTCTCTGGCAGCCCCGCGGCCATCGAAGTCGGTGAATCCCCAGATACGCAGGGAGAGACATGGCTGGTCGATCCTGTTCGTGCGCCAGAGTTTACGCTGACGGATCAACGGGGACTACGCCACACTTTGCAAGTGCACGCGGGCCGAACAATGTTGCTCGTGTTCGTGGGCAAAGGTTGCGAACAGAGTGCAGTACAGCTCGCCGTGCTTTCAGCAGGACTGTCCTTATTGAACGATCAGGGCGTCGACGTACTTGCGGTTCGTGCCGGGCAAACCGCCGATTCTCCATCGGCAACGTCCCAGATTGCGATTGCAGATGCAGATGGGCAAACCCTTGCTGTCTACGGCATCTTCTACCGCTTCCTCTTCGAGCGTCGCCGGGAAATGCCCTCTCCCGCGGCATTTCTCTTGGATGGTGAGAGCAGGGTGGTCAAGGTGTGGAGTGGTCGCGTGGAAGTCGATGAAGTGGTGACAAGCATCAAGGCCATGCCAGATACTGCGGCGAGCCGGCTTCAGCTTGCCAGTGCCTTTCCAGGAACCTACTTCGGTAAACCGCTCCACCACAATTTCTTCACGTACGGGGTCGCGTACTTTCGCTATGGGTTCCTCGATCACGCGTCGGACTTCTTCGAGAGGGCAATTGCAAAGAAGCCGGATGACGCAGGCTCCTTCTATAATTTGGGTTTGATCGCCTTAAAGCAGAACCGCGGCGAGGATGCGAAAGCCAAGCTGGAGAAGGCTGCTTCGCTCGATCCAGGCAATGCAAACGCCTGGAACAACTTAGGCGTGGCCTATGGTCGACTGGGTGATTACGACCATGCACTCAGCAGCTTCAGGCAGGCCCTAAGCAAAAGCCCTGGACACCTTCTTGCACTTGAGAATGAGGTCAAGCTGCTGCAGTTCCAAGGTAAGAGTGTGGAGGCTCAAGCTGTACTTGAAGCCGCCATTCGATGTGATCCGACTACGACATCGCTTCATACAAGCCTCGCCATGGTGTGGGTTGGACGAAATGATCTGCAGTCAGCCAGGCGAGAGTTCGAAAGGGGTTTAGCACTAGAGCCACAAAACGTCGAAGCACTGAACGGGCTGGGCGTGGTGCTCTTGAAACTTGGGGATGGCGCAACTGCTAAAGTCAACTTTGAATCCTGTCTTAAACTCGCTCCCTCGTTTGATCGGCCTTACCTGAACCTCGCATTGCTCTACATGCGAGCAGGCGACAAAGTGAAGGCACGCGAGGTGCTCGCAGGCTACCTTGCCCAGCATCCAGGCAGCTCGGATGTTCAGCGGGCGCTCGCGGAGGTCGAAGCACAGCAATGATCCGAGTCCAACTACAACCCCGCGTTCTGTCGCACCTTTGTTCGACCGCCCTGCTCCTCTGTTCAGCGAAAGCGACACAGGCGCAAAGCGGGGCAGCCGCGGCCCAGGCGGCTCCCGCTCCTGCATATGGTTCTGAGCTGGGAGGTACCCCAAAGACCGCGCCTCCGACATTTCTTCCCTCGGGCATCGAGGGAACGACCGCTCCTAGCGGTTATGCAACCGGCGTGTCAGAGGAGGATGAGCCGCTGACTTTGGCGAGAGATCTCACACGCTCGAGCTCGTACGGTGTGCCCACCTTTGTGCTTGCACACGGCGTCCCGGAGTGTGACCGCCTGGGTAATCTCTTGCAGACGGCCCAAGAGGCGCCCTCGGATGCACAGGCAAATCATGCTCTTGGCCTCTTCTACCTTGCGCATGGGCAGATCGATCCTGCAGTCAAATATCTGGAGAGGGCGCGCGTGGCCCAGCCGGCGGGCCACGGTACCGCTGTTGCACTTGCGGTTGGCTATCTCAATCAGAAGCGTGCATTGGACGCTCTCAAGCTGATTGATCTCGACCTCGCGAGCGAACCGGGCAATGCGCATGCGCACACATTGCGCGCCGAAGCGCTCCGTTCGCTCGGACGGCAGAACGCGGCGGTTAGCGAGTACAAGCTTGCGGCTAACCTCGATCCTTCTGAAGAGACTGCGTCTACTTCGGGGCTTGGACTACTTCGAATGGGCGAGGCTGCGGTCGCCGCATCGATCATCCAACCGGCTAACCGCCGCTTCCCTCGTTCCGGCGATCTCTGGCTTGAGATGGGGTTAGCCGAAATTCTGGAACGGCAAAGAGTGGAAGCAGTGCAGCCCCTCCTCCTGGCAAGCGCAGTAATGCCGGACGACTTTGAGATCTACGCCGAGCTTTCAAGGTTGAGTGGGTTGTCCCATGAGACTGATCAAGAGATTGAACTTGCCATCAGAAATTACCTCCATCGACGTGAAGGGAGCGGGCGTATCGAACTGATCTACGCAGACGCCTTGCTTCAGCAGCAAGGAAGCAAAGCTGACCGCGATACGCTTGGGAAGGTTGAATCGCACCTGCGAGCTGCGACTCAATTCGATCCGAAGCTTCAAGTAGCGTTCGCCAAGCTTGGTGAACTTTACGAAGAAACTGGGGACGACACACAGGCGATAGCCACATTTTCGCAAGCGGTAAAGCTCGACCCATTGGATGCGCAGTCGCACTATCGTCTTGCCCAGGCGTACCGCCGGCAACATCAGACGGTTGCAGCAGATGCGGAGCTCCACTTGTTCATGAGTCTCCGGTCTAGGCCAGCACCTGCAACACTTGGCACTGGGAACGATCCCACTTTGCTGCAGCTCTTCACACAACTCGAGTCGAACAAGGTCAGCAGTTGCCCAACGAAGTGATCGACCGTAGAGCCTTGGTCTAGGTCTGCGATGCGGGCTATATCCGGTGAAAACACGCCAAAGAGGCCCCCGAAAGCCGCGCGCGTGGCCTCAAAGACATGACCAAATTAAAGTCTTGACAGTCCTATCCAAAACTCCTTATATTTGGCGACGTATTTGGGATCGATATCATAGTTACACCGGGGAAGTCGCATAAAGCGTGCAACGGAGCTGATTTTCCTCTCCAACTTCACGCTCTCGATACGTTGCGCCCGAGCGCCTCGCATAGCAGCCAGGTGTGGAATATTGCATGACCTTTGGAGGAAAGATGACCGCAAAACAACATTGGTTGAAGAGCACGCTTCTCTACGGCGTTTTACTAGCCGCTCTCTTGATGGTGAACTGTTCGTTGCACGGCCAGGACCTCACCACAACTGCAAACATTTCGGGTACCGTGGCGGATACCACGGGCGCTGTGTTGCCGGGAGCTACGGTTAAGATCACGGGCGAAGTTAACGGAATCTCCCGCACCGTTAGGACGACCGTAGATGGGACCTACCTGGTACCTTTGCTACCCCCAGGGAACTATGACGTGACCGTCCAGGCGGACGGCTTCTCCGGCTACGAGCAGAAGGGCATAACTCTCTCACCGGGACAAGGCGCTAAGCAGGACGTCCGGCTTGCAGTGGGGGGTGGTAATCAAGAGGTTGTAGTAAGCAGCCAGGCCCCGCTTCTGGATACTGCGGATGCAAACCTCTCAGCCGAGGTTGATTCCAAGCAGATCGAAGCATTGCCGCTCAACCTGCGCAATATCATCAGTCTTGCAACGCTCAACTCTTCAGTGAACAATACGACCGAGAGCGAGACCCTGGGTGAAGGCGGTACTTCGGGTAAAGCCGATCAAGACGTTTCGTTCCTGAACTTCGGGGGTGGTTTCTTCGGAACGTCAGCTTACATGCTGGATGGCATCTGGGACACCGACGCAACCTGGGGGGCTGCAATCTACGTACCTTCTGTTGAAGCTGTTGCTGACTTCAAGATCCAGACGAACCAGTTTACTGCGCAGAGTGGGTTCAGTACCGGAAACGTTATTAACGTTGAAACGAAGTCAGGAACGCGCGATTTCCATGGGGACGTCTTTGAGTTCTTGCGTAACTCCAAGCTGGATGCCAATAACTACTTCAATGACCTGCAAGGTGTCCCCAAGCAGAACTTCCACCGTAACCAGTTCGGATTCTCAGCCGGCGGCCCTGTCTACATCCCCGGAATTTACAAGCAGCGAGACAAGACGTTCATCTTTGGCGTGTACGAAGGTCTGCGGCAAAGCTCGCCGGTCAACGCCACGTTCAATGTACCTACGGTGGCTGAACAAGCGGGGAACTTCGCAGACATCCTGGGGCCTCAGATTGGAATCGACGCCCTCGGCTTGCCTGTCTTGACGAACCAGATCTATAACCCGAACACGGGCCGCACGCTAACCAGTGGAACGGTGGATGCCGAGACTGGTCGACTCGTGACGTGCGCGAACGGAGCCGCGATGTGTAATTATCGGGATCCGGTAGCAGGCAATAACCTCGCCGCAGTTCCCGGTCTTATCAATGCGGTAGGCGCAAAGCTGTTCAGCTTCTACCCAAAACCCACGAATTCGGCTACTTCAAGCAACTACTTTGTTGCTGCATCGGCACCGACCACATCGGACGAGTTCCTTGTTCGTGTAGACCATAACCTGAGTGACAGCACGAGATTGTACTTCCGCTATGCGAATAAGCACGAGCAGAAGACAAATTCGCCCGCGTATTACGATCAGGGTTTCGGTGGCAACGATCCCGGCGGCCCAGGGAACATTCGTCCCAATAACCGGTATAGCCTCGTCGCAGGTATCAGTCATATTTTTAACGCTACGACCGCGATCACGGCGAACGTAGGCTACCATCGTTGGGTGCAGGGCGGAACTTCTCAGGGATATCCTTTTGACCAGACATCGGTCGGTCTGCCTGCTGTTCTCAATGCAAGCTCGAATGAATTTCCCATTGTGAACGTCGCGAATGGCGGAGCTAGCCTCGGTCCGGTGCAGGGCGGATACGGCGCTGGAATTGCGAATGTAGGAAGCGTGAGCACCGATCTTACCAAGACAGTCGGTAAGAACGACTTGTCTTTTGGCTTCATGGACGTTGTTCTACAAAACAATGGCAACGGACCGGAGAATACGACGTTCAGCTTCGGAACGGACTACAGCGGCGAACTGACTGATACACAGGGCGACGTGGCCAACAACACGGGCAACGGGTTCGCTACGTTGCTTCTCGGCTACCCTGATGGGGGAAATACCTCCAATGAGTTTCACGCCGCTCCGGAAGAGCACTACATCGGCTTCTATGGACAGGACGTTTTTAAGCCCACGAACAAACTAACTCTCACTTTCGGACTACGGTATGAATTGCAGACGCCGTGGACCGAGCGCGCCAACCGCCAGGCGCATTTTGACTACAGTGCTGTCAACCCAATCAGCGGCGCCGTAGGTTTGACGTTGCCAGGCGAAGAGGTGTTTAGTAGTTCGGGAGATCGTCATCTGTTTGCTCAGAATGTAACCAATGTTGCTCCGCGCTTTGGTTTTACCGACCAGGTGATGCCAAAGCTGGTGTTCCGCGGCGGCTATGGGGTCTTCTTTCCGCCGGCATCCTTCGTTGGAATTCAAGCTAGCCCTGGGTATAGTACGAGCACACCTGTCGTGGGCAGCACCACTAATGGCTTAGCTCCGGGTGTGAGTCTCAGCAATCCGTTCCCGTCAGGCCTGCGCACGCCCACTGGAGATAGCACCGGCGCACTCACCGACATTGGCTTCTCGGCTTCCACGGGAGTTCCATACAACCGGCATTCTCCGATGATCCAGCAATACTCTCTTGGCCTTCAGTACGCGTTCACGACAAACGATGTGCTTACGGCCAGTTACGTCGGCAACCGCGGGGAACATATGCTGACCGATAACGTCTCTCATAGTCAGATCAATCCTGTCCTGGTGACGCCGAACAATGATTTTGCAAATCAGGTTGCAAATCCGTTCTACGGAAAAATCATGTCGAGTGGGTGCGGCCTGAACAATCCTACGGTGGCGCTGGGACAGCTTTCGCAACCGTTCCCACAGTATTGTGGTGTGGATGAGTCCGAAGCGCCTCTAGGAGACTCGTACTATGACGCGCTTCTGCTGGACTATAACCATCGTTTCCATAACGGGTTGAATCTCTTGGTCTCGTATACTTACTCGAAGTTTCTGGACGATACCAGCGGCACTGCCGACTGGGCCTACTCGGGCAATGGTAATGGCTATCGCGACGCGTACGACCTTGGTCTCGATCGCTCGCTTGATGGTTCAGACATCAAACACAGCCTTGTGACGAGTTATTTGTACGCGTTGCCGATTGGGCGCGGACAAAAGTATGCAGGCCATATCAATCGCGCAACGAACGCGGTGATTGGCGGATGGCAGATTTCCGGGGTGGTGACGGCGAAGTCAGGATTCCCCCTGGCCATTCACGGCGGCAACGTGACGCCTTACTATGTAAACCAGCATCCTGATGAAGTCGGGAATCCACAGTTGGCAAATCGTGGAATAAACGAGTGGTTCAACACCGCGGCGTTCGTTCCGTCGGCGCCGTATACGCTGGGCAATGTCACACGTTACCAGGCCGACATTCGTGCTCCTAAATATGTTGACTGGGATAATGCTTTCGAGAAGTTCTGGAACTTGCCGACCGATAAGCTCAAGTTGCAAGGAAGGGCCGAGTTCTTCAACTTCCTGAACCATCCAAACTTCTTTGCCCCGGACACAGGTATCCAGGACGGCAATTACGGAAAGATCACGAGTACTTTCGATGCTCGTTCCGTCCAGTTCGCCCTGAAGCTGCTGTTTTAGACTGGAAGCATGACGCACCTCCTGCTAAAAAATGCCGCATCGGCCATGGTGATTTTGTTATGCCTCGCCGCGCCTGCCCGCACGGCAGGGCGCGGGCGGGGCGTTTAGGCTCAGGG
>CAXTNM010000008.1:0-29733 GCA_964245715.1 uncultured Acidobacteriaceae bacterium | reverse complement strand
CAGCGCCCTGGGGTTTTTTGTACGGCGCCCCCGCCCCCCCCCCCCGCCCCGGCCCGCCGCGGAGCTTAGAGGATCTGCTAGATGCCGCTTCTGCTGCGCAACAGTCGGGTCAGTATGCAGAGGCTGCGAATCTTTTCCGGCAGGCTACGGTGCTCGCGCCGAATACGCCAGAGCTCTGGTCGAATCTCGGCGTGATGGAGTACCTGTCGAATCAACTGGACACCTCCTCGCTGAGTTTAGAACATGCCTTACGACTCAGTCACAAACTTGTCGCACCTCTCCTGTTTCTGGGGAAGATAAACGTCGCGAGCGGCAAGCCTAGCTTGGCCCTAACCTACCTGGTGCGCGCACAAGCCATACATCCAGATGATGCGGAGGTGCTGCTTACCGAGGGAAAGGCGTATGACCTGCTCAAGCAGCATCACGAAGCGGTGGAGGAGTACACCGCCGCGGTCAAGATTTCTCCAGACGACGTAGCGGCCTGGCTCGCGCTCGGGAGCGCGTCGCTGGCGGTTGTTTCCGAAGACGGAAGTGTACTCGCATCGTCTGGGCCAAAGCAAACGTGGGCTCGCTCACTGTACGCCGACGAACTGCTGGCTCAAGGAAGACCGCTTGAAGCAGTGGATGTGTATGAAGCGGCGATTGCGGCCGCTTCCGCCGACGAGAAGGAGGTGTTACTGCGAAATCTGGACCTGATGCAGGCGAAGCCCATCCAGTTCTCCTTGCCGCCGCAGTCTCGGACGGCTGTTGTCAAGCTGGCGGCACAACTTAGCCCGGTACAGTCCGAGGCGAGGGCGCCCTGCGCTAACGGCCGGACGGTAAACGTCCAGGCAGCGTGCTCCTATTGGTCTGGCGACTACGTTGCCAGCGCACACGAGGCGGCTTTGGCGTTGCAGAAGCAGCCGAAAAACGAAGAGGAGCTCTACTGGTCGATCAAGGCAAACGAACGGATTGCGGTAACTGCCCTATCCCGAGTGGATGAACTGGCGCCGCAATCGGCTACAGTGCACGTGATGGTCGGCGATCTGTACCGCAATCAGCGTGAGCCGGACAGTGCGCGCGCAGAGTACGCAAAGGCATTGGCCATCGAGCCAAACTATCCCGAAGCACTGCTTGGGATTGCCGCTTCTTACTTCGCCGGCGGTAAGTTGGATGAAGCGGAGTTATCCGCGAATGTTGCTCTTAAAGATCGGCCAAGTGATCCGCAACTCAACATTCTAATGGCAGAGATACTCGACGCTGAAGGGAAAGAGAACCAAGCCAGGCCTTTCCTGGCTCATTGCGTCAATATGTCCCCGGAGTTTCAGACGCGTGTTCATTATCTTCTGGGGCGTGCTGCGACTAAGGATGGCGACTTCCAAACTGCAATTCACGAATTCGAACTGGCTGCGCCTGGAGACATCGACGGCAAAACGCACTATCAGCTCTCTCGCCTATACCGGCGGTTGGGCGAGATGGATAAAGCTCAAAAAGCAGAGGCTGATGCGAAGGCGCTGATTGCACAACGCGACGCGAAGGCTGCCGTTGTCGTTCGAGAGGCAACGGCACCGGATCCCCGATGAAACCTTCCTTGCTACGACGGGGACGCAGAAGAGCCCGATGGCACTTGCCCGCGCTCTTTCTGCTTTCTTATTCGGTTGCTTCTTGTTCGGCAGTTCCAGAGGTTCAAGGTCAGGCCAAGGCAGGCGTGGAGACTGCGACGCAGGACCGCATGGACGACCAACAATGGTGGCCTACCAAGGGTTCGTACGCGAGGGCCGATTTTATCGGCAGCAACGCCTGTGTATCGTGTCATGCAGACGAGTTCAAGATATACAGCACGACGCCGATGTCACACGCTGGGAGCCGCGTTCAGGAGTCGAACGAACTGCGACGCTTTCTGCCGCTCCTCCTTGTCACAGACCCCTACAGCTACTCCATTGCCAGTTCAAACAAGGAGATCTTGTACACCGTTTCAAATGGAACCCAACGTGCAGACGAAAAGCTGGCGTGGGCCTTCGGCTCCGACGAGCTGGGGCAGACCTACCTGTATGAAACAAGTGGCACATGGTATGAGAGCCGGCTGAGTCTATATCGCCAGTTGGGGAAGCTCGACGTGACGACAGGCCATTCGCGTCTGCCGCCGGAGAGTCTGAGCGAGGCCTTGGGGCGCTCGATGGAAGAAGGCAGTGCAAAGCAGTGCTTCGGATGTCACACAACGGCTGCAACGACGAGTGGACACCTGGACTCAACACTCGCCGAAGAAGGGGTGGCCTGCGAGGCATGTCATGGGCCCGGAGCAAGGCATGTAGCCGCTATGCGAAAGTCGGGCCAGCACGCGCAGACGGAAATCACAAATCCTGAAACGATGAATCCGGTCGACTCGGTCGACTTCTGTGGGGCCTGTCACCGGACTTGGGCGGATGTTGCTTTTGCTGACGTCAAGTCGCGCGGACTTGAAGTGGTTCGCTTCCAGCCGTACCGATTGGAGAAAAGCCGTTGCTGGGGTGCGGCAGGTGACGAGCGTATTACATGCATCGCTTGTCATAACCCGCATCAGCCGCTTGTCCGGTCTGAGACCGCATACGACGCTCGTTGCCTCGCTTGCCATCGTCAGCATGGCGAGGATTCTACCCTAGGAAAGTCCGCGTCTGGGTGTCCACGAAGCACGTCCAAGTGCGCGTCGTGCCACATGCCAAAGTACACGCTGGCCGACATGCATGGCGAGTTCACAGACCATTTCATTCGCGTCGTGCAGCCCGGTGCAGGCTTTCCCCAATAGGCCTCATTGTCTACGGCGCGTGATCCCCGCAGGAACCGCGCACAACCAGCTCGACGGGAAGCACAACTTGCTTTCTTGTAGGCTCGGGATCATCCGAGGTGAGCCGGGTAAAAAGAAGATTTGCGCCAATCCGCCCCATCTCTTTTGTGGGTTGCCGAACCACCGTCACAGCTGGGGTAAGCAAATCAGCTGATTCGAAGTCGTCGAATCCTACGAGCGCGATCGATTTCGGGACAGCGACTTTCAACTCTGAAAGGGCGTGGAGCGCGAGCTGTGTCGTTAGTCCGTTACTCGAGAAAAGCGCGGTTGGCGCCGGGTTCTTTGCTAAAAGCGCACGCAGGGCTATCGACATCTCTCCCTGGGTGGAGTTCCCATTCAACATTACGGGCGTTAGATTGGCACGCGTCATCGCGTGCCTGTAGCCATCCTGACGTGCTCGTAGTGTGTACAAATCATCCGAAAGACCAAGATAGGCAATTTCCTTATGGCCGTGGTCGATGAGGTGTTTCACTGCAATGCTGGCGCCGCTCTTATTTTGAACAACCACACTATCGAATCGATCCTTGCTGAGAGGTCGATCCAGCGTGACGATCGGCAGCGTTCTAAACTCGCTTCCAGCAAGGCGCGTCCCTGACCCCCTCGCAGGAATCACAACCAATCCTTCGACGTGCCTCAAGAGCATGATTATTGCTTCGTTGAATTCGATCTGCGGATCCTCGTAGGAAAGCGCTATGTTAACCGAGTAGCCGTGTTCCATCGCAACCAGGCTGACCGCCTGAGCGCAGGTTCCAAAAAAGGAGTCTTCGAGATTGGGAACAATGATCCCGATCTGGCGTGAGCGCTGTTCACGCAGAGAGCGGGCGATCTGGTTCGGTCGATAGTTTAGCCTTTCGATGGCTTCGAAAACACGATTGCGCGTGGCTTCTGTGACGTTCGCAGTTCCATTGATAACTCGCGAAACCGTCATCGTTCCGACTCCCGCGAGCGCAGCGACGTCGCGCATTCTTGCTGGTCGGCTCAAGTTCGTCGCTCTCCTTCAGGTTAAATGGGATGTCACAACTTATGAGATTCACCTTCGCATGAGATCGCAAGCCCGTCAAACCCACCTCACGAGCTTTGGCTATTTCCCATCGACAAGCTTGAGCGTGACGGCGCCGGGTTGACTATTCCAGCCACGCACGTCGATATGCGCCACTTCACCTGGGGACTGCTCCGGAAACTGAACCGTCACCGTTTCACTTTCTCCGGGCAGCAAAGAAACGTAGTTATCGGAGTAGTACGCCGGCAGAATTCGTTCTCCGCGAGAGTTCAAGAGAGTGAATTTATTCTCAAGGCTCGCTACCTTTCCCAGATTGGTGATCTCAAGCGTTGCTTCAATTTCGCTGCCGATAAGTGTCGTTGAGACGTTGAGGCTAAGCGGTGTTTCGGCGAGATGGGTGAGAGCGCGGTAGTTTGCTGAATGAGCTCCGAGCCAGTAGAGATTGGTTGAGACGGCCTTCTGTTGCGAATCCAAGAGCTGTAGGGAGACAAGCACCACGCTTCGGCCGAGATATGGCTCGAGGTCCAGCTTCAGTACGTCTATCGCTTCGTCGGCGGCCACATTCTGTTGTTGCTGAGCTTGGAAGAGTAACTGGTTTGTCAGCGAGTACACCTTCACTATGGTCTTTACCGCCGTGCGCGGCTTGGTCGTTGTGTTCACAATCTGCACCATGTCTGTAGCCAGGTTCAACTGGACGTGCAGGGGCTCACAAGCCTTCTTGGTGCCATAGTACGAAGCCTGAGTATCGTAGTCTGAGCTGAGGATCTGCCACATGGTGCTAGGCCACGCGGGTTGCGTCATCCAAAGAAGACGCCCGCTGTTCGGGGACCATAAATTCGCATTCATCGCCTCGAAGATGGCGCGGTGATCGACATAGTTCAGCATCTGTGCCTTACGTTCGAAGTCGGGCAACGAGGTTGGCGCGCCAAACTCGGCGGTTAGCTCCTTCATGAACGGCTCAACTCGTCCATTTCCAGAGTTGTGCCAGTCGTGGTACGCCCAGACGTCATCCATCGGCCACTCATCTGGCTGAGGTACGGTACTTTTGAAGGACTCCAGCGTTGACATGGAGGGCGTACCCGTCTCAACCGAGAAACCGCGGTTCAGCGACAACGCGTAGGCCGCGGGTTCCTGGTAGGTGTAGGGGCCGCTCTGCTGCAGGTTGACCTGGTTAGAACTGGGGGAATAGAAACGTGTGCCATCCAGTGTGCGCACGAGGCGTTCCAGACCCAGATTCAGGATCGGTTGCGGCACTCCTTCATTCCTTCCTCACCATACGACGATCGACGGGTGGTTGCGGAAGCGTTCGATTGTGTCGCGTGCGTTGGCAAGGAAAAGGTCTGGGTCCTCGGCTTCAATGTTGTAGTTCTGGGTGGACTCCCAAAAATCATTGCAAACAAGCATTCCGTACTCGTCAGCAAGATCGTAGAAGGTTTCCTCAGTGTTCTGGCCAACCCAGTTGCGGATGATGTTCAAATTGGCGTCGCGGTGAAGACGGAAGTAGGGTTCGAGATGCTCGCGCGAGACGCGCTTCATAAAGTCATCCATACCCCAGTTGCCGCCACGTGCCGCGATGCGAACGCCGTTCACTACGATGACGAGGTATGGCGCTGTCTTCAGATCGGTCGATGGCTCGACCGCCGAAGATGTTGCCGCGCCAGATGGAAGCGAGGAGACGAACGTGTGGTATTGATACTCGTCGCGCTGACCCTCGGCCAAATCCAGCGCAGCGCCATCGGCCGAGGCGATCTGTCGCATACCCCCATGGCTCACGTCAACGATTGGCTCCTTAGCCCCCAGCGCCTCGGCGGGCGTGAAAAGAACGCGCTTCAGATCGCCGTGAGCGTTCAACAGACTCAATTCATAGCTGATCTCGCGCAAGCCAAACCGGGTATCCTTTGTATCGGATGGCTGTGTGTGATCATCACCCGAGATCGCTGTCACATGAAGCGTATAGAGCTCCGGCTTCCCGTACCCGTTCGGCCGCCAAAGCCTAGGTGCGCGACCTTCAGTTCGCTGAACTCTGCCGGTGTTAGTTCTACCGTCGTCTCACCCGGCGCTACCCTAACATGTTCTTTTACGGAGACGTTATCGAAGCTGGCTGTGACGATAGCCTCCTGATAACTGTCAGACAGATTGACGACCGGGACGCGGATCGTGATGTCCGCTTCAGAGAAGTCATGGCGTTGGAACGCGGAGAGTACCTGTACGTCGCCGAGACGCAGATCGCCGGTGAGCCTTAGTGTGACAGGTTGCCAGATCCCGCTGTCGCGATCGCGCACCGCCGGAATCCAGTCCCAACCTTCGGTCGCAAGAAGCGTTGGGCCATCGAGTTCCATGGCACCACCGTTATCTCCCGGTCCACCGAGCACAGAGTGATCATGCGGAATGCCCGGGTGCGGCGGCGGCGCGATGCGCACCGCAAGGGCATTTGTTTGTCCGGTGTGGATCAGAGCGGTCGCGTCGAACGTTCCGCGCCGAAACGCTCCTTTCATTGTGCCGAGCAATCTACCGTTTAGCCAGATCTCTGCGTTGTAATTTATTCCAGCGAAGGTGAGCCAAAGGTGTTGACCTTTCTTTCCTTTCAACGCACTGGTCAAACCGGAAGGAAGCTCGAAGCTGTTTCGATACCAGTAGTCCTGCTTGTTCAGCGCCTCTGGAATCGCTACATTGTTGAGCCCGTAAGCGGGATCAGGATAAATTACATCTTCAACCATGGTCGTCAGAACAGTGCCGGGCACGGTTGCTCTCATCCAGCCGGTATCATGAAAGTCCGGTGCTGATAGAGCGTCTGGGGCCGCATTTACCTTTGGTGCTTCCTTGAGAGTCCAGCCGTCCGAAAACGTCCATTGGCTCCTGCCGTCTGAAACAAGAGAAGGACCGATGGGAGGCCGCTTCAAGACTGTGGGTTTCGAGAAAGGAGAGCGGCTGACCGGAACGGTCGCAGGATCCTGGGGCGCCTCGTACCCCGCCTGGCCACGCGTCTGCAGCGGCCAAGGCTTCGATCCATCTTCATACGAGAGACTATCGAACGGAGGGGCGACATCGTGCAAGTGGCGATCTTCCGTATTGTTCAAAGCGCTTCTCATGACCGTGAAAGCGGCGATCTGTCCCCCGAAGTGCTGCGAGGCGATCGGAAGGATTTCAGGTGGTCCGATCGGCAGCACAGGGCTTGCGGGACCAAGGGCCAAGGCACCCGTCGCGACCAGCAGTCCATCGCCGTAGAGACGGACCCGTTCGCCATCAAAGGCGGCCTAGAGCTGGTGCCACTCCCCCGGTTGTACGGCCGCAGGTGCGGAGATCTCATTGCCCTCGCCCATCCAGAACAGCACGCGATTGGGTGCTACCGCCAGCACGCGCGGATATTCACTGCTCACGTCTCCCATACCGGCCAGGAACTCGCGATCGCTCACCCTCTCTGAGGGCTTATACTAGGCGGAGATCGTCCAAGGCGCGTTCGCGCGCAGCAAGGGTTCCTGGGGATCATCAACAATGTATCGCAGGCCGGCCCCTCCGCGCAGCAACCTGGCGTTGTATGGCCCGTATTGGGCAGGCAGCTTGCTTCCCGAAAGCAGTTGTGCGTGGCCCTTGCCTCCACCTGAAACAAGCGCCAAAGCAACAAAGAGAAAAGCCAGAGACCAGCGGGAAAGATGAAGTCGGCTCAAGACGCTTGCCTGCATATTGCTCCTAATGACTCAGTTCATACTTTGTGATGGGAGTAAGGCTGCGCCCACCAGGCCAGCTGCTTCTCCTAGAACCGCTGGACCGATGTAGGTGCTCCCTGGCTCCATCAGCTCTGTTTGTGTTGGTGCCGCCAGCCGGTAAACGAAGCTGTACTCACGGAGCGTTGCGAACATAGCGGGGGCGAAGAGCTGCCAAGCGGCGGCTACCCCGCCGCCAATCACAATCAACGGAAGATCCAGCGTATTCGCCAATCCCGCTAGTCCTAGCCCGAGGTACTTCCCCAGAAGTCTAAAAACATCTTGAGCAGCTTTATCTCCGGCTGCCGCAAGCTCCGCGATCTGCGAGGCGGAGTACATTCCAGTTTGCTGAGTAAGCAATCGAAAGTGTTCGGAGGTGCCTCTAGCGCTGACCGCCTCTTCCGACAGACGGACGACACCACGGGCTGATGCATAAAGCTCGAGGCATCCACGACCACCGCACCTGCAGAGCGGACCGTCAGGATTCACCGATACGTGGCCCACCTCCCCCGCCATGCCCGCAATACCGTGCCAAACCTTACCTTCAAGAATGATTCCGCTGCCAACACCCGTTCCAAGAGTGAGCATCGCCATCGACTTAGCCTCTGAGAGTCGCCCTGCGCCTTGCTTCCATTCAGCAAGGGCAGCTGCATTGGCGTCACAGTCGAGCGTCACTTCCATGCCGGTGGCCGCGCTGAGACGCGCCCGCAGCGGGTAGCCCTCCCAGCCTGGAAAGTTGGGCAACAGCATAAGCGTGCCCGTAACTAAATTCAACGGTCCCGGACTGCCAATCCCGATTGCAATCCCATCCAGCGATGGGTCGTGCTCCTCGAGCAAACCCTTTACGGCTTCTGCCATGTCGCCTACCACAGCGTCTGGGCCATCGAGCGTTCGCGTCACCAGGGTGCGACGACCCAAGAGCTCCAAAGCTTGATCAAACAGGCCTACTCGAACGCTTGTCCCACCAAGATCGATACCTATACGGTATCTCTGCTGTGTCATGTTTCCTGTCCTCGTGGATGACAAATGGCCGGTGTCAAGGCGATCGATTCGTTTGGAGCGAACCGGCAGAACTCTCTCGCCCGAACCGACTTTTGCTTATTTACAGAACATAGATATCGATATCATTCTATCATAGTCTGGGTGCCCTGATCTGTCAACAGGAAATAGCTCTTATTGCTCTTGGTGCGGGCGTGCCTTTGAGCGCTCTGACTGCACGAGTCGCCGAGGTTAATTGACAATTCCCTAGATGGAGATCTAACCTTCCTAGATTCGACTGATAACGATATCAGGAGCGTCTTTGTGAATCAGCGGCTTCAATCTTTCCTCTTCGCCTTCTTGTTCTTGGTATGTCTGCACAACGCTTTCGGTCAACCTCAGAAGCTCGCAATCGTTCCTCCCGAGATCGCATCCAACCAGTTCATCGTCACCATCGATGGACAGCAAACCCCGGTGATGCATGCTGCGCTCAATCTCTATTTCCTGAACTTCACTGCTCGTAAGCACATGAAAATCACCGTTACTGCACCCACCGATGACTTCTGGGCGGCGGGCGTCGATGTCCAGCCGTGGCGGCTGGGCATCCGGCCGAGCCGCGAAGGCCGCACAATCTCCTTCACTCTGGATGGCCCAGAGAAGATCACGATCTCCCGCCCCGGAGATTATCGGACCTTCGCAGAGATGCTCTATTTGTTCGCGAATCCAAAAGAAACAAATGTGCCAACACCTAAGCAGTCAGGCATCAGGTACATCGGGCCGGGTGCTCATACCGAGAACATAGACGCAAAAAGCGGTCAGACGATCTATCTCGCGCCCGGAGCCGTTGTCTTTGGATCTCTCAACATTTGGCAGGTCGACAATGTCAAAGTCTATGGCCCTGGTGTCATCGTGTACGACGGCCCGCAGAACCCAGCCGATGATGACGGCTGGATGCATAAGCCAAACTGGCACTGCATCGTCATGGATCATGCTCACAACATCTCGATCTCCGACATCACCTGCGTGGTAAGAAGCCGGACATGGCAGATCCAAATGAAGGACTCACGCCAGATTACCTATGACAACCTCAAGGTGATTGGTGCAAACGCCGGAAACGCCAATGCTGACGGAATGGACTGGCTCGGCGGTGGGGATACGATCGTACGCAACAGCTTCTTCCGTGCAGCCGATGACGTGTTCGCCATGCAGAGCAGTTGGGAGGGTTACGGAGACAAAGCTTTTGCTGTGCAAGGTTCGCCCGTGACCAATATCTCGGTAGAGAACACGGAGGTGTCGACCAGCATCTCCAATATCGTGCGCGCAGCATGGCCAAGAAAGAACTTTGAGGGCGGTAACTTCAGCATGCGTAACTCCGACGTTCTGAACATGGGCATAGGCGGCTGCGGCGTACCGTTTGCCTTAATGGAGCTATGGGCCGATCCGGCCGGAAGAGGCGAAAGTGCAGGGTACAGTTTCAAGGACATTCGGTTGGACGATTGGTACTCGCTTGTAAACATCAGGCAGCCGACGCCGGTTCGCGGTGTACATTTCACCGACATAGCAGGCCTGACCCAACCTTCCCTTGTGCCGTCAGTTCTTCAGGGGGATGTCGGAGGTGTGACGTTAGATAACGTCGTCCTGGCTGGCAATCTGGTACAAACAGCCGCAGACGTGCCCGTTGAAACTCTTGATGGCGCTACTCAGGCACAAATCGCAAACACAGGGGAGAGAGCACATGTCCTCGCGCCAGAAGGCTGGATACGCCCTGGAAAAAAAGTGACGTTTGAGGCGGTACCTTTTCACTCTTCGCCGGATCTTCACTTCACTTGGATCTTCGGTGATGGCACCAAGAAGAGCGGACGCAAAGTTAAACACAGGTTTGCTGACCAGGACGGTACTCTCCTCGACGGCTCGGGACTATACCGGGTGTTATTACATATCTCCAATGCGGCAGGCCGCCATACCTGGATTCAGGTCCCGATTATCCTCCGAGGCAGTCAAACCCCAGCTTTGCCCGCAGACGAGACACTGACGCCGGGCGCCACCTTTAGCGTCAGCTCTACGGAGGGTGACGTCAAAACACCGCTGAGTTCCGGAGTGACGTCGACGATCTCGCCTGCGGGCGTACCACACCCGGCCGAGCACTACGAGCTCCACTTTGCCGCTGATCTTGATGTTCCGGCGGACGGCGGGTACGTGTTCACCGTCATCGCAAACGACGGAAGTGCAATCGCTATCGATGGGAAAGAACTTGGCAAGGGACCAGCTCCGTTCGCTCAAGTGTGCGGACTGACAGGAACCGCGGCACAGGACCTGATGGCGGTGACGGAGCTAAGCAAAGGTCTGCACCACCTCGAGATCACCGAGGAACATGGAGTCGGTGCAGATAATTTCCAAGTCCTTTGGCAGAGTGCCATCATGCCCCTGCAACCAATCCCCCCGCTGCTTCTTTCACACCGCTAAACATTGTGGATGCTTTCAACACCCACTGTCCGAGACGCAGAATTACATGCAAAGCGACACGCCAGAGTGGGTGTGACAAGGCAGGCTCGGCGTTTCGAGTGAGGTTATGTAGATATAGTTTTCTCGGCTTGCGGACAGCCAGCATCCGCAGACCGCAGAAAGGAGACTTGTGGAAGCGATCGATAGCTTTGCGCTAGACAGAAGGAGAAGCTTCCAACGAACGCCCTCGCGTCTCGGGAAATAGACCAAAGACGACAAAAAACTGTACGAGATTCGCTACACAGAAAATCAGGAATGGGAACCCAGTGGAACGCGCGGCGATCGTCGGAAACGCTCCCGTGATCACGGCTGTGAGGAACCACAGCCACAGACTCGCTATGCTCTGGCCTGCGTCTCGAACCTGATTAGGAAAGATCTCGCTGAGGTAGACCCACACGACAGCACCTTGCGATGCGGCAAAGAACGCTATGAAGATGACCAATAGTGGAAGTAGCAGGTTCTGGTGGAGACCGGTATAGAGAGCGGCGGTGACGCCCGCAAGTGCCAGAGACATACCAACGGAGCCGGCCAAGAGAAGAGGCTTGCGTCCCACGCGATCGATGAGCGCCATGCCGACGACCGTGAAGAGAAGATTTGCCACGCCGACCACGACCGCTTGTCCGCCAGCAGAGATGGAAGCAAAGCCTGCATGTGCAAAAATGTCGTTTACGTAGTAGAGAATGGCATTGATGCCAGTGAACTGATTGAAGAATCCAAGTGCCAGGGCGATCAGCAGCGGCTTGCGAAATTCACGTGAGCGAAGAATATTCGCGCCTCCGGGATTACGATCAAAACTCGACTGCATTAGCTGAACCTCCCCAAACGTGTCAGGAAAGCCGAGCTGACGCAACGCCGTCTCTGCCTCGTCCATACGTCCCCGCTTCACCAGCCAACGTGGACTCCTCGGAATAAGTCCAAGGGCCATGAAGAAGAGCAAGGAGGGGGCAGCGGCGACTCCGATTTGTACTCGCCACTCGTTGGCGCCGAGATGAGTGCTGGCGATCACATAGTTGGAAGCATAAGCGACCAAAATCCCGCTCACCACGGAGAGTTGAAAGCACCCCACAAGCTTGCCGCGAGTTGCTGCCGGCGATGTTTCTGCGATATACATCGGCGCGAAGACCGAGCAGCCGCCGATTGCCACGCCTCCTATAAAGCGAAAGAAGAGAAAGACGAACCACTGGTGACTGAAGGAGCAGCCGACGGCGGAGAGGATGTACAGGAGTCCTACGATGCGCAGGCTTTCTCTTCCACCTAGGCGTTCCGCCGGAAACACGGCGAACGCGCATCCTGCTACCGTTCCCCAAAGCGCACATGACACAGTGATACCTAGAGCAAACGGTGTTAGGTGGAAGTAGAAGGAGAGCGCGTGAGTGGCGCCGGCGATCACGGCAGTGTCGAAGCCGAACAGGAGGCCACCAAGGGACGCGACTGCTGTCGAAAGCAGGAGGGCCACAGGGGTGCTGGAGCGCATTCTCAAAGTGCTACCTATTGTCTGCGCAAAAGATCGAAAGATCAATTACTGATCACAACATTTGATAAAAAGAGGGAATTAGGGTCATATTAGTTGACAACTTCCGGATCTTTGCTGATTCTTGCAGTGTAGATGTCGTGCAGATCAAAGAATGAGCAATGCTTATAGCCTATGACATTTTGTGACCGTTTTCGGAAGCTGGAGGGCGGCTTTGACCACGCTATCCCTTGATCTCGGCGGGTCACACATCGCGGTTGCGGTAGTTTGTGGCGAAGCTCTCCTAGCGGAACGACACGTAGCCAGCGATGCCCATTCTCTAACTGACGAACTTCCTCGGATTGCGCGTCTGATCCGCGAATGCCTCGCCGAAAGCAATCTTTCCCTCAGCGTCTGCGATGGTATCGCAGTTGGATATTGCGGTGTAGTTGATGGCGACACGGGCGAAATTCTTTCGACCCTGGACAAATATCCCGATTCTCAGACGGTCGATCTCAGAGCCTGGGCAAGATCGGAGTTCAGCCTTAGCCTGCGAATGGAAAATGATGCCTGCCTTGCGCTCCTGGGCGAGTTCGCGGCAGGCGCTGCCCGCGGAGCAAGCGATATCGTGATGGTCACACTCGGCACCGGTATCGGCGGTGCAGCGATGCTCGGAGGCAAGCTCCTGCGCAGCCGCGCGGGACAGGCCGGATGCCTCGGCGGCCATCTTCCCGTAGACTTTCGCGGTCGCTTGTGTGCCTGTGGCGCAAGGGGCTGTGCGGAGGCAGAAGCGTCTTCTGCATCGCTACCTTTGCTTTGCCGGGAGCACCCGGATTTTTCATCAAGTGCTCTCACATATGAGCCGTCCCTTAATTTCAAATCAGTCTTCGCTTTGGCAGACGGTGGTGACCGTGTGGCGAAGGAGGTAATCGAACGCTGCATCGACGTATGGTCGGCTCTTACCGTCGCGCTGATCCATGCCTACGGTCCAGAAGTGGTGGTTTTCGGCGGAGGTGTTTCTAGACGCGGAGAAGCGTTGTTGGTTCCAATCCGTGAGTACGTCGACCGTCATATGTGGCGCACGAGTCGTGGTGTACCGCGCATGACCCTTGCCGAACTTGGCTCGCGTGCCGCACTTCTCGGCGGCCCATCGCTATTCAGCAACAGGGCTCCCGCAGCTGCTTCGCAAAGGGGAGGATCATCTGGTCATGTCGAACTATGAAAAGCGACCTGTTATCCAAATTTCAGCCGAGGCGGAGGCATGTCGTGAAGGCTGGCCAGAACTGCTGGCAGCACTCACCGCGCCTATCATGCAGTCGTCCGGCGCTGTCGTGGTCGAGGTCTATCCTGGTATCGATGTTCATCGTCTGGAGCACGAACTGCAGAAAGCCTTCTTGTTCGATAAGGTGATCCGCAGCCAAGATGCTTTTTTGCCATCACACGCCCTTCATCGGATCTTCGCCGATACACTCCGCGATGACCCTGTCTTCGATTTCATGCATCCATGGACAATCGATGCCTACTTCGATCCATCGAAGCTGTCTCAGCTACGTGGTGAGTTGGCCCGCGCAAACGGGCGAGTGCTCGTAATCGGCACGGGGGCCTCAATGTTGTCGCCTCAATGCGGAGTGCTGATCTCATGTAATGTTGGCCGCTGGGAGTTGCAACAGCGTCAGCGGGCTCATCGCATAGGGAACCTAGGTTTCGGGAATGCAGACGCAAGTTCGGGCGAGCTGTATAAGACTGCCTTCTTTCTTGACTGGCGAGTTGCCGACCGGGTGCGGCACGACATTTACGGAACGGTAGACTTCTTTCTAGATCACACATGTGAGGATGCACCCAAGATGCTCACAGGTGAAGTCCTGCGTGACGCAGTCAAGGTGACTGTCCGACAGCCTTTTCGCGTCGTACCCTTCTTTGATCCGGGACCATGGGGAGGACAGTGGATGCGGCGAAAGTTCGATCTCCCGCAGGGTCCGCCGAATTATGCTTGGGGCTTCGACTGCGTTCCGGAAGAGAACACGGTGCTTCTCGGTTTCGGCGAACGGGCGTTCCAGCTTCCTGCGATCGTTCTGGTCCATGAAGAGCCTGACGCTCTGCTGGGCAGCACGGTCACGGACCGCTTCGGCGCCGAGTTTCCGATCCGCTTTGACTTCCTAGACACCGTCGAAGGAGGCAATTTGTCGCTGCAGGTGCACCCGAGCAAGGCTTATATTCGCGAGCACTTTGGTATGCCCTACACCCAGGATGAAAGCTATTACATGTTGTATTGTGAGGCGGATTCCTCAATGTTCCTCGGGCTCAAGGATTCTATAGAACCCACCGCGGTCAGACGGGCGCTCTACGAAGCGAACCAGGGTGGTGAGCCATTCCCGGCGCAGCAGTTTGTCGCCGAATGGCCCACTCGCAAGCATGATCACTTCTCCATTCCTGCAGGAACAGTGCATTGCTCCGGAGCAGGGAATGTGGTGCTCGAGATCAGCGCGACTCCCTACATCTTCACATTCAAGTTGTGGGACTGGAGCCGAACCGGCTTGGACGGACGCCCGCGCCCAATCCATCTTGAGCATGGGCTAGCGAACATCCGCTGGGATCGAACGTCATCATGGGTGCATCGCGAGCTCGTCGATCAAACAGCGTTTCTGGGGGCGGGAAACGGTTGGCGCGAGGAGCGTACCGGTCTTCATCCAAGTCAGTTTCTTGAAACCCGCAGGCACTGGTTTACCCAGGCCGTGCCGCACAACACGGGAGGGAATCTGAATGTGCTGAATCTTGTGGAAGGGAGGAGGGCTGCGATTATGAGTCCGGTAGGGTCTTTTAAGCCCCTGACTATTCATCATGCCGAGACCTTTATCGTTCCCGCTTGTGTTGGACCCTATGTGGTCGCCCCGTCGGCCAACGTAACGGAACCGCTTGCGACGCTCAAGGCATTTGTTAGGCCATGATGCCGCGCCATCGTCGATCAGGCGCGGATAACCTCGATGCCGGCAAGCTCGAAGGGCGCAACGATCTCGTCGGACGCTCCTGAATCGGTAATGAGCGTGCTGATCTCCTTTGCTGCACATAGGGCCCATCTACTCTGTGCACCAATCTTACTGCGATCGGCTACAACGATCTTGCGGGTGGCGTGTTGTGACATCAACCGCAAATATTCGGCTTCCTGCGAGTTGACGCAGGAGAGCCCAAATTCCATGCTGATTCCATCAACTCCGAGAAACATGACATCCGCGTGGACCATCTGGGCCGCCATATTCGCGATTGGACCGACTAAGGTAAACCAATTTCCGCGAAGTGTTCCGCCCGTTACGATCACCTCTATGTTCTTGCATGCGCTGAGCTCCATGGCGACGTTCACGGTATTGGTGATGACCGTGATGCCTTCCATCGTCATAAAGCCCCGCATGACCTCTGTGGTGGTTGTGCCGCCACTGAGCGCGATGGTGTTTCCGGGATTGACGAAGCGGGCTGCTGCGCGTGCGATACGACGCTTCTCGTCGGCGAAGCTGCCTACTTTGTCTTGGAAGGAAGAGTCATTGCGGAACGGCTCATAGAAGAGCGGACCCATGGTGACCGCCCCGCCCCGCGTTCGCCGAAGGAGCGCTCGGTCTTCTAGATCTTTCAGGTCACGGCGAATCGTCGCCACCGAAGCTCGAAGTGAAGTACATAAAGCCTCAATGGTGACGGAGCCGGCAGACTGCAGTGTTTGCAGGATGAGTTCTTGCCGGTCGATGAGACTGGGTGGTTTTTCGTTCATAGCAAGAGCATATCGTGATCTGATCGATTCGAATCCGTAAACCGAAAAGCGCGTTATGTGAATGCAAAACGCATTTTCGATCATTTATTGTGATTTTTTTGTTGACATAGAATCACGTAACTGAGTAATGTTCGCTTCGAAGGAAGTCCAATCACAGGGAAGACGGAAACCGGATGCGAAGACGAACCCTCCTAAAGATCGCGGCACTCTCTGGCGTGGCTATACGGAGTGGCTTTCCTCTTCAAGCCATGGCGTCCAGGCCCGAAGCCGCGACTTTGCCCATCCATACTGTTTTGCTGGTGACCAAATGCCACCTTGATGTGGGATTTTCAATGACTCAAGCAAAGGTGATCCGGAAATACTTCGACGTCTACTTTCCCGAGGCCATTCAGATCGCTTCTGAGCTTCGTACAAGGGGGGCGGATCGTTACACTTGGACAACCGGGTCGTGGTTACTTTACGAGTATTTGGAGCAGGCTTCGCCTGCTCAGCGCAAGGTGATGGAGCAGGCGATTGCAGCCGGCGACATCGACTGGCATGCGATTCCGTTCAACTGGCAGACCGAGATGATCGATCGTTCCATGCTGGAAGGGTCTCTCAGCTTTTCGACGTCTTTGGATCGCCGCTTTGGACACAAGACGATCGGTGCCAAGATGACGGATGTGCCGGGACATTCACGCGGCATCATTGCCCCGTTATCGGCAGCCGGTGTTCGACTTCTCGACGTTGGAGTCAACCCAGCAAGCACTCCACCTAACGTGCCAGATGTCTTTCTTTGGAAGAATCCTGCGGGAGACTCACTTGCCATGCTCTATCACCGGCATGACTATGGCAGCATCGTCGAGATCCCAGGCAGCGGATTTGCGGTTGATGTGGAGGTTCGTGGCGACAACAGCGGTCCTCATACGCAAAAGGAGATCGCAGCAATTTACGCGAAGCTGCACGCACGGTATCCCGCAGCGAAGATTAAAGCCTCAAACATGAGTGAGGTGGCGGCAGCGGTGGACAGGGTGCGTGACGAACTCCCAGTTATTACGGCTGAGATTGGCGACACATGGATCTACGGTTGTTCAAGCGACCCGTACAAGGTATCGCGATATCGCGAGCTGGCGCGCCTTCGCAAGCAGTGGATCATGGGGGGTAGCTTAGAGTCGGGCGATGCTACGGACCAGAAACTCCTGCAACATTTGCTGCTTGCCCCGGAACACACGTGGGGAACAGACACGAAGACCTATTTAGATGACGATCATTACCGTCCGGCCGATCTCGTCAAGGTGCTTCAGGAACCGGGTTACGAGGTAATGGAGTTCAGCTGGAAAGAGAAGCGTGTTGACATCGATGACGCATTGGATACGCTGCCGCAAGCACTGAGAAGTGAATGCGCCGACCGATTTGCGAGGCTTGCTGCAGTTCTTCCGTCGGTCGAGGGCATGCCATCACACGATCCATCAATCCCGATCGAGACTGAGCACTTCACCCTAAGTTTCGACCGGGCAACTGGGGCGATCATTGGTCTACGCAGCCATGCTACCGGAAGGGAATGGGCTTCTCCGCAACATCCGCTTGCACTGTTCACTTACCAGTCACTCTCTGCAGACGACTACGCTAATTTTCTTGCTCGCTACGTCACATCCAAAGCGGACTGGGCACCCAAGGATTTCGGCAAGCCCGGGATAGGTCAGTTTGGAGCTATCTCGGGAGCCTGGCATCCAGAGGTCGTCGCATGCTGGTCGGCAAAGAAGACTTCTGGACACCACATCGTTCTTGAACTAGCGATTAGAGAAGAAACGGTAAAAGCAACCGGGAACGTTGCCTGGCCTGAACAGATGTTTCTTGAAATTGTTGAAGCCCAGAAACAGCCATGCCTGGATCTTACTTTTTTCACGTTCAAGAAGATTGAGAATCGCATGCCGGAGGCGATGTGGCTCACTTTCAAACCCAAAGATGCGCAGCCCGACGGTTGGACGCTCCAAAAGGTCGATCAAGCGATTAGCCCCTTGGAGGTGATCGCCGGAGGGAGCAGGTCGATGCATGCTGTCACGGACTCTGTTTGTTATCGAGATCACGCAGGCATGGAGCTTCAGCTACAGACACTCGACGCCCCAGTTGTAGCAATCGGAGAGCGATCTCCGCTCAACTTTTCCTTCCAGCAGCCCGACATTCATGCTGGCTTTCATTTCAGTTTGTTCAACAACGCCTGGGGAACCAATTATCCGCAATGGCGTCGTGGGGATTGGGCATTTAGATTCCAGATTTATGCCTGAGTCCTGCGCCTTGATCTACAAATTCTCTCGCCAGGAAAAAGAACGTCCTAGACGAGATTTCATGGAGAGCCTCAAAATGTCAACTCACGCTCAGTCGATCCATCACCAAAAGTCGATCAAATTGCGGTCTAGCATCTACTTGTTTCTGCTGACTTTCCTCTTCCTTCCTCTCCTCGCCGCACAAATCGATACCGGTCGCGTTGAGGGGACCGTCAAGGACTCCAGCGGCGCTGTCGTGCCTAACACGAAGGTGACGCTCAGGAACAACGCTACTGGGGTTGTGCAAACCGCCAGCTCCGCAAATTCAGGAACCTATGTCTTTGAAGCTGTGAAGCCGGGCACCTACACCATCATCGCGGAGAGCCCCGGCTTCGAGAAGTACACAGCCCTCAACATCATTGCGCACGTCCAGCAGAACCTGGACGCAGAAATTACTCTTACACCGGGAGAAGTGACAACCGGTGTGACTGTTTCGGCAGCCGCCCCTCTCCTGCAGGCAGAGGATGCATCTCTTGGTCAGACCATTACCGGAGAAGAGGTGAACAATCTGCCGCTTGCCGGACGCAACTGGGTTTCGCTTGCGCAACTATCGGCCGGCGTCACGACCACGGCGGGCGGGACCACCGGCAGTGCTCTTTTTGTCACGAATGGTGTCAACTTCTGGCAAAATGACATTCGTCTCGACGGCATCGACAACAATGAAGAGATCTATGGCGGAACCCAGTTCGGTACCAATGCTGCTTTCACTCCTCCACCTGATGCTATCCAGGAGTTCAAGTTGCAGACCGGTGACTTTAGCGCCGAGTTTGGCCACTCCACAGGTTCGGTTCTAAACGCCGTTATCAAGTCTGGGAGCAATCAACTTCACGGCAATTTCTGGGAGTATGTGCGCAACACAGACTTCAACGCGAACGATTACTTCGCAAATGAGACGGATCAACCTCGACCTTCTTACCACCAGAATCAGTTTGGTGGAACGATAGGTGGCCCTGTCTACTTGCCGAAGCTTTACCACGGCCAGGACAAGACGTTTTTCTTCTTTGATTATCAGGGAACACGTATTGCGGAGCCCAGTCCTAGCTCCTCCTATGTTCCGACACTCGCCGAGCGTACCAGCAACTTCACAAATTTCAACGACTACATCGCTTTGGCAGGCGGAAGTACGCCGAACGTGGATGCTTTAGGCAGAAAGATTGCTCTTGGCACGTTCCTTGACCCGGCGACGACCCGGACCGTTGCTGCAGGTGCAGTTGATCCAGTGAGTCTGCTGCCTAACAGCACCGGCAGTTCAATCGTAGTCCGTGATCCTTTTTATACCCAGGGCAGCATCGCCAACATCACGAACTTCGCTACTCCTGCGGTGGAGCAGTACCTCAACCAGATTCCTGCAACCCGTGAAGATCCGAATGCCGTTAAGCTGATGGGTCTCTTCCCGAATCCCACACCTGGGGTGGCTGGACGCGAAAACTACCTGTCCTTTGCCGGCGAGACTCAGACGATCAATCAGTATGATGTTCGGATCGACGAGAATTTTAGCCCCAAAGATATCCTCTTTGGCGTCTTCGATTTCAGCCACACCCTTTACGTTACACCGCCGTCGCTGCCTGGTATCGCAGAGGGACAGAACTTCGGTGGTGGCGATACCGCCGCTCCGCGTTACGAGGTTGCTCTCGGCTACACTCACGTCTTCACTCCAACGTTGACCAACGAAGTCCACGCTGGATGGGGTCACAGCATCGAGCACATCATTCCATTTGAGGCAAATACTCTGAATATTCCTTCGGATTACGGGATTGGTGGAATTCCGCAAAGTTCTGGCAATGGGGGACTGCCGGTTATCAATATCTATGGCTACACGGGTCTCGGTGTTGCAGCCTACGAGCCGACGCTCGAAACCGTTACCGATCTTGAGATTCTAGATAATGTCACGAAGGTCTATGGCTCACATACATTTAAGATGGGCGGCCAACTTGATGACATTGATGCAAACATCATCCAGCCACCTTATGCAAAAGGGGACTTCACGTTTACTGGTCAGTATTCAGATATCCCGAACGAAAATAATGGATACAACGGAGCCTCTGACTTCTTGCTTATTCCAGAGGCCGCAACCGTTCCAAACGGGATCAGCAATCTTGGTGGAGCTGCATCGTATGGAAGCTCGAACTACGCCGAGACCAAGGACCGCCGCTACTATACCGGCTTGTACTTCCAAGATGACTGGAAGGCGACTTCGCGCCTGACCCTGAACCTCGGGCTGCGTTGGGATCACTACAGTCCCTATGCTGAAGAACAAGGTCGGCAGGCGAACTTTGTTGCTCAGGGCGGAAACGGCTCAACGGGGACCTATTACATGTCGCAGGAAGGCTGCAATGTTCCGCGGTCGACCACCTTCGATCAACTGCTCGTCTCCAGTAGCATCACTCTCAATTGCTCTTCAACTAACGCCACGGGCAATGCTCAGAACAAGAATTTTGCACCACGCATAGGTTTTGCTCTGCGCGCAACCGATAACCTGGTAGTGCGTGGCGGCTTTGGAATTGCTTATGGCGCCTTGGACAACATCGGCTTCGGGGGCACGCTCGGCACCAATTATCCGTTTGAGTACACGGTTGGTTTCAACGCCGTCAATTCACAGACTCCGCTGACGATTCCTTCGGGGGCTACGGCGACAATCGAGAATGCACTCAGCGGACAAGACCTGCAGGATCCAGCAAATGTCCCGGGTAATGGGGTTTCGCTCTACGGACGTCAGTACAACTTCCAGACACCCTATACCGAAACCTTCAATCTCACGGTGCAGGACCAATTTACGCGCCACGATTCCGCACAGATCGCCTATGTTGGCACCACAGGGCGTCACCTTGACAGCCTTGGATCGACGAATTCTCCGTCAGCCATCCTGCCGCCGGGGACGAGCATATACTCCACCTCCGTCGAAGGTCACATACCGTATCCCGACTTTGCTCCGAACTCGCAGTATCAGTCAACAAATGGGTCCAGCAGCTATAACTCGATGCAGGCAACATACCAGCATGAGCTGAGTTTCGGGCTCACCGTCCTTGCCAACTATACGTTCGCAAAGTGCCTCACCAACCAGCGCACGATTTCCGGGGCGTCTCCTGGATTCCGCGCGGAGTGGCTGCCCGGTTTTGGCATCAATGGAGATTATGGGCTGTGCGATAGCGATACAGCCCAGGTGACTCACATCTCGGGTTCCTACGCGCTTCCGTTCGGCCGCGGAGCAATGTTCCTGAGTCATGATAATCGTCTGACGGACGAGTTCATCGGCGGCTGGAAGACGAACTTTATCTTCACGCACCAGAGCGGCCAGCCGTTCACCATCGGGTGCCCACAGGCAACGACCGCAGACTTCGGTTGCTTTGCCGATCTGATATCTGGTCAGCCGCTCTACGCAGCTCACAAAGGTCCGAAGCAATGGTTGAATCCGGCGGCATTCGCACAGCCGCCTGTGGCGACCGCGATTGGACAAACGAACTACGCACCTCTTGGAGGCCAGCCGAACCAGGCTCGTGGACCCGGCTTCTCGAACACCGACTTTTCACTCTTCAAGGACTTTGCTTTGGGCGACCGTTTCAAGCTTCAGTTTCGTGCGGAAGCCTTCAACCTCTTCAACGATCACAGCTTCGGCACACCGGGGAATTTAGATTTCCAGGCGGCAAATTTCAGTGAAATTACCTATGAACGCAACAACGCTCGCCTCGGGCAGTTTGCGTTAAAGTTAAGCTACTAACTGAGAAGGTGGTTAGTAACTTCCTATAGATAGTGCAACTCCGCAAGAATGGTCGAGCTGCACGTCCCAATCCTTTAACCCTACATTCCTACGAGGAGATGCAATGCAGTTGCAGGCCTGGTTATTGGTGGTGCTGATGGTCACATCCGCGGCTGCTGGAAGGTGTCAGTCTCCCAAAGGGGCTTTGCCGCAAAAGGCAACGGTGCACAGCTTTACCGCAGGCGATGACGGCCAGTTCCTCTTCGACGGCCAACCAGTTCAAATTCATTCCGGTTCAATGCACTACCCGCGCGTTCCACGCGCGAATTGGCGCGATCGCATGCGGAAGATGAAGGCAATGGGGTTGAACACTCTCACCACCTACGTATTTTGGAACGTTCATGAGACTTCGCCTGGACAATTCGACTTTTCTGGACAGAACGACCTCGGCGAATATCTCAAAGAGGCTCAACAAGAGGGGCTCCATGTCATACTTCGACCGGGGCCCTATGTCTGTGCAGAGTGGGAGTTCGGTGGGTTTCCCGCTTGGCTGCTCAAGAATCGCGGGATGAAGATTCGCAGCCGCGACCCATTCTTCATGGCTGCGGTCAGAGAGTGGTTCAGTCGCCTCGGACAGATCGTTCACCCGATGATGCTCTCGCAAGGAGGACCCATCATCGCAGTTCAAGTGGAGAACGAATATGGCTCGTTTGGTGATGACCACGAATACATGGAAGAGATCAAAGATGCATTGAAGCGCAGCGGTATGGGCGATGGATATTTGTTCACGGCGGATGGTCCAGACTACTTCAAGGGGGGCTCTCTTCCCGAACTTCCGGTCGCTGTGAACTTTGGTGCGGGCGATGCAGAGAAGGCGTTTGCCGCGCTGAAGTCCTGGCGCCCTAATGAGCCAATGATGAGCGGAGAGTACTGGGATGGGTGGTTCGATCATTGGGGCGATGCGCATCAGCTTCGCCCCGCTGAACCGCAGGAACGGGAGATCCAATGGATGCTTGATCGACGGTACAGCTTCAACCTGTACATGATTGAGGGTGGGACCACTTTCGGCTGGATGAATGGCGCAAACAGCGACGGCAAGACTTACGAGCCCGATACGACCAGCTACGATTACGATGTTCCCATCGATGAGCGAGGCGACCTCCGCCCCAAGTACTTCGTCCTGCGAGATAAGATCGCGCAAGCAACAGGAACTCAGCTGCCTTCGCCACCAGAGCAGACTCCTACGACGGTGTACCCAGTTCAGCCGACGATGCAAGCTGCGTCGCTGTGGCGAAACTTGCCAGCACCGCACCGCTCGCAAAATGTCTTGAGCATGGAAGATCTTGGTCAGGCTTACGGGTACATTCTCTACACTAAAAGGCTGTCTGCAAATGCTTCAGGTCAGTTGGTCATTGAGGCAGTCCATGATTACGCCGAGATTTATGTCGACCGCAAAGCGGTTGGCAAACTCGATCGAAGGCTACGGCAGAGTGCAGTCAGTCTCCCTCCTGGTTCAGGTGGCCGAGAATTGGAGATACTCGTTGAAAACACAGGCCGCGTGAACTATACAGACGTACAGCGCGGAGAGCGGAAGGGGATCACATCCAAGGTGATGCTGGCGGGGATCGAACTGCAAGGGTGGAATATCTACTCGCTACCAATGCAGAACACCAAGGATCTGAAGTACGAGGCCCGCTCGTGCCTGGGACCGTGCTTCTTCAGAACGATGCTGATGCTGGATCCCAGCCAGGGTGCGCCACTGGATACCTATGTAAACACAACTGGTTTGAACAAGGGCATGGTATGGATCAACCAAAGGCCACTGGGCAGAATGTGGTCCATCGGGCCGCAGGGAGCGCTCTACCTGCCCGCGAGCTGGCTGCACTCCGGAGCGAACGAACTGACTTTCTTCGATCTCGAATCCACGGGAGCAGACACAATCGGATCAGTTAGTCATCCCATCTTCTTTCTACCTCCAGCCGCTCCCGCAGTTGCGCAATAACAGGCAAGAGTTAGAGTAGGCGGAATTCTCACTGCCGATGGAACCCTTAAAGTTTTAGACAGCCGAACCCCTCAGAATCTGCCTAAACGATGGCGAGGAGGATCATGAGACAGCACATTCTGCAGCTCCGGAGTCTTGCTTTGTGGTTGCCGGGGATTGTCTTAGCAGTTTCGTCACCCGTGAGCGGTCAAGTGAAGGTAGCGTCCATCTTCTCTGACCATATGGTCATCCAGCGGGATCAGCCCGTACACGTCTGGGGTTGGGCAAATCCAGCAGACCAGGGGACGGTCACATTCCGTGGGCTCCAGAGACACTTTATCGCAGACCCACTGGGTCGCTGGAGCGTGTATCTGGCCGCCGGCGTCGCGGGTGGGCCCTTTGAACTCAGCGTTGACGGGATGAACCGTTCCGACTTCAGGGATGTCCTGGTTGGGGATGTCTGGCTCGCATCCGGACAGTCGAATATGCAGTTTGAAATGTCCGACCGGCTCGCTGATGGAGCTGGCGAAATTGCTGCTGCCATTTTCCCTGAGGTTCGCCTCATGACGGTAACCGACAGGTTTGCCGATCATCCTCTTGAGAACGCCGAGATAAGTGGCTGGTCAACTTGCACTCCAGAAACGGTCCGCAACTTCTCTGCTGTAGCTTACTTCTTTGCGAAGGAGATCAACAGCAAAGAGAAGATGCCAGTTGGCATCATCGATTCGAGCTGGGGAGGTACGCCAGCCGAGGCCTGGACGAGTCTTGATGGGCTCACATCTGATCCGTCGATGATGCCGGTATTCGCCGCGCGCGCCGATATGATGGATAAGCTAAACACGACCGAGCGCCAGCAGCACTCTGAACAGCGAGCCAACCAGGAGAGGGCGGCCGCGGGTCAGCAAGCGTTGGCTGTACCATGGCGACCGGATCCAAACACCTGGAACCCTGCAGCTCTCTATAACGCGATGATCGCTCCATTGACCCCGTTCCCGCTTCGAGGCGTCATCTGGTATCAAGGCGAGAGCAACACCGATCCGCTTCGAGCGCCGATGTACGAAGCTCTATTTCGTACTATGATTGCGGATTGGCGAGAGAAGTGGAATCAGGAACAGATGCCGTTCCTTTACGTACAGCTTGCAAACTTCACCAGCACAGATCACTGGGCGGAGGTACGCGAAGCGCAGCGTAAGACCTTGGAGCTTAGAGACACCGGCATGGCAGTAACCATCGACATCGGAGGAGCGAACAATATCCATCCTGCAAATAAGCAGGACGTAGGCCACCGGCTTGCGCTTTGGGCATTAAACCTCGTTTACGGTAAATCAATCGAAGACTCGGGCCCTCTCTTCTCATCTGCGTCGCCCCAGGCCGGCGAGATGGTGGTTGGACTTACTCATGCAGAAGGTCTTCGTGCGATGGGGAGCAATCTTCAGGGCTTCGAAGTCGCTGGAGAAGATCGACGCTTTGTAAGTGCATTAGGTCGAGTCGACGGCGCGAATGTGATCGTGCAGAGCTCGCAGGTTACAGAACCGCGTTATGTCCGTTACTGCTGGGCCAGCAATCCCAGTTGCAGCCTTTTCAACGCGTCGGGACTGCCTGCGTCGCCATTCTCATCAGAATACTCTCGCGTGATCCAGTGAAGGCTTCATTAAGAACGTTTGTCTCCGCGCTATGCATGTTGCTTCAATACGCTAACGTCTACCCTCAAACCAAGACGTCTCGGAGATGTGAAAACGGCAGTGTGCCGCAGTTCACCGATATTACCGGACCTGCCGGAATCCGCTTCCAGCATACGTCGGACGAGGCCAAGAGCTACATCCCTGAGTCGATGGGCGGCGGTGTTCTTCTCATAGACTACGACCGCGACGGCTGGCTCGACATCTACTTTACCAACGCACCAACGGTGGACATGATGCAGCACGGCCTGAATGCCCGGAGTGCGCTCTACCATAACAATCACGATGGGACGTTCACTGACGTGACGGAGAAAGCCGGAGTCGGCTATCCCTGTGCGGCGATGGGCGGCGCGGTCGGCGACTACAACAATGATGGCTGGCCCGATATGTACATCACCTGCATGGGAGGAAACGTACTCTATCGCAACAATGGCAACGGTAGTTTCACCAATGTAGCCGCACAGTCGGGGGTAATTGACGGACGCTGGTCAACGGGTGCAGCCTTTGCTGATTTTGACGGAGATGGCAACCTTGATTTGATGGTGGCCAATTACGTCGACTTTGACCTCCAACATCTTC
The DNA here is from genome assembly GCA_964245715.1 of uncultured Acidobacteriaceae bacterium. GTDB lineage: Bacteria > Acidobacteriota > Terriglobia > Terriglobales > Acidobacteriaceae > Edaphobacter. The sequence continues at coordinate 3,312 of CAXTNM010000008.1, read as the reverse complement.
CTCAGCCAGGAAGCGCTTCGACTTGCCTCTATCGAAGCGTGCCCGTACAGTGCGGACCGCATGGATTGAACGGCGCCGGCGATGCGCTTTTCCGCAACAACGGAGACGGTACCTTCTCAAATGTGTCGAAGCAGACTGGCACCAACGACGCCCAGGGTTATTACGGTTTAGGCGTTCTTTGGGGCGATTTCGACGGAAGCGGCCAGCCCAGCTTATTCGTTGCCAACGACTCCACACCCAATTACCTCTATCACAATCTCGGAAAGGAACAGTTCGAAGAGGTTGGACTACCATCAGGTGTCGCCCTTAGCGAAGACGGCAAGGAGCAAGCGAACATGGGTGTCACCGCTGGTGATTACTTGCACTCCGGTCGACAATCCATCTACACAACGACCTTCTCCGACGAAGAGAAACCTCTTTACCGCAATGATGGCGGCATGGACTTCAAGGATGTCGCCGACCAGTCCGGCATGAACCAGGCTACTGTCCACCTTCTGGGCTGGGGTACCATGTTCGCCGACTTCAATAACGATGGCTGGCTTGACCTTTTTACCGTCTACGGACACGTATATCCACAAATAGACTCGATCGTGGAGGCAGCGGGATATCGTGAGGCGAAGACGCTCTTCCTTAATCAGGGGGACGGGTCGTTTTGTGACGCTAGTGCTGATGCTGGCAGCCCGCTAAAGACGCCATCATCGGCCCGTGGGCTTGCTGTCGGCGATCTGTTCAATGATGGAAGTCTCGACGCCGTCATAGAAAACATGGACGGCGCTCCTATGATTCTGCGCAGTGCCGGTGTGCCAAAGAATCATTGGATTGAGCTTGAACTTGCTGGAAGCAAGTCGAATCGCGCAGCCATCGGAGCAGAACTCAAGCTTACCGCCGGTGGTATGACACAGACGGTTGAAATCCGCAGTGGAGGAAGCTACCTCTCGCAAAGTGACCTGAGGGCCCATTTCGGCCTCGGGTCCACGGCAATAGTGATTAGAGTGGAGATTCACTGGCCGTCCGGCCACGTCGATGTGCTTAGCAACTTGCCCGCAGATCGCATCTACTTCGTGCTGGAAGGGAGCGGGATCGTTCAACGAACTCGCATCCTTCCTTCTTCAAACAAACATTCACTCTCAGGTCAGCTGCAACCTTAATTGCCGGGTCGTTTCCCATGCAACTCTCTGTATCGTGCCAATTCGTCCTTGAAGCTGGAAAGGTCGCCGGCCTGACGGTACGCGAAGGCCAATCGAAAGTGGTATTGAGCGACATTCGGGTCAATACAGATTGCACTCTTCAACGCAGCAATCTCACCTTGAAAATCCTTCCTCTGATCGTCTATCGCACTCAACGCAAAATAGGCCTTCTCCAGGTGTGGATCAAGCGTAAGGGCTGCATGCAACTGCGATACCAACTCAGGGCTTGCAGGGGTTTCACTACCGGACAAACGGCCGGCCTTTACCATTGCATAGTCAAAGAGGATTGCGCCGTCGCGTGGATACCTTCGGTGAAGGTCCGCGAGATGCCTCTCGACTTCAGCCTGGAGCGACGGAGGAACGATACCCGTGTCCGAGAGTACCTCCATCGGGTGAACATCCGCAGGGGCCAGCCGCGCCGCTTCGCAGAGCAGTTTTGCGCCTTCGTCCGTTCGATCCTGCGCGTACAGAGCCAATGCCATGGCGACATGCATCTTGATTGAGGACGGATATTTCTCAAGCCCAAAGCGCAGCACATCCGAAGCTGCGCCGAAGTTGACTTTCATCAGTGCTGTTCCAAACGCAAATACGTAGTCCTCACTTGGTTCCATTCTGGCGGCGATCTGAAATTGCTCGGCGGCTTCCTTAACATTTTCTTGTTTGGCTTGGATCGTCCCAAGCATCTCGTGCAGTTCTGCTGTGTCCGTCTGCTTCAGCAAGCCCTTGATCAAGCTGTCTGCGGCGTTGTTCTCACCCGCTGTCATCTCAACATTCGCTAGATCGACTCCATTCTGATAGTCACCGGGGCAAATGGCTGACGCCTGCTCCAGCATGTGAAGTGCGCCTACAGTATCACCCGCTCTTATCATCTCAGCTGCCGTGGCACGGTCGCCTGTGAACCCTTTGGAGGCGACTCCACAATCGATGACCTTGGATCCCGTATCTTGGGGTCTGATCGCGGGCCCGGCGAGTCTCGACGCGATCAGCAGGATCAACCCGTATGCCGCGGTTAGCACCATGATCCAAAGAATAACTGCATTTGCATGCTTACGGGAAGCCATGTCATGGGCCAGAGCGATCTGAGAGCTGTCGCATTACATGCCTCGATCCGGCGTAGCTTTTGAAGGAGTTTTATGTTCCGGCATGCCTCGCTTCTACGTGCAGCATATCTAATGCTTATGGTCGCGCTGGTCGTGAATGCCGAGCTCTACGGCCAAACACGGGAGTTTAACTACCAATCTGCGCCGTCTCCTTCCGCCCACGCCTCTACCATCGTCGAGCTGGAAAATCACGTGTTCCTAGCTGCGTGGTTTGGCGGTTCCAGTGAAGGAAGTTCCGATGTTACGATCTGGTCCGCGCGGCGTTCCGCGACTGGATGGTCTCCCCTGGGAGAACTCGCTCGCGAAGTAGGTGTTCCTTGCTGAAATCCATTGCTCTTTCATTCTGCCAGCGGTCGACTCTGGCTCTATTACAAGTTCGGCCCCAGCTACGCCTGGTGGACCGCCGCAACGCGGTTCATTGATGACGATGGACGAAGCTGGTATGCGCACCGGTGCAAAACTAGGCCACAGTGCGCCGCGTAAGCGGTGCTCTGCGGCGGAGTCAACGGCACGGCAGGGAACGAGCGGCCTTGGACTCGAAGCGCAGCGCGCTGCTGTTGCCGGATTCCTCAATGGGGCAAACTGAACCTTGGTGCAACAGGTCCTGGAGGTCAAGAGCCGAAAGCGCAATGATCGGCCTGCCCTCGCTACCGCCCTCAAGCTCTGCCGCAAGCATCGCGCTACCCTGGTGATCGCCAAGCTGGACCGTCTTGCCCGCAACGTCGCCTTCATTTCGAACCTCATGGAATCTGGCGTCGAGTTCGTGGCTGTCGATATGCCCCAGGCGAATCGTTTTGTCGTCCATATCCTGGCCGCCGTTGCCGAGCAGGAGGCAGAGGCCATTTCAAAGAAAACCAAGGCAGCCCTGGCCGCCGCCTCATAAATTACTGCAACAGTTTTCGTTTACAGGACGTCAGTGCATGCATGCGCCCTCTTGTCACACTTTTTGCACTCTCGTTCTGCGCCCTAGTGCTTAGTAGCTGTTCCTCAAAAGTTGGCACCGCTGCGGTTGCAACTCCGGAGGC
>CAXTNM010000007.1:26421-105427 GCA_964245715.1 uncultured Acidobacteriaceae bacterium | reverse complement strand
GATAGCGGATGGGCGAGCAACTGTCAGCGGGATAACAAGGCGTTCGATCCGGGCGAGAATCTGGCGACCTATTATGTGGCGGTGCGCGCGCTGGCGCACTCGGTTGACATCGTCTCGCCGGCGGTTGATCTTTCGCAGTACAAGCTGGTGGTGGCGCCGGGGTTGAATGTGATCTCGGATGCCGTGGCGAAGAACTTGATTGGTTATGTGCAGAATGGCGGGAACCTGGTTTTGGGGCAGCGATCGGGGATGAAGGATGACGATAATGCGCTGCAGCCTGAGCGTCAGCCGGGGCCGCTGGCTGATCTGCTCGGCGGCCGCGTAGAGCAGTTTTATGCTCTGCTCACCCCAGTGCCGGTCTCGGGTACATGGGGTGCTGGCGATACGAAGGTATGGGCGGAGTTGTTGTCCGTCAAAAATCCTGACACCAAGGTGCTGATGACATATGGCAAGAGCAACGGCTGGCTTGACGGGCAGCCTGCGGCGATCACGCGAAAGATTGGGAAGGGAAGCATCACCTACATCGGCGCAGACCTGAATCAGGAACAGTTGGCCGCTGCGGCGAAGTGGATGATCTCGATGAGCGGCGTGCAGGCACCGTTCGGCGAGTTGCCGAAGGGCGTGGACCTTTATGAGCGGCAGGGTGCGGGCAAGGATGTCTGGATCCTGATCAACTTCGGGGACGCGCCGCAGACGATTTCGCTGCCTGGCGGATTCTCGGATGTGCTCGACTCCGGTTCGAAGAGCAGTGTCACGTTGAAGCGGTTCGATGTCGTGGTGCTTGAGAGGAAGCAGTAGGAAACGCTTACTTATTTGCAGGACGTGAGGCACCATGCGGGGGATAGGCGATCGAGCTTTTTAGCCACTAAAATGCCAATATGTCGAAGTGGCGACACTGGTGGCTGACCTATGCCGCGTTCTTTCTTGATGGCCTAGGCACGGTGCTCCTGGGACCTCTTCTGCCTCGGCTTGAAAATATTTGGGCGCTGGGGGATGGAGGCGGGGGCGCGCTTTTATCGGCACAGTTCCTGGGCATGTCGCTCGGCTCTATCCTGGTGCTGCGGAACCGCCGCCGCGCCATGAAAACGGGAGCCGCCTGCTCCTGGCTTGGCATGTCCTTCATAGGTCTGCTGGTGGTTTGGGGTAATCGGCTTGGTGTGCATGATCTCCTGATTGCTTTGGCCTGCGCTGGCTTTCTTCTACATGGTTTTGGGCTTGGCCAAGTCATCACAACTCTGAATCTTCGCGCCGGGGCCGAGGGCGAGATGCGTCAAGCGCGGCTCGCGTTTGGTAACGCGATGTGGAGTGCGGGCGCCATCTGCGGGCCTCTCGTGATGTCCGTCGCACTGGCAGGACCGGCGCTGGGCGAATGGCTGCTGGGGCTGGCTTTGTTTTTTCCCGCTGTTTGGCTAGGAAGCCTGCAGGTGCAGACGAGTGACGCGCATATGCCAGACGAGACCTCTGCCACGGGAACGACATTTGCGGTCGTGGCGATCTTCGCCTCGCTCATGTTTCTGTATGGCAGTGCGGAGTCGTGCCTGTCGGGGTGGCTTACGACGTTTGCGCGACGGGCCGGGGGTGGGGTGCTCGAGAGCCCGCTCAGCGCGTCGGCCTTCTGGTTTGGCGTTGCTGGAGGGCGTGTGATCGCGTCGGGTCTGCTGCGATCCTGGCGTGAACGCGAGGCGCTGTTGCTGCTCGTGGGAGGCGCTGCCATCTCGAGTATCGGCCTGCTGTTTGGTGACTCGACGAGCCTGATCTCGGCCTGGGCGGTGCTCGCGGGCATGATGCTGGGACCATCGTTCGCTGTGATCGTTGCCGGTCTGCTCAACCAGCAAGCCTCTGCGCGGCAGACGGGCATGGTGCTCTCGATGTGTGGTTTGGGGGCTTCGACGATGCCGCTGCTGCTGGGAGTGGTCTCGCAGCGCGTGGGTTCGTTACGCGAGGCGCTCGTGCTGCCGGGCGTCTGCATGGCAGGGATGCTCGTCGTTGTTGCAGTATTCATGCGTGGGCAGGAGATTGCCGTAGTCGAGAGCGCGAGAGGTCGCTAGGCATATTGCCACCGGTTTGTCGGGCAACCGTGTGAAGATTTGAGCCTTGGCAGAATGGACTGGAGAGTATGCTGACGCCAAGGGAGCCCTCGAAATGATACAAAGGGGGCCACGATGACGACGCGTACGTCTGGAGCCGATGGGGCGCAACCGGTCAATCTGAAGGTGCTGGCCGATTATCTCAGTCTTTCCCCAGCAACAATTTCGCTTGTGATGAATAACGCGCCTGGGGCGAAGTCGATTGCCCCTGCGACGCGGGAGCGTGTGCTTGCGGCAGCCAAGAAACTAGACTACAGGCCGAACCCGATTGCTCGCTCGCTCAGAACGCGCCAGACGTTTACGGTGGGTGTGATCGTTCCTGAGTTCAGCGAGGGCTACTTCACGATGCTGATGAACGGCATTGAAGAAAACCTCTTACAGGCCGGGTACCTGCACTTCGTCGTGAGCCATCAAGGGCGTGCCGACCTGATTGAGGAGTATCCGAGCCTGTTGCGGCAGAGATCGGTTGACGGATTTCTGCTGGTCAACACGGAATTGAATGAAGAGCTGTCTGCGCCAGTGGTTTCGATCTCCGGGCATAAGAAGATTAAGGGCACTACGAATCTGATGCTCGACCACGACCGCGCGGCGCTACTAGCGATGAAGCACCTGTACGACCTGGGACATCGGCGCATCGCGTTTATGAAGGGTCAGAGGCAGATTGGCGACGCGGAGAGCCGCTGGCAGGGGATCCAGGCGATGGCCAGGAGAGTCGGTCTTGCGATCCATGAAGAGCTTTGCATTTACCTCGAGATGAATGCCTGGTCGCCCGAGCTGGGATATCCGGTGGTTCGGGATCTGCTTGCGAGAACACGGGATTTCACCGCGATTTTCTGCTTCAACGACATTGCCGCGATCGGAGCGGTGCGCGCTATCTCAGACGCGGGACTGCGGTGCCCGGAAGATATCTCGGTGATCGGCTTTGACGATATCTCAAGCGCAGCCTACATGAGCCCGCGGCTGACCACCATCCGCCAGCCGCTTCGGCGCATGGGCGAGACAGCGGTGCAGACGCTGCTGAAGCGGATAGAGTCGCCGAATGAGGTCTATCCTGACTCAATTATGTTTGAACCGGAGTTGATGGTGCGGGAGTCGACCGGAGCGGCGCCACATCATGAGGATGCGCCGGTCGTTCATGAGCCCGATCCACCGGTTAAGGCACTGAAGGCCAGGCCGGTGAAGGCGGCAGGGAAGAAGTAAGTTCGAACCCACGTCTCGGAAGCGAGACATGGGGCACCCAACTCTGTGAGGCGAGATGATTCGATTAGTTTATTTATTGGCGTTTGTTGGCGTGGCAGCGGCGCAGGTGGTGAAGCCGGTGGAAGGAGTGCCGGCTTCGACTCTGCTCGTAGCGAGTGATATGCGATCCTCTCAGAGTCTCGACGGTGAGTGGCACATCATGGCGGACCCGTACCAGGCCGGGTTCTACAGCTTTCATGGAGCCTTTAATCCTGACGGTTACTTCAAGGATGAGGCCGGTGGTCGCGGCAGCGAGACTGGCAACAAGTTGATTGAGTATAACTTCGCAAAGTCACCAACGATCAAGGTTCCGGGGGATTGGAATACACAGAAGGAATGGCTGCGCATGTACGAAGGGTCGCTCTGGTATGAGCGGCATTTCAGCTATCAGCCGTTGGCGGGGCATCGTGCGTTCCTGCATATCGGCGCGGCGAACTACAAGTCTGTGGCAGCGGTGAATGGCAAGTTCGTCTGCCAGCACGAGGGTGGGTTCACGCCATTCGATTGTGAGATTACGGATGCCGTGAAGCCAGGTGATAACAGCGTAGTGATAGAGGTCGATGACACGCGCATACCCGATGGTGTGCCGACGATGAAGACCGATTGGTACAACTACGGCGGCTTGACGCGGGATGTTTCGATCGTCACGGTGACCAAGGCGTTTATCGATGATTTTGAGCTGCACCTTGACCGGCAGACACGGGCGAGGATAAACGGTTATGTGCATGTGGAAGGTGCCGCGGCGGGAACTCCTGTAACGGTATCGCTTCCAGAGACTGGGCTGCACGCTGACGGGATGACCGATCAGGACGGACGCGTGGCGATCTCGTTCCCGGCTGAAGGTCTGACGCTCTGGTCGCCGGAGACACCGAAGCTCTACAAGGTGGTGGTGAAGGGCGGCACGGATGAACTGACCGATACGATGGGCTTTCGAACGGTGGAGACGCGTGGGACAGAGATCCTGCTGAACGGCAAGCCGCTGTTTCTGCATGGTGTGTCGATCCACGCGGAGGCGCCTTATCGCACCGGCCGCGCTTACAGTGAGAAAGATGTGGAGACGCTGCTGAGTTGGGTAAAGGAGCTGGGCGGAAACTTTGCGCGGCTTGCGCATTATCCGCATGACGAACGGATGGAGCGCGCTGCCGATAAAATGGGCGTTCTGCTCTGGTCTGAGGTCCCTGTCTACTGGGCTGTTCAGTTCGACAAGGACTACGTCTTCGAGAAGGCGAAGCAGCAGATGCACGAGAACATACGGCGCGATCGGGACAAGGCTTCGGTGATCCTGTGGTCGATTGCGAACGAGACGCCCGCGACCGAGGCACGGACGGCGTTCTTGATGAAGTCGGCGGCGTATGTGAAGGAACAGGATCCGACGCGGCTGGTGACTGCGGCGCTGCTTGTGCATGGGCAGGGGAATACCAAGTTCATCGACGATCCGCTGGGCAAGGCGCTCGATGTGATTGGCTTCAACGAGTACATCGGATGGTACGAAGGGACGCCTGAGACCGCCGATACGATGGAGTGGAAGGTTTCCTACGATAAGCCGCTCATCGTCAGCGAGTTTGGCGCCGGTGCGAAGTTCGGGCTGCATGGGCCTGCGACTGAGCGTTGGACAGAGGAGTACCAGGCGAGCCTGTACAAGCACCAGATCGGGATGTTGAACCGGCTTCCGGGGCTGCGCGGAATGACGCCCTGGGTATTGATGGACTTTCGTTCTCCGGTGCGGCAGCTGCCGGGGGTTCAGGACGGCTTCAACCGCAAGGGTTTGATCTCAGAACAAGGACAGAAGAAGCAGGCCTTCTTCGTGCTGCAGAAGGCCTACAAGGATGGCGCGGTGGGCAAGGCCGAGTAGTTCCTGTAAGCCCATGTCTCAGGTGCGAGACAAGGGGATTCGGGCTTCGTGGGGGATGCTGCTTGTGGCTACTGGCGGTTCAGGGTGACTTCGGTGCTGTCGTAGTCGCCAGTGAGTCGGAGGTTGATGCCCTGGCCCATCAGGATGGAGCCGCTGACGGTCTTAGGGCCGGTGTACTGGTTAGGGTGCAGGGGCTCGATGGCGTACGTTGCCGCGGGATCGAGGCCGCGGAGCTGAACGGTGGGGTACTGAAGACCGAAGCGTTGCGAGTGCAGGTAGGCGAGGATGACTGCTTGCGAGCCATCCTGGGAGACGTACTCGACATTCGACGGACCTGCGGGATCAGCCGCCTGGTTCGGCGGATTGGGTTCGGCAAGGCGGTAGAGCTTGCCGTGCGCGATCGTTGTGCGAACGCTTTTGTAAAGGGCAATGAGCGTCGCGGACTCGCTCATGTCGGCGTCGCTGAACTTGTTCAGGTTGACGCCGACGCCCAGCGCGCCCTGCATCGCGGTGAGGAATCGGAACTGAAGGGGTGTGGAGCGGCCGTTGAAGTTGGGAACGTCCGTGACCCAGGCGACCATGATCTGCGGCGCGTAGGCGTGGGTGAACCCATCCTGGATCGAGAGGCGGTCGAGCGCGTCCGTGTTGTCCGAAGGCCACACTTCGTCGGTGTAGCGGAGGATGCCGAGATCGACGCGGCCGCCACCACCTGAGCAGGATTCGATTTCGAGGTTGGGGTGCTTCTCACGCAGGCGCGCGAGGATGTCGTAGAGGTTCTGGGTGTAGCGAACGTAGATCTCTTTCGGATCGCCGTCGGGTGCGTCCTGCCAGCCGGGCTCGGACCAGTTGCGGTTGTAGTCCCACTTGAGGAAGGAGATGTCATTTTCGGTGACGAGCCTGTCGAGAAAGTGGAAGACGTAGTCTTTGACGTCCTGGCGGGCGATATTGAGGACGAGCTGGTTTCGCTGCTCGGTGCGCTGGCGGTTGGTGAAGTGCATGGCCCAGTCGGGGTGAGCCCGGTAGAGGTCGGAGTCGGGATTGACCATCTCGGGCTCGACCCAGAGGCCGAAGCTCATGCCGAGGGCGTGGACACGATCGATGACGGGCTTAAGGCCGTGCGGGAACTTCTGCGGGTTGACGGTCCAGTCACCAAGCCCGGCGTGGTCATCCTTGCGCTGACCGAACCATCCGTCGTCGATGACGAAGCGCTCGACGCCCAGCTTCGCGGCCTTTTCGGCGATCGCGATCTGGCCGGCCTCGCTGACGTTGAACTCGGTCGCCTCCCAGGAGTTGTAGATGATGGGTCGAGGTTTGGGAGCAGAAGCGTTTTCTCCCTGATGGCCCGGGAAAATTTCGGCAAGCTGGAAGCGATGGAGGATACGTGATGCTTCGCCGCGTCCCTGCTGCGTGTAGCCGGCATAGAAGCGTGGTGCCTGGAGAGATTCGCCGCGGGCAAGCGTGTAGGAGAAATCGAAGGGATTAAAGCCGGCGGTGATGCGAATTTCCGACTGAGCCGTGTCTTCGACGCTGAGGCGCCAGGAGCCGGACCAGCCGAGTTCGCCGAACCAGACGGGGCCGGAGGTTTCGGTTGTCTCGGCGCTTCTGCCGACGGAGAACCATGGGTTGGCCTGGTGCGAGGTGCTGCCGCGGCGGGATTCGATGAGCGCCGTGCCGGGCTGGATGGGCGCAGTATGAAGCTGCCATTCGGCGCCCCACTGGCCGGTAAGCCACGACCACTCGTAGCCTGTGCCGCGCGGGAGGTTCCAGGTGGCGGAGGCTGCCTGCTCGATGCGGATGGGCTGCGCACCAATATTCTCGATGCGTGCCCAGCGAGCGAGTATGCCTTCGGCATAGGCCTGGTAAAAGAGGTGGACGAGGACTGGTTCTGTGGCGTCTTTCAGAGTGATCTCGAGCTGGGAGCCGTCTACCTTGGCGGACTGGAAGTCCAGGATCAACGTGCGGTTGCCGTCAGCGGAGTCCACTTTGAGGGCGGGTTCGGTGAACAGACCGGCCCCCCAGCCGGCGTACTCGAGTGGCGTCGTCGCGATTGGGGGATCGAAAGACGCGCGTTCGGGATGCGCTTTTGCCAGCGGAAAGGTGGCGTTTGAAGCAAGCTTTGGACCCCAGTAGAGTGATTGCAGCATGTGCTGATTATTGATTCCGACGACGTAGGACATGTCGCCGGCGTCAATGGTCCATTGCTGCTTTTGGGGGTCGGGCCGAATGGTTTGGGAGAGCGCAGGGACAGAGATCGATGCGAGCAAAAGGAAAGCGAGACGGCGCATTGGATCAAGCTAACAGAAGGATGCCGCGGTCGTTTCGAAGATGTTGACGGAGGGTGTGCGGAGGGCGAAGTGCAGCTCCCATGTCTTCCGCGTGAGACGTGGGGCAGTCGCCGTTTGCTGCTCTGATCAGCGGTGGGATTGAATCAGGGTGGATGCCCGCATGGAGTTGACGATGCTCGGGTGACGGCCTGCGAGAACGGTTGCGATCTGGGTGGTGAGCGAATTGTCGCGGCAGACCTTGTCCGCGGGGCATTCGTCGCAGGAGAGGGCTGGAACGCAGATGGGTCCGCCCGCTCGTTGATTGAGCTCGAGGGCGACTTGGAGCCTTGGTTGGCTGGTCATGGAGGCGCGCCAAGATTCATCGAGGAACGGTGCGGCTGGGTGGTCAGCCCTGTATCCAAGAAAGAGCATGCGGCCGCCAAGCAAAAACTCGCTGAGCCCGAAGCAACTGAGATAGATTGCGAGCGCGAGGGCGATCCCGGTTGAATCAAGGAAGCTTGCAAAGGGCAGCGCGACTGCCGAGACGGTGAGCACGATGGTCGTCGCGTAGCAGGAGAGGCAGCCATATTCCTTGTGGGTGCTGCGGGAGACGAGGAACTCAGCCACAGCCGTGATTGCTGCCTGGGTTGCGGCGAGCCAGACGAGCCATTTGAGCGAGAGGACGTGGTAGCCAGTGAGAAAGAGCAAGGCGGTCACGACAGTGGCGAAGGCGATCTGAGGGTAGTAGGCGCGTCGTCCTGCGGCTGCGTCAGGCAGCAGCCTCGATAGGAGGAACGTTACGGCGATGTCGAAGAAGATGTAGAGTGCGAAAAGGGCGATCGCAAAGCCGAGCAGGACGGGAAGGACGAACAGGCTCGCAACGGCGCGTGGCACCGCGATAATTGCGATTGCGGCGAGCAGGGCAAAGATGCCGCGGATGGCAGTGAAGGACCAGTACTCGTGGAAGCTCTTCATGGATGTAATCTCCTTGTCTTCCACTATGGCTTCGATGGGCAAGATAAGCGGTGATGGCGGACAGCAGGCTGTGTGATGGCGATCACAGCATTTCGGGATAGACCAAAGCATGCTGAGGGACAGATGGGCGGCCGGCTGGTGCTTCCGGGGAGGATCGCTGGTGTCAGAGCCGCCTACACCTGGTGCAAAGCCTGGCGAGTGTTGTTCTGGCCTTCATGGAGCAGGCGGCCCAGACTAGGCGCAGAGTTGTTCGAGTCCATCTGGAGAGAGGATGATGATGCTGGCGCCGTGAACCTCGATCAGACGTTCTTTCCGGAAGCGGCCGAGCATGCGAGTGATCGTTTCGCGCGAGCTTCCGACGAGGCTGGCAAGCTCCTCATGGGTGAGTGCCATGGTGAAACGCATCTGTTGATGCTGGCCGCAGGCTGCCGAGCTCTTGCCCCAGTCGAGCAGCACACCGGCGAGGCGGCCGGCGGCAGAGCCGGAGAGGGCAAGCCGGCGCGCGTCGAAGAAGGCGGCCTTGTACTCTTCGGCAAGGGATTTGGCGGCGTGGAGACTGCCTTCTCCATGGCGCTTGAGGAAGGCCATGAAATCTTCGCGGCGGATGTTCTTGATGCGCACGGACGTAGCGGTTTCGGCGCTGACCTCGTAGGGCGAATTGGAGACGACTGCACCGAGGCCAAGCACGTCACCAGGCATGGCCATCTTGAGGATGAGGGTCTTGCCTTCGCGGGAGGTGCAGGAGAGTTTCACCTGACCGTGGCAGAGCACGAAGACGCTGGCGGGAGGAGAGTCTTCAAGGAACAGAGTTGCGCCGCGCGGGAAAGTGGCGTCGACGCCGAGGTTGGCGTAGTCGGTAAGGGCCTGGCCGGACAGATTGCAAAACATGCGCATAGACCGAACTTCGCACGAGGCGCAGTTCTGAAGAGTTGGAGACGGCGAGGCCATGGATCTTATCTCCAGGATTGCGGTTGGGAGAGGAGTATGCGGCAACTATATACCTTCGGGCACCTTCGTGGGAGTTTAGAAGCGGCTCGGGATGCGTCTGAAGGGATATTGAGACCGGTCATTCATCTGCTGGTGATATGCGGGATAGATGATCAAGGTGACGCGTATGCTGGGGTTGAGCGGATCGCCTGACGCCCGGTGGTGTCAGGCAATGCGGCTCGAAGGGCGGTGCTATGCACATTCTGGTTGTGAACAGCGGGTCTTCTTCGATCAAGTTCACGGTATTCGTGAGTGGTGGCGAGGAACCGAAAGCTCTGGTGGACGGCGAACTGACGGGGGTTGGGGGGGATGCTGCGTCGCTGACCGTTGGCGAAGCCGAGGCGCAGAAAGTTTCTGCACGCACGCCGGAAGAGGCGATCCAGGCGGTGGTTCGGGCACTCGAGCAGGCGAAGGTGCCGGCGGCAGATGCCGTCGGGTACCGGGTTGTGCATCCGGGTGCGAAGCTAAAGGGGCATCAGCGGATAACGGACGAGGTGTTGCGCGAATTGGATGCGGCCGCGGAGTTCGCGCCGCTGCATGATCCCGCGGCGGTCAAGATGATCCGCGCCATGATCGAGGTGAAGCCCGGCTTGCCGCGGTTCGCTTGCTTTGACACGGTCTTCCACGAGACGATGCCGGTTGAAGCAACGACCTACGCGCTGCCGCAGACGCTGCGGGACGATGGTGTCCGGAGGTATGGCTTCCATGGACTGAGCTGTGAGTCGATTGTCAGGCGGATGCGGCTGGTGAGCGGGGGATTCCCGGAACGCGTGGTGATCGCTCACCTGGGGAGCGGATGCAGCGTGACGGCTCTGCGAAACGGCGAGTCGATCGACACGTCGATGGGATTGACACCGGACGGCGGCGTGGTGATGGGCACGAGACCTGGAGACCTCGATCCAGGGGTGGTCTTGTATCTTCTTCGCAACTATGAGCGCGGCGTAGATGGCGTGGAGAAGATGTTGAATCGCGAGGCGGGGATGGTGGCGCTCAGCGGAAGGAAGAACGATGTCAAGGCCGTGCGCGAGGCTGCTGCGCATGAGGATGAGAACGCGCTACTAGCTTTGAAGGTGTTTACACGAAGCATTCGCAAGGCGATTGGCTCTTACGCGTGGCTGCTGGGCGGGTTGGATGCGGTGCTCTTCGCAGGGGGGATTGGTGAACACGATGCGGCGACACGGAGCGAAATACTGGGTGGGCTCGAGGAGGTTGGGCTCGCTTTATCAGAAGAGGGCAATCGGGCACAGACGTACGGAGTGCGGAGAGTGGATGATGGAAGGCACGTACCTGTGTGGGTTGTGCCTGCAGAAGAAGATTTGATGATTGCCGTGCATGTGGAACGCATGATGTGGGCAGGTCAGTAGTCCAGCGAAGCGGAGCGACTCCTTTGGGGTGAGGTGAACGATGGCAGATGAGACGAGCAAGATTTCAGAGGTTCCGCAGGAGCCGTTAGGTGCGGAAGAGTTGCGCAAGATTAACGCTTACTGGCGCGCCTGCAATTATTGCTGCGCCGGGATGCTGTATCTGCTCGCGAATCCGCTGCTGCGCGAACCATTAAAAGCGGAGCACATCAAGAACCGTCTGCTGGGGCACTGGGGCTCGGACCCGGGACAGACCTTCACGTGGGTGCACTTAAACCGCCTGATCAAGAAGTATGACCTGGACCTGATCTATATTTCGGGACCGGGGCACGGGGCTCCGGCTACCCTTTCGAATAGTTATCTTGAGGGCGTTTACTCCGAGGTGTACCCGGCTATCAGTCAGGATGAGCAGGGTTTGCAGAAGTTCTTCAAGCAGTTCTCGTTTCCGGGCGGCATTGGAAGTCACTGCACGCCGGAGACGCCGGGTTCGATCCACGAGGGAGGCGAGCTGGGGTATAGCCTTGGCCACGGATTTGGTGCGGCGTTTGATAATCCTGAGCTTATTGTGACGGTGGTTGTAGGAGACGGCGAGGCTGAGACTGGACCTCTGGCAACCTCGTGGCACTCGAACAAGTTCCTCAATCCGGTCACTGACGGCGCTGTGCTGCCGATACTGCACCTGAATGGTTACAAGATCGCGAACCCTACGATTCTCGCGAGGATACCGCATGATGAGCTTGAGTCGCTGCTGCGAGGCTACGGGTGGGAACCCTACTTTGTCGAGGGCGATGAGCCGGAGAAGATGCACCAGAAGATGGCGCACACGCTCGAACATTGCGTGCTCGAGATCAAGGCGATCCAGGATGCGGCTCGCAAGGGTGCGGCGGCCGGTAAGGCAGTCGAACGAGTGAAGTGGCCGATGATCGTGCTGCGTTCGCCCAAGGGCTGGACCGGCCCAAAGGTGGTGGACGGACACAAGGTGGAGGGTTCCTGGCGGGCACACCAGATTCCAATTCTCGAGCCGAAGACCAAGCCTGAGCAGTTGAAGCAGGTGGAAGCGTGGATGCGGAGCTACAAGCCGGAGGAACTGTTCGATGAGACGGGGGAATTGATCCCAGAGTTACGCGCGATGGCGCCGGAAGGTGACCGGCGGATTTCGGCGAACCCCCATGCGAATGGCGGTAAGTTGATGAAGCCTCTCATGATGCCGGACTTCCGCGACTATGCCGTAAAGGTGGAGAAGCCGGGGCAGCTGGAGATTTCGTCGACGGACGTACTCGCGCACTTGCTACGCGATGTGATGCGGAACAACATGACCAGCTTCCGGGTCTTTGGACCGGATGAGACCGCGTCGAACAAGCTGCAGGCAATCTATGAAGCAAGTCCAAAGACGTGGGAAGAAGAGCTTCTGCCGCAGGATGCGGATGGTGGCTTTCTGGCGCGGAACGGGCGCGTCATGGAGATGCTGAGTGAGACAACGCTCGAAGGCTGGTTTGAGGGATATGTGCTGACAGGTCGGCACGGCTTTTTTTCAAGCTACGAGGCCTTCGTGCATATTATCGACTCGATGTTCAACCAGCATGCAAAGTGGCTTGAGAAGAGCAAGCTGGAACTCCGTTGGCGAGCGTCGATCCCTTCGATCAATCTGCTGATTACGTCTCTGGTCTGGCGGCAGGATCATAACGGATTTACGCATCAGGATCCCGGGTTTCTCGATGTAGTGCCGAACAAGAGTCCGGAGGTGACGCGGATCTATCTTCCACCGGATGCGAACTGCCTGTTGAGCGTTGGCGATCACTGCCTGCGCAGCAAGGATTACATCAATGTGATCGTGGCGGACAAGGCTCCGCATCTGCAGTATCTCTCCATGGATGACGCTGTTCTGCACTGCACGAAGGGGATCGGCATCTGGGATTTCGCGAGCAACGATGCAGGTGCGGAGCCGGATGTCGTAATAGCGTCCGCCGGCGATATCCCTACGTCCGAAGCTTTGGCTGCGATCGCGATTCTGCGTGCGCGCTGCGACGATCTAAAGATTCGATTTGTGAATGTCGTCGATCTCTTCCGATTGATGCCTGAGAAGGAGCACCCGCACGGCCTGTCAGACCGGGAGTTTGATAGCCTGTTTACGCTCGATCGTCCGGTCATCTTCAACTTCCATGCCTATGCCTCGCTCATCCATAAACTGACGTACCGGCGGGCGAATCATGCCAACTTCCATGTCCGGGGATACAAAGAAAAGGGGAACATCAACACTCCGCTGGAGCTCGCGATTCTCAACCAGGTCGATCGGTTCAACCTGGCGATCGACGTGATTGACCGGGTGCCGAAGCTCCGCGCCGCGTCTTCGCATACCAAGCAGTGGTTGCAGGATCAGATCATCAAGTCTGTGAACTATGCGCATGAGAATGGCATCGACCGGCCGGAGATCCGTGAGTGGAAGTGGCCTTTGTAGGCGATCAAGCGCGATACTTGAAGATGAGGTGTTGCGATGGAGTGTTGTGATGGGAATGCCAGCGTAGCCGAGAACGCACTGCGAGTTGATCCGGTTTGCGGGATGAAGGTCGATCCTGCGAAAGCTGCGGCAATTTCGCAGTATGCGGGTAAAGCCTACTCATTTTGCTCGAAGGGATGCGCCGCAAAGTTTGAAGCGGAGCCGGCGCGCTGGCTTGCTCCCAAGGCTGCCGAACCCGTGGTACAGCCAGGCGCCATTGCGACCGGGCATGCTGCGTTGAGCGGTGGCTTGGAGCAGGTTGAGTACGTTTGTCCCATGGATCCGGAGGTGAGCCGGATGGGGCCTGGGACCTGTCCGAAGTGCGGCATGGCGCTCGAGCCACGAACCGCTGCGCTTGAGACTTCGAATCCTGAGCTCGACAGCATGTCGCGCCGTCTTTGGATCTGTGGTGTGTTGACCATTCCCATGCTGATCTTTATGTTTACCCGGGTGTCGACTGACGCTGCATGGGTGCGCTGGATGGAGTTTGCGCTGGCCACGCCGGTCGTGATCTGGGGTGGGGCCCCCTTCTTCGAACGCGGTTGGATGTCGTTGGTAACGCGCAATCTGAATATGTTCACCCTGATCGCCGTTGGGTCGGCAGCGGCTTATCTCTATAGCGCGGTGGCGGTGATTGCGCCCTGGATCTTTCCGGCGACAGGCGCTCGAGCGGAGGCGTATCCAGAGCTTTACTTCGAGGCGGCCGCGGTTATTATCTGCCTGGTGCTGGTTGGACAGGTGCTGGAACTGAAGGCCCGCAGCAAGACGGGAAGTGCACTGAAGGGTCTGCTTGAACTTGCACCAAGAACAGCTCACGCTGTGTCCGCTGAAGGTGCGGATCAAGAGGTGAATGTCGCCGACATCAAGGTGGGAGACAAGCTTAGGGTGCGACCGGGTGAGAAGGTCCCGACCGATGGCGTTGTTGTTGAGGGCGAGAGTGCGATTGATGAATCGATGGTAAGCGGAGAGCCATTACCCGCAAACAAGGCTTTTGCGTCCAAGGTGACGGGAGGCACGGTCAACGGGACCGGAAGTTTTGTGATGCGGGCCGAGCACGTTGGGTCGGATACGTTGCTGGCCCAGATCGTAAGCATGGTTGGTAATGCGCAGAGAACGCGTGCACCCATTCAGCGCATGGCAGACCGAGTTGCTGCATGGTTCGTGCCCGCGGTTCTGCTGTTGGCGGTCTTGTCCTTTACGGGTTGGTTCCTTTGGGGACCCCAGCCTAAGTTTTCGCATGGGTTGATCAGTGCGGTGTCCGTGCTCATCATCGCATGTCCTTGTGCACTGGGTTTAGCGACACCGATGGCGATCATGGTAGGGATGGGCCGCGGGGCGCGGACGGGAGTTTTGTTTCGACGCGCCGAGGCACTCGAGACACTCGAAAAAGTGGATACCCTGGTCATCGATAAGACGGGCACCCTTACCGAAGGAAGGCCGTCGGTGACAGAAGTGATGGCGACCGGAGGGTTTGAGCAGGCGGAGTTGTTGCAGATCGCAGCGAGTCTGGAACGGAACAGCGCCCACCCATTGGCCGCAGCAATAATGCAGTCAGCACGCGAGCTTGGCAGGGAACCGGGAGAGATCGCCGACTTCTCATCGAAGACTGGCAAGGGATTGACCGGAGCGTTGCTTGGCAAGCAGGTCGCAATCGGCAATGACGTCTTGATGCGGGAGTTGCAAGTTGAGGTTCAGGCATTGGGGGAGCGCGTGAGCGCGCTGCAAGGTGAGGGAAAGACGGTCATGTACGTTGCGCAGGACGGACGGCTTGCCGGAGCGCTAGCAGTATCGGATCGAATCAAGGAGGGTGCGTCCAGTGCCATCGCTGAACTTCAGCGCAAGCAAATTCGTGTCGTGATGATGACTGGGGATCACCAGCTGGCGGCTGCCTACGTTGCGGGAACGTTGGGCATTGAGTATCAGGCCGGCCTGCTGCCACTCGACAAGGCTGAGGCCATCAAGCGCATGCAGGCGCAGGGCAGGGTCGTCGCGATGGCGGGCGATGGCGTAAACGACGCGCCTGCCCTGGCGGTAGCGCAGGTGGGGATCGCGATGGGCACCGGCGCGGATGTTGCCATCGAGGCGGGCGGCGTCATCCTGGTGCATGGAGATCTGGACGGAATTCTAAGAGCGCGAAGGTTGAGCGAAGCGACCATGTCGAACATACGCCAGAACCTCTTCTTCGCTTTTCTGTATAACGCGCTCGGCATACCCCTGGCGGCCGGAGTGTTGTATCCGGCGCTCGGGGTGCTGCTGAGTCCGATGATAGCGGCGGCGGCGATGAGCCTGAGCTCGGTTTCAGTGATCGGCAATGCTTTGCGCCTGCGCGCTGCAAAACTTTAGCAGCGCGCCAGAGGCGGCCGGTCAACGCGGTTGCAGATCTTCGCGACGCAGCGTTAGAAAGATGTGGTGACCGCCGAAGCTGTAGCACCGCAACATCTTGACCGATGGTCGACTCATATGCACTTTGTAAGCGCGACCAGTGATAACGGTAGGTGGCGAGATATTGCAATTCGAGGAGAGACTGGGGATCCGATCCTTCCATCCGCCAGCGATCATATTGGCGATTTCTCCGACTGCGTCGTCGAGCGAATCAGCATCTTCGGTAATCACACCGCCCAGCATGGCAGTTGCGACCGCTGCGGCGGAGCCATGATCCATCTGGACCTCACAGCAGCCGCGCATCGCACCGGAGTAGCCGACGATGGCGGTTCGCTCATCTTCTTCGCCGATTAGGGGAATCGGGGGTGGGACGACAACAACCTCGAGGGCAAGCATACTCGCGAAGACCTCGAAAACGGTTTCATCGGCGAGTGCGACGTTCTTCTCTGCGAGAAAATCTTCGCTGAGAAAGGAGTCCTGCGCGGGCAATGTTTCTGTCATGGTGTACCTCTATTCCGAACCAGGGGTTGAAGTGATGAGCTACGCGACGAGCAGGGGCTTGACGTTCGTCTTAATGTGGTCCAGTGTGAATGGCTTGCGGATGTAACCCTTGGCACCTGCAAGGATGGCTTCGCGTACTTGCGGTTCACTTCCTTCGGTGGTCACCATGACGACGGGAACCCCTTGGGCAAGGTTTTCCTGCTTGATGCGTACGAGAAGCTCGAGGCCGCTCATGTTCGGCATGTTGATGTCGCACATGATCAGATTGACGCTGTGAGCACGCAGTAGTGCGAGCGCTTCGACGCCGTCGCCAGCTTCGAGAACTTGATCAAACTCGACCTCGGCCATCTTGAGTGTGCGCAAGACTATCTTGCGCATCATGGCCGAATCGTCGACGACGAGAATGGTTCCCTTCATTGTTTAGCTCCCTTGTCATTTGAATTTTGCTGTTGGCGCATTGCTTCCGGCGCATGCTGCGAGCCGTCCCGCCATGAACGGAGCGAACTGCCGATCGCCGCAGGAATATCCCCAAGCGGAACAACCCGGTCGACCGCACCAAGTCGCACTGCCTCACGCGGCATCCCATAGACCGTGCAGGAATGTTCATCCTGGGAGATCGTTTTTGCGCCGGCCTGCTTCATTGCCAGCATTCCCTTCGCCCCGTCTGTCCCCATGCCAGTAAGCAATACTCCGAGCGCATGATCACCAGCAGATTGAGCCACTGACGCAAACATGACATCAACCGACGGGCGTTGGTAGCAGACCTGCGGACCCTGCTGCAGCTCGACGGAGTAGCGGGTTCCGCTGCGGCGCAGAAGCATGTGAAAGTCACCGGGGGCGACGAGCACCAGGCCTTGGGTAAGAACGTCACCCTGAGTGGCTTCACGGACCTCCATACTGCAACACTGGTTCAGCCGTTTGGCGAAAGCCTGAGAGAACCCAGCCGGGATGTGTTGCGTGATCACTGTTCCCGGTATATCGGCAGGAAGCCGACAAAGAATATGTTGAATCGCGATGGTTCCCCCGGTGGAGGCTCCGATGGCAAGAATGGTGCCAGCAGGGTACCCACAGGTGGAAGGGATGATGCTGGGGGCGGTCTCACCTGCGGCGTTTGGTTGATCCTCTTCTATCGTTTGGAACCGTTGGGTGCAGGCAGCCGCTCGGATTCTTGCCGGAAGCGAACTGCGTAGCTCACCCACCGAGTAAGGGCCTGAGGGCTTGGCCAGAATCTCGACTGCCCCATATCGCAGGGCATCGAGCGCTGCTGTCGTCGAGGCCTGGCCAAGCGAGCTGATGATGATGGTGGGAACAGGGTGGAAGCGCATCACCTTCCTGAGGAAGGTGAGACCATCCATGCGCGGCATCTCGATATCAAGCGTAAGGACGTCGGGTTTAAAGGCAAGGATCTTATCGCGCGCGACGAAAGGATCAGGTGCGGTGGCAATGACCTCCATGTCGGGCTGCGAGTCGATGGCTTCCGAAAGTATCTTTCGCACGATTGCGGAATCGTCGACGACCAGGACTCTTATCTTAGATTTGGAGTGAGGGATCAATGTGTCGCCTGGAAGAGTTCCTTAGCGACGACTTCGAAGTTGGCCTGGGGCGGGTCGATGGAGATCCAGGTGTGTAGACTGCCGCTGTCGGTTTCAAGTGTTGAGGTCAGGATGTCGGAGAGGGCCGTGGATGGGATCAGCGGCTCCGGATGGGAGAGCGCGAACTTGCTGGTGCCTTCGACGCGACTGACGATGGAGCCGCAGAGCATATTGGTGAGTTCTCCGGCTACCTCGGCCACCTCGACGTCGGTGAGTGTCTCTTCTTCTTCGCCGAGGAAGTTGGCCGCGAGCACTCGCGCCATCGCGGGGCTTAGATTGATGCCGAAGCTGCCGTGCACCTCGCCTTGGAAACGAAGGCCGAAGGCGAGGTGGCCGGGCAGCGTTGCCGGTGGTGACCCGAGGTTTGACGAGGATTCGAGGACCGTGGTGAAGTACATCGACTCGAGGACTTCGGAGCAGCATTCAACGACGAGCGGAGTGAAATCAGAAGCCTGCATCGGGAGTACCTCCGAGGAGTTTGTACATCTGCTCGCTGAGAGCAGCGGGCATGAAGGGTTTGGAGATATATCCGTTGGCACCGTGAGCCATCATGTCCTGAACACGGGCTGCGCTCTGGTCCGTCGAGACCACAAGCACGGGGATTTCGGCCAAGGATGCATCATTTCGGATGGCGAGCAGAAGTTGCTCTCCATCCATCACAGGCATGTTGATGTCGGTGACGATCAGGTCGACGCGTTCAGCACGCAGAACGGTAAGCGCTTCGATGCCATCACCGGCTTCGAGGTAGCGTTCGATCTCGAAGCCAGAGAGATCGACGACGCGACGGACAACGCGGCGCATGGCGGGCGAATCGTCGACGATGAGTATGATGAAGGCCATATCAGGCTCCGATCCGGTTCGCGGAAATGCTTGGGGTGAGGGTAGATGGCGATTTGATTTGCATTATTCTTCCAGGTTCTCCAGAGGTGCGGAGTTGAACGCGACCGCTTCCGACATCAATCGAGATGGTACGCGAGTTGGTGCCACCGATCTCTTCCTTGTGGACGATCACGCCAGCTTTCCAGAAGATCTTCCGCATGGCCAGGTGATTGCGTTTCCCTATATTGAACGTTCCATTCAGGTCGAGCATCTGGGCTCCACCGGCAACCATCACTTGCAGGCGACCTTTAATCGCACCAAGCTGGTAGGCAGTTTGGAAGAGCAGCGGAATGCCAGTATCTGCATAGACGAAGGGACGCTTGACCGCGCGCTCGGCGTCGAGGATAGACTCTGGCAACATGAAGTGCAGCAATCCTGCAACCTGAGCAACGGGATCGTGAATCAGGACCGCGATGCATGATCCCAGGGCATGCGTGATGAGAGTATCAGCCGCGTCCTTGCTGACCTTGCAGTCACCGATACCAATGATCTGAGGCATCAGGCACGTCCGATCTTGAGACTGGCCTTCAGGGAAGGCTTTGCGGCGCTGAGTCCAGTGGGTTTGCGGTAGGTTGCCGGTGCGACGTATTCCAGTTCATGAGAGATCGAGTTCAGGCTTTCGGAGTGGCCGATGAAGAGATAGCCGCCTGCTTCGAGGTTCTGGGAGAGACGCTGAACCAGACTCTCCTGGGTGGGTTTATCAAAATAGATCATCACGTTGCGGCAGAAGATGACCGAGCAGCGGTAATCGCGATTCAGCGGCTGCATGAGGTTGCAATGCTCGAAGGCGACGAGCGCGCGAACTTCGTTCTTGAAGCGGAAGGAGTTGGCCGAGGCGTTCTGACCCTTGAGCATGTAGCGATGAAGCAACTCGGGCTGAATGCCGCTGACTTTCTCCGTTGTATACACGCCTCTTCGCGCTGTCTCGAGCACGCGATTTGAGATGTCGGTTGCTCTGATCTTCACCTTGGATAAGGTGACTTCCCGTGATTGTTCAAGCAAGGTCATGGCGATGGAATAAGGTTCTTCCCCGCTTGAGCAAGCGGCGCTCCAGATGTGGATCTGTGCACGTTGTTCGAGAGACGAAAAAATCTTGCTTCCAAGTAGATTGAAGTGCTGTGCTTCGCGAAAGAAGCTGGTGTGATTAGTAGTGAGCACATCGACCATCTTTGCGAGCGCCGCTCCCGAAGAATCGGAGGTGACGTAGTCGAAGTAGTGCTGAAATGAGTCCATGCCGAGTTCCCGCAGAAGACGCCCGATGCGGGCTTCGACCAGCGTCTGTTTGCCTTGGTTGAGATCGATGCCGAAGTGATGATGGGCAAGGTTGCGAATCTGCTCGAACTCACGTGCATTGAGAACGGGCGCTGACACGAGCGTGTCGATCAGTGCTGGCATTATGCCTTCCCCTTGAACAATCCGTGCATGTCCAGGATGAGGCCGACCTTTCCGTCACCCAGGACGGCACAACCCGCGATACCGAGCACATGGCTGAAGCTTGGGCCTAGGCTCTTGATCACGACCTCCTGTTTGCCGATCAGGTCATCGACGAAGAGGCAGAAGGTATGACCGTCGGTTTCAGCAACGATCAGTGTGCCTTCGGTGAGCGCACTGGTTCGCGGCTGCTTGTCGAAGCATTTGTGCAGACGCACGACAGGCAGCAGATGATCGCGAACGAGCACCATCTCGTTTGATCCTTGCAGAGTGGAGAGCATCCCTGGCAGCGGCCGAAACATCTCTTTGACCGAAGCCACGGGCGCAATGAAACGCTGGTCGCCCACGGCGACGACTAGACCTTCGATCATCGCTAGGGTGAGTGGAAGCCGGAGAAAAAAGGTCGTGCCGTGCCCCGCAGTTGACTGGATGTCGATGCGGCCGCGAAGAGCCTGGACGTGTCTCCTGACCACATCCATGCCGACGCCGCGCCCTGAGATGTCAGTGACCTTTTCTGCGGTGGAGAAGCCCGCTTCAAAGATCAGCAGGAAGACTTCGTTGTCGGTGAGTTGCTCTGCAGGCTGAATAATCCCGCGCTCCACCGCCTTCGCGAAGATTCTGTCGCGATTCAAGCCTCGTCCATCATCGGAGATGGTGATGACGATCTGGCCGGATTGATGGTACGCCGCAAGCTGTACGCGTGCGGTCGGATCCTTGCCGAGTGCCACGCGTTCTGCAGGTGTTTCAATCCCATGGTCGATGGAGTTGCGAACCATGTGCAGCAGCGGGTCCGAGATCTCCTCGGCGACCGTTTTATCGACTTCCGTGTTCTCTCCTGTCGTCTCGAAGAGCACTTGCTTGCCAGCGCGTCGGGAGAGGTCGCGCACGACTCTTGCTGTCTTCTGGAACTGTAGCCCGATCGGGACCATGCGCAGGCCGGTGGTTATGCGCTGAACACTTGCCGTAATCCTGGCGAGTTGCGTCAGGTCCGATTGAAGACGCGGATCGGTCAATGACTTGAGAGCAGGGCTGTGCGCGATCAGAGTCTGAGCGATGACCATCTCTCCGACTAGATCCATCAACTGATCGAGCTTGGCCGTGTCCATGCGAACCGAGGTAGAGTCATTGCTCTTCTGCACCTCGGGAGTCGGGCGAACGGCGTCAGCCGTCGCCTTTGGTGGCGGAGGCAGCTGCGTCGTCTTTGACTCAGCCTGGGATTGTTCTGGCGGAAGAAGAGCAGCGACAGGCTCATTTGGGGTCGGCTCTCCTTTGGCAGCGTCCCGTATGCGTTCCAGCAGGGCGTTGTCGACGCCGGTTGGAGGTGGGGTCTTCCCGGAGAGACGCATGTTGATGATTGAGAGTTCGCCTCGCATGACGTCGGTGCTCTCGAGGATGGTATCGACGACATGGGGTGTAATGATAAGGTTGCCGGTTCGAGCTCGGTCAAGAAGAGTTTCTACCTCGTGCGCAAGTGCCCGTATGGAATCGAATTCAAGAAAGCCTGCAAGTCCCTTAATGGTGTGGAACGCACGAAAAACGGCATTGAGAGTCTCAGCAGATTCACTATCTCCAGTATTTTTCTCGAGAATCAACATCTGCGCTTCAATGTTGATCAGATGTTCCCCTGACTCCGTGATGAACTCAAGGATAAGGTCTTGATCCTCCGAAAGAGAAGCGGTCTGAGCGACGGGTGCGGCTTGGCCAGTGTCTGGAGCCGAGGGCCTGTCGAGCAGTGTACGCAGCAACTCCAGACCATGACCGAGTTCGGCGGCTACGTCGCTTTCAGGCTGATCTCGAGAAGCAGCGAACGAGCGTGCAAGCGTTCGGGCGCTTTCAGCCACTTGTGTCGCACCTTGCGAGTCGGCGAGCTCTGCGAACTGAAGGAGGTCGCACTCTCTCAGCGAGTTAACATGGATCATGCCGTCTGCAGGATCAGCACCGCCGACCAAAAGCCGCATGGAAAGAGAATCGAGTTGCTCCGTAAGTTCAGCAGTGACGGAGATGGCAGCGGAGGAAGACATGAGACCTCTGGGAGATTGCCTGGGTGAAAGAGAACAGGTGAATGACGCGGAAGCTGCCCGAGGTTTAGAACTCCTTGAAGTCGTCCTCCATGGGGAAGGCGTCGGCGGCTACCGCGATCGGTCTCGCGGCCGCGGAAGTCGAAGCAATTTTGCGGACGGCTTGACGAGGGAACGTCACTGTTGATCTGGTCTTGATTGATAGGGAGCGACCACCCGTCGTCAACGGCGTTCGCGGGGTGAGAGCAGCCGGATGAGAGGCTTGCGAGTGCGATTCGCTTTGCACCATGGACCGGAGCCTCGCGACAATATCCTTCATGGTTTTCGCTTGGCCACTGAGTTGTTGTGCGGCTGCCGCGGTCTCCTGAGCGTTCGCAGCACTGCTCTGAGTGACCTGTTCCATCTGCCCGATCGAAGTGCTGATCTGGTCTATACCACGCGACTGTTCAATCGATCCGAGATTGATCTCGTCCACGAGAGTCTTGATCTGCGCGGATTGCGTGGTGATCTCCTGGATGGAGACGGCGACCTGGTCCACTTTGATCATGCCGCTGTCCGACTTCTGGATGGAATCCTCGATCAGATCAGCCGTGTCCTTTGCTGCCTGCGCGCAACGTTGGGCTAGACTCCGAACCTCGTCGGCGACGACAGCGAAGCCCATGCCAGCCTCGCCGGCGCGTGCCGCTTCCACAGCCGCATTCAGTGCAAGAATATTGGTTTGGAAAGCGCTCTAGTCAATGACTTTGATGATCTTCGATATCTTCTGGCTGGACGTGCTGATTCCCTCCATAGCGACAACCATCTCGCTGAGGGATTTGTTTGCCTTTTGAAAACCCGCTGCAGAGGCGGTGACAATGCCGGCAGTCTGTTTGGAGTTCTCCGTGTTGCGCTGGGCCATGGAATTAATTTCCACGCTGACGCTTGAAGTTTCTTCGATCGTGGCCGCCTGTTCGGAAGAACCCTGGGCGAGCGACTGACTGGAGGAAGAGACCTGGGTGGCGGCAGCCGCGATCTGTTCCGAGGACTCTGCAAGCTCAAGGATGCTGGAGCGAAGGAGCCGGTTGATCTGGCGCACAACAAAGATGACAACGGTTCCCGCGAGCAGGGTCAAGAGCAAGAGAACAGCCGTGATCCAGCGGCTGGTACTAGCGGCACTTTCGGCGGCTTCTCTATCCGTGACGAGCAGGGTTTCCTGCGTTCTGAGGATCGTCTGAATGCCGGTATCGAGCCTCTTCTGAGCGGGCCGGACCACCTCATCCAGATTGCTCAGGGCACCGGTGACGTCTCCCGCCTTGAACGATTCGAGGATAGCGTCCTTTGCCGGCCGAATGACCTCGAGCGCTTGCTTCATGTCAGCGAGAGCCTGAGTCGTCTCTGGAGTAATCTTCATACCGCCGAGAGTAGTGATTAGATCCTGAAGCTCCTGCATAATCGTCGAAAACTGCTGGATATTGGTTTGCTGGGCAGCGTCGTCTTTGACCATGCCCCGAATGACCAAACCCCTCGTGATCCCGGTGAGTTCAGCGATATCTGAGTTCATGTTGTGGGCGAGGGATTGCTTCTTTATCGTGGAGTCGACAATATCGTGCAGATGATCATTGACGGAGTTGATGCTGACCAGTGCGGTAAGGCCAAGCGAGAATGTCAGGAGCACGAGGGCTCCGATGCCGAGGAACAATTTTTTGCCGATGGTGAGACTTGCCACAGTGTTCTCCTGATGGTGGGGGCTATGGAACAAATGCCAGGTTAAGGTGCGGGGCTATTGCAGGAGCGCGCCGAGCTCGCTGATCTCAGAGCTCTGGAGAACCTGGTCGATGTCCAGCAGGATCTTCACCTTGCCTTTGACCTTCGCCATACCCCGTAGATAGGGCGTTATGACACCAGGGCCGAAGTCGGGGGTATCTTCAATCTCGGTAGAAGCAAGCGACAGAACTTCCACAACACCATCGACAATCATGCCGATGTGCAGATCTTCGCCTGCCATTTGGGTTCGCACCACGACGATGCAGGTGCGGGCCGTGTACTCCTCAGGTGGGAGACCGAATTTTATTCGAAGGTCGATCACCGGCGTGACCTTGCCGCGCAGGTTAATGACGCCCTTAACAAAACTAGGCACCTGCGGTACGCAGGTGATGTCCTGTAGTCCCAGGATCTCGCGGACCTTAAGGACCTCTGCGCCGAACTCCTCGGTCCCAAGATGAAAGATGAGGTACTTGCCTGCGCGACCGCTCGGCGGGGCGATAGCGATGGGCGACAGCGTGGGCTGAGTTTGAAGATTTGAGTGCATAAATTCCTCTCGAACTGCTTGCGCACCAAGCAGCGTTCTCTGCACCTATCGGACAGAAGACGGAGGAACATAAGAAGGCGGGCAGTGAATTCTTGCGAAGCTCAGCGAGTGATGTCTTCGCGGCCGGGAAGGCCCGTATACCGAACCTCGAGAAGAGTACAGTCGTCCTGCGCCTCGTCCGGCATGTGGTATTCGGCCACAAGGTTCAGAATCTGGTCGAGACTTTCCAGCTTGGCCAGGGAACTGAGGCCGGCTTCGCCGATCGGCTCGCCTGCGGTGTTTTCGGCCTCAGTAACGCCATCGGTCGCGAGGAGAATCCTCTCACCGGCCCGAAGTGTGTAGTGCGCGGTATGGTAGGTTGCGCCGGCAATGAGACCGACTACGAGGTCCCCCTCTTCCAGTCGCACCGCCTCGCCGTTGTAGATGGCGACCGGTTGAATGTGGCCGCAGTTGATGTACTCAACGCGGCCGTCCGGAAAGACCTTCATCACCACCATCGTTGCGTACTTTCCGATATCCCGCGAGCAGAGAAACTGGTTGACGACCAGGGCGACCTCCTCCAGACTCTGACGCGTCATCAACTGGGCATGAAGAATGCCCTGCAGCGTGGCTGCAACGATGGCGGCCGGAACTCCCTTGCCCGAGACATCGGCGACCGCGACACACACGTGATCGTCAAGCGCGATGGCATCATAGAAGTCGCCACCAATGGCAAGACAGGGCACCGTCTTCGCGCGCAACGTCGCGTAGGGCAGCTTCGGCAGCTTGATGGACATCAGACCGGCGTGGATAGATGCTGCGACAGCAAGCTCTTCCCGTGCTTGGCGAGCCTTATGTTCTTCGCGCGCAAGCAGTGCGTTGTGAAGCAGACCGGCTGCCTCTGCGGCAATCGTGTCCAGCAGCTCGTGGTCGACGGCGCAGAGTTCGCCGGTACCAATTCTACTGTCGAGATACAAGAGTCCGAGCAACTCGGTTGGCTGAGAAGCGACTCCACGCTTGCGTAGCGGGATGCAGTAGATGCTGCGGATATTGTTGATCAGGATGCTGGACCATCCCAACGCTCCGTCGCTCGCCATAGTGTCGCTAATCGAAAATTTGGACTCGCTGGCGATGGCTCGCTGCATAGCGGTACGGGATACGGTCGAGTCTTCGAAGACTGCGGCGCCATCGCTGCGCAGACCTTGCGCGAGGTGCATCTCGCCGTCTTCCATCAGAAAGAAGAATCCGCGCTCTACCCGGGTAAGTTGAAGCGTAAGCTGCAAGAGCGCATGGAGGATGTCTTCGATAGCTCCGCCGGCGTTCAGGGCTCGGGCGGCGCTCAACAGGAAGTTGAGCTGTTCAAGCTCGCGTGTTCCGGCCTTCCGAGTTGCCTGCCCTTCTTCCTGCGGAAGGAAGATGGTCAGGTCTGTAAGCAGATCCTGAACCCGCGAAGACTTCGTTTCTGTGGTGTTGTTGCGACTCTTCTGCAGGCGAAACAAAATCTTGGTTGCAAGTAAAGAGCCAAGCTGAATGATGTCTCCCCCCTTGAGAATCGCCCGCTCGTCAACGCGTTCACCATTGACGTAAGTGCCGTGCGTGCTGCTGAGGTCGACGATCTGATAGGCTGCGCCATCGCGCAGCAGTAAGGCGTGGTAGCGCGAAGCGAAGGGTTCAGGCAGCACAACGTCGTTGCCCGCCGAGCGGCCCAGCGAGGTGCTCTCCGCTTCGAGCAAAGCCGTGCGTTCGCCATCAGGAGCCGTGAAGGAGAGTGCGGCCACAAAGCTGGTGGAAGGCATGCGAAGATCCTACGGCATTTGGTGGCCGTTGGCCTAGAACGCGCTCCGTCTCTGTGGGCCCACTCTCCGATCGCGATGAATCGTAGCGAGGCTAGAGTCTAGCGGAAGTGCCTGCCGCGGGGAAAAGACGAGGGTCGAAAAAGGTCATAGCTGACACCGGCGGAGATGCCATAAGGATGCAATTCGCCAAACGTGAACTGTGGCCAGATCTGATACTGGAAGTCGATCGCACGGACTGCCCAGCGTGAGTTTGCGAAGTGCCAGTCGAGACCGGCCGCCGGAGCGATCACGAAGTAAGAACCTTGGGCATAGTGAAACGGGAAATCAAGCGTTCCACGGCCTGCGAGCAGCTTGACGTATGGCCTGAGCCGACGCGGGTTCGTCGAAATCTTTACTCCGCCCAGATACGTGTTTTCCTTTACATCCTCGGACGTGTGGAAGTTGAGTCGGCGTGCTTCAAACTCCGCGCCGATCCGGCGCGAAATGTTGGCGTCGACGTAGAGGGTTTCTCCTCCGATGTAGTGCTGGCCGTAGTCCTGCTGGAAGCCGGAGGCGGCGAGCCCCAGCGAAATGTAGGAGCCCGGGCCGGATGCGGTGGGTACGGCCTGCGCGTGTGCTTCAGAGCCATCAAAGACTCCGAAGGCGAGCGCGCAGGTCACAGTGAAAGCGGCTGCAATACGAGATAGGAAGGTGCACTTAGTCATGTGGACTCGCTCAGGATATCTGATTTAGCATGCACCAATCGGGTTCATGGCTACTTGGTTACCGTAAGTTGCACGGTTGTGGTCTGCGTCACTCCGGTTTTGTTGCCAGAGGCGACAATCTGGAAGGAGTAGTTGCCTGCCGGTGTGTGTTCGACGTTGAGGTCTGAACCGCAGCCCGTAAGGACCGAGGAACCGACGCCGAGGAGCAGGATGAGGGCGAAAAGGGCAAACTTCGGGTTGAGCTTACGAAGTTTGCGGCGGTTCAGACCGAGCAGGAGAGCCATAAGCGCTCCCGCAGGAAGTGCGCAGCTGGAGGCGGTGGAGAGGGCCGTCGGTTTGAGGCTGGCGGTAGGGCCGGCGCCGAGCGGAGCACCAGTGTCAACCTCAACCGAGAGCGACTTGGCCACGCCGCCGGCAAGAGGCACCTGGTTGGTGGAGAAGGTGCACGTTGCGTCGATCGGAAGACCGGCGCAGCCTATTGCAAGTGTGTCGGTAAAGGTTGTGGCCGAGAGGATGTTGATGTTCATGGAAGCATGGCTCCCGCTTGCCATGGACACTGAGGGTGGAGTGAGGTTGATGGTGAATTCCACTGTCGGTCCGACCGTGATGGTGGTGGGTGCGGAAACAGATGGGGCGTAGAGCGAATCGCCGGAATATTCCGCGACCGTGGCGAAGACACCCTGGGGCGGGATGACATTCAAAGTTGCAAGACCCGCAGCGTCTATGGGCGCCGAGCCGAGGATGGTGCCGCCGGCTGCCCAGGTGACCGTTCCAGTCGGAACCGTCGACCCATCAACCTGGACGACTGAGATCAGCGTCATCTGCTGGCCGGAGGAGAGCGACGTTGTGGAAGGATTGAAGATGACCTTCGACGGCCGCAGGTTGACGATCTGGTTGAGGGGTTGCGAAGCAGCCGGTGAGTTGCTGTTATCCCCTCCATAGTGAGCGACCAGGACGTGAGTACCGACCGCGGGTCCCTGCATCGTGTAAGAAGCATTCCCGGCGGCGTTCAGTTGAAGAGTCGCGAGGGTGGTAGTGCCGTCCGTCAGCAGAACGGCACCAGTGGGCGGAACCGTGGGAGAACCGTTGCCGACTGCGATGGAGATGACGACGCTGTCCTGCAGGAGCGAGGGATTCTCGTTCGAAGCCAGGGTGACCGAGGTTTTCTGTACGATCTGTTCGGCGGTTGTCGGCGAGGTACTTGGGCTATCGAGCGTGTCACCCGAGTAGACCGCCGAGAGTTGGTGGATGCCGGGGGATAGGGTTGAAAGTGAGAAGGTCGCCGTGCCCGCCGCAGTGAGCTGGACCGAGGTCAGGATGTTGCCGCCATCCTTGAAGGCGACGGTGCCGGTCGGTGTGCCGCCGTTGCCGAGCACAGTCGAGGTAAGGGTGAGCGACGAGCCCGAGTTGACGGGGTTGCCGCTGGTTGCAAGCGTGGTCTTGGTGGTTGCGATCGTGACGTTGACCGATACAGTAGCCGAAGCGCTCGGTGCGTCAAGAGAGTCTCCCACGAAGGTCGCGGTGATGGTGTGCTGACCTGGAAGCAGGCCGGCAGTGGAGTAAGCGGCGCCGCCGCTGGCGTTCGCGGTGATCGTGCCAAGAAGCGCTCCACCGTCTGTGAACTTGACCGAGCCGGCCGGATTGCCCGCGAGAGGCTTGCCGGAGTTCCCAGTAACGTTTGCGGTCAGACTGATCGACTGGCCGGCGACGAGGGTGTTGCTGGAGGTGCTGAGCGTGGTGGATGTAGCCTGGAGAATCGTCTCCGTCAAGGCTGAGGAACTCGCGCCTGCGTGATTTGTGTCACCCGAGTAAACCGCCGTGAGCGTGTGCGCACCGATGGCAAGCGATGGATTGACGAAAGCGACCAGACCATTCGCAGCAACGGGCAGCATTCCGACCGGAGTCGCGCCGTCGATCAGGGTGACCGTGCCGGTTGGCGTCGAACCGGTTCCGTTGACTTGTGCCGTTAGAGTGAGCGGTGCGGCAAAGATCGTGGGGTTTACCGTCGAGTTCAGCGTGATCGCGATCGTGTCGGACTGAATATTCTCGGAGAGTGCGCTTGAGGTGGAAGTTGCGTCCAGCGCATCGCCAGCGTAGACAGCCGTGATCGCGTGAGCGCCGATGGCGAGTGAGGTGGTGGTAAAGGATGCCGTGGCTGATGTCCCATTTCCCGAGGTCAGCATGCCGCCGCCAATTGCACTCGTTCCGTCGAAGAACTGGACATTACCGGTCGGGATACCGCCCTGCGAGGTGACAGTCGCGTTGAACGTCACGCCGGCACCAAGTCCAGCGGGGTTGAGCGAAGAGGCAAGCGTGGTTGAGGTGGTCGCGATGTTGATGAGTTCCGGGAGCACCTGCGAGGTGCTCGCATTGTCGTTCGCATCGCCGCCGTAAGCCGCGGTCAGAGAGTGGTTGCCGACACTCCAGAACCTGCCTGCGACTGAAAGCGTTGCAACTCCTTGTGCGTTCAGCGGCGCGCTACCGAGGGAAGAGGAGCCGTCGAGGAAGTTGACGTTACCCGTGGGAGCTCCGCCGTTACCGGTCACCGTAGCGGTGAGCGAGAGGGCAGCGCCGGCGACGGCCGGGTTTGTCGCCGAGGCGATCACGGTCCTGGTCGTAGCCGAGATGACGGTCTGTGTGATCGGGCTAGAGGTGCTTGCGGCGTAGTTGGCATTGCCGGCGTATACCGCAGTGATATTGTCAGTTCCGACCGGTAGGTCTGTGAGGTTGATGGTGGCGACGCCGCTGCTCGAGGTTGCGGTTCCAGCGTTGATGGTGGCCGTGCCGAGCACGTTCGATCCCTGCTCGAAGGTGACCGTTCCGGTGATGTTGCCATTGCCGGAGTTTGCGGTGACGATGTTGACGGTAGCGGTAAAGCTGACGGGCGCACCCGCGGCGGTGTTATTGGTGGTTGAGGTCAGGGTCGTCGTGGTCGCGGCGCTTGCTTCTTTAACAACCTGCGTGAGCACCGTAGAAACCGCGGAAGCATTCTGGGAGTCACCCGGGTAGGAGGCCGTGATTGCGTGGTTTCCGGCGGTCAGCGTGGAGATCGTGAAGCTGGTCGAGCCGCCCGCAAGCGTTCCCGTACCCAGTGTTGTCGTGCCGTCCAGGAAGGTTACGGTACCGGTAGGCGTTTCGTTAGCGGTGTTCGACACGTTGGCGTTGAAAGTAACCGACTGGCCGTTCAGGCTCGGATTCAGACTTGAGGTTATAGCGAGCACCGTGGGATTGACATCAAGCACCTGGCCAGTGAGCGAGATGACGCCAGGCGTATTCCCGGCGTTGGATTGTACGTCGAGCTCGCCGGTCACAAGCTTGCCGATGGTCTGGGGAGTGAAGTCCACGCCAACGGTGCACTGCTCCAAGACCAGGAGCGGCTCGGTAAGAGAGCAGGTGGTTGAGCCAGCGTCGAGTTGCGAGTTGGAGACGGCATTGAACTGGGATACGGTCAACGGAGCGTTGCCATCGTTCTCGATGATCTGGGGAAGCGGGGTCGAGACGCGGAACTGACGCATAACCGGGTACTGCAGGATGGCGGTATTGGCAGCCACCTTGCGGATGCGGTTGTGGAAGACGTCGGCAATATAAAGACTACCTTGGCTATCGAGCGCGAAGGCGTAAGGACCGTAGAGACCAGCCTCACTTGCGGGTCCGGCGTCGCCGCTGAACTGCTCGCTGTTGTTACCCGCATAGGTGGTGATCACGCCGGTGGAGGCGTTGATACGCCGGACGACGTTATTGCCGGAGTCCGCGATGTAGAGATTGCCGGCTACGTCGACCAGCACGCTCGCCGGTTCGTAGAGTTGGGCCGAAGTTGCCGGTCCATTATCACCACTGTAACCGGCCGTGCTGCCTGCGACCGTCGTGATGTTTCCCGAAGCATCGACCTTGCGGATCCGACTATTATTCTGGTCGGCAATGTAGAAACCGGCGTTCACCCCCGGGACAGAAGGGGGAATTGGAGTGACGCTCCAGGGCGAGTTGAGCAGCGCCTGCGTGGCGAGGCCATTGTCGCCGCCAAAGCCGGCATTGCCGGTGCCTGCGACCGTCGTAATGATGCCGCTTGAAGCGGAGATGAAGCGGATGGCATGGTTACCGGTATCGGCGATATAGAGATTGCCGTTGGAGTCGAAGCCGATGCCATTGGGGCTGTTGAAGGTGGCGCTGGTGGCAAGCCCGTTGTCGCCCGAGTAGCCGTGGCTGCTGATCGTGCCGGCGTAGGTGGTGATGACGCCGGTGAAGGCATCGACGCGCCGAATGACGTTATTGCCGGAGTCCGCGATGAAGAGGTTTCCTGCGGGGTCCAGTGCAAGTGCGGTTGGGTTGTTCAAATTTGCATTGGTGGCTGCGCCATTATCGCCGCGCGAGCCGACCACGCCATTACCCGCATACGTGGTGATGACCTGAGAGGTCGCGTCGACGCGGCGGATGCGGTTGTTGCTGGAGTCCGCAATGAAAAGATCACCCTTGCCGTCGACGGTGATGCCGAACGGGAGGAAGATCGGCGCGTTGGTTGCAGGGACGTTGTCGCCCGAGTAGACCCAGGAGGCATCGCCCGCAACCGTATTGATAATGCCCGGCACGAAGACTCCGACGGAGCCTGTCGCCAGACCGGTCACAAATTGCGTTCCGATCGCCTGATTGCTGCTGTTTAGAAGCACCACAGCGCCGTTGCGAACGCCCGGGGACAAAGGCGAAAAGACAACGTTCAAAATGCAATTCTGACCAGGCTGGAAGCTCGCCCCCGCAATGCAGCTCCCGCCAATGCCTGAGAAATCGACATTGGCGATACCTTCACCGAAGACCTGGATGGAGCTGATCGTGCCTCCATACGGCAGAGTGACTTGAACAGGGACAGCATTGGCGGAGGAGCCAACCGCAGTCATTCCCTGGATGGGGGTAGCCTGGGCTGCGAGTGGCTCGATCTTGACAAGAAAGCAGAGAAGAACGACTACAAGCGAGATCAGACGGGCCACAGAATTTCTGCGAAGATGTTTGCGGGGCACTTTGTTTTCTCCTGATATGCAATCCCAAGTACCCTCCAAGCATGGTGAACCCGAGTGGGAGTTTACATCCCACTTTTGTTTGCTTGAATAACCCTTATTGCTTCTCACGAGAGAGCGCCGCCGCAACCCGGCGGTTATGTGCATCCTGAACATTTATCGGCAGATAATCAGGATAAATGAGGTGAAAACCCTGAGGGAGCACGGACACGGGAACGCAGCGAGGATCGCGGCTCTGCGGGCTTAAGCCCACAACGAGCCTTGCCTTTCACTTCATAAAAAGGCCCTTAGAGACTAGGCGATGTCTCAGTCGTCCTGACCTCGCGCCAGGGAGATCGGATCGAGGATTGATTCAGGGCCTTCTGGAGAAGGGTAGATGCGCCGATGAACTACTTGGCGAAGACCTGAGACATGTCGGCAAACGCCTTGAATTCCAGTGCATTGCCGGACGGATCGTAGAAGAACATGGTGGCTTGCTCGCCAACTTCGCCTTTGAAGCGGATGTAGGGTTCGATCTCGAACTTCTGCCCTGCAGCCTTCAGACGCGCAGCAAGGGCCTCCCATCGGTCCATGGTAAGAACCACGCCAAAGTGCGGGACGGGCACGGCATGTCCGTCGACCGGATTATGGTGTTCGGGAGACTTCTGCGTACGGGGCGCAACGTGTGCGACGATCTGGTGCCCGAAGAGATTGAAGTCGATCCACTCAGCGCTGGAGCGGCCTTCGGGGCAACCTAAGGTCTGGCCATAGAAGTGGCGAGCGGCGGAAAGGTCATCAACCGGAAAGGCGATATGGAACGGCGTCAGGGACAAGGCAGTCGGCTCCTTGGCTTATGATACGGCAGCCCGGCGGCCTCGTGAAGCTGAGCGCGTGCTTAGACGGAGGGCAGTCGCACGACAAACGCTGTGGCGCCGGGGGTGGATGAAAAATGAATCGAGCCTCCACACTGCTCCACGATTCGATAGACGATGCCGAGGCCAAGTCCGGTTCCGACGCCTACGGGCTTCGTCGTAAAGAAAGGGTCGAATACCTGGGATTGGCAGTCGAGCGGGATACCGGGCCCATTATCTTCGATACGGATGCAGAGCTCCGGTTTGCGCGCTGGATCAAGCGCTTCGGACCATGTGGCGATCTGAATGACTCCCCCCTGCGGTGCAGCGTCAATCGCGTTGTCGAGCAGGTTCGTCCAGACCTGGTTCAGACCCTGGCAATTTGCGGCCAACTGGGGCAGATCGGTACCGAAGCTCTTCTTCAGCGCGATCTGTTTCTCACGCAGTTTGTGCGCGAGGATGACCAGTGTTGCATGGACTGACTGGTTCAGGTCGCTCGGGTGCTTGGGACCCTTGCCCTCATAGGCGTACGTCTTGACCGCGGCAACAAGGTCGGTCACACGAGAGATGGACTCCTCGATGGTCGAGACAAGCTGCTGCGAGGAGACGAGGGCTTCGAGCCAGTTCAAGGCGTCTGAGAAGATCTGGTCGTCAAAGGAGGAACGAGCGCATTCCAGGTGCTCGGGACGTATTCCAATCGAGACGAGGGTAGGGGCGAGCTTCCATGCATCCTCAACGTGAGCTGAATCCAGCCACTCGTTCAACGCTTCCTCTGCGTCCGTTTGTTCGATCGTCGAAAGGGCGACCTCTGGCTGGTTGTGAAGCGCAAACTCCTGCAGTTCGAGAATGCAGTCTTTCTGTTCGTGGTTCAATTCGGTCCGCGTGAAACGTGCGGCGAGTTCATGCAGCCGCATCAGATTGGTTCGAAGCTGCGAGGAGGCGCGACGAGCAGCTGAGCCGGGATTATTGAGCTCATGCATCAGGCCAGCGGCGAGCGTTCCCAGTGCGGCCATCTTCTCCTGCTGGGAGTTCATGCTCTGCATCTTTGCCAGTCGCTGCGCCATGTTGCCGAGGATCGCTTTGCGAACCTCGGGACATTCCGTCATCAGGTTCCAGAACTGTTGTTCATCCAGAATAAGGAGTTCGCTCGGCTGGATTGCCCGGATGGTTCCCGCGGAAGGAATGCTCGCGAGGAGAGGGACCTCGCCAAAAGACATACCTTTCTCCATGACGTACACCGTCTGTTCGTGTCCGGTCAGGGTTGTATTCGTAATGCGAAGCGAACCCTCAAGAAGCATGCAGAACTCGTGCGTCAGCTCTCCTTGCGTAATGACCACCTGGTCCGGTTCGTACCGAACGTGTTGAGCACCATCAAGACAGTGGAGGCGTTCCTCCGACAGAGATTGAAGGATCGTGACCTGTCGGAGTTTCGCAACGATTTCAGGTGTAAGAGGTTGATGGGCGGACTGTACGGTTGGCATCATGGATGTTTTGTTCACTAAAGGGCCGCGAGGTACTGGTGCACAAACTGAATGGCGATGGAGCCTTCGCCCACGGCTGAGGCACAGCGTTTGACAGAACCATGGCGGACGTCTCCGGCGACGAAGACACCCGGAACGCTTGACTCGAGCAGGTACGGGTCGCGATCGAGCTTCCACGCGCCTTTAGACTTCGATTTAAGGTCGGGACCGGCAAGCACGAAGCCTTTGGCGTCACGAACGATCGTGTCGGGCAGCCAGTTGGTTTTGGGCGAGGCGCCGATAAAGACGAACACCGAGGTTGCTTCCCGATCAAACTGGCCTTCAGGACTCTGGAGTGTCATGTGGCCCAGGTGCGCGGGATCATGCTCACTTGCATGCAGGGCGATTAGTTGGGTGTGACTCTCGACAGTAATATTAGGAGTTGCGCCGATCTGGTCAATCAGGTATTTCGACATGGACTTGGCCAAACCATCTCCGCGGACGAGCATGCGGACCGAACGAGCATGCTTTGAGAAGTACATCGCCGCCTGACCTGCAGAGTTGGCGCCGCCAACAATGTGAATCTCCTGATTCGCGCACGAGGAGGCCTCCGTAAGTGCGGCACCGTAGAAGAGTCCGGCCCCCGAAAACTGCTCTTCCCCAGGGATGTCCAGCCGGTTGTAGTCGACTCCTGTGGCGATCAGACAGACTGGGCTGGACACCTCACGCCCATCTGCTAGCTTGACGATGTGGTAACCGTTCTCCGAGTTGATGGAGCAGACGCGTTGTGTAAGAAACTCTGCGCCGAGCCGCTGCGCCTGGATGAATGCTTCCTTGGCGAGTCGCTCCCCGGAGATACCCTGAGAAAATCCGAGGTAATTCTCAATGCGTGAACTGGAGCCCGCTTGCCCGCCGGGAGCGAACGAGTCGATGATTAGCGTGCGCAAGCCCTCGGAAGCTCCATAGACTGCGGCGGCCAGACCGGCCGGTCCGGCGCCGGCCACGACTACGTCGTAGTTGGCTTCTTTGGCCTGCGTGCTGAAGCCGGGAAGCTTGCTTGCGAGTAGGGTTGTTGTTGGCTGGACCAGAGAGGAGCCGTCAGGAAAGAGTACGACGGGCAATTTGCCGTCATCGATGTTCCTGTCGCAAAGAAGCTGGAGACACTCCGGATTTTTTTCAGGATCAAGCCACTTGAAGGGAACAAGGTTACGCGAGAGGAAGTTCCTGATCTCGTGATCGCCCGTCGTCCAGCGTGGACTGATCACCTGGAGGCCGTCATAGGGAGGCTTGTGACCTTCGTTCCATGCAAGCAGCAGGTCGTCGAGAACCGGGTACAGCTTTTCCTCGGGTGGGTCCCAGGGTTTGTTCAAATAGTAGTGGATGCGAGCGGAATTGATCGCACGGATAGCCGCTTCAGTGTCCGCGTACGCCGTTAGTAGTACGCGCTTTGCATCTGGGTAGATGCTGATGACCTGTTCGAGGAGTTCCACGCCTGTCATACCAGGCATACGCTGATCTGAGAGGAAGAGGGCTACAACATCTCCGCGTTCCTTTAGCTGGCGGGAGATGTCGAGGGCGGCTTGTCCGGAGGCAGCGCGCAGGATGCGGTAGTGCTGTCCGTACTTGCGACGGAGATCCTGTACGACAGTTTCAAGGACGCTGACGTCATCGTCAATGGCCAGGAGAACGGGTTTCGGCATGAGGCAATCTCGGAGTCTTCGACTTGAAGGTCTTGGTAGCGGTTACTATAGTACTGTCGTGGATCAGCTTCGTCATCTTCCGCGTGTACGTTGGATGTTTCGTGGGTGAACAGGTTTCAGGAATTACACGTTGGTGCTCGATTTGAGCCGTGTACGAATTGCAGACAAGCCATCCAACATGATGGCCAGAGCCGATGAGGGAAGGACGGGCGGGAGAGTTCGGCTCGAGAAGGTGGGCTTCGATGCATCGAATCATTCTGGCAGATAATCAAGCAATTTTTCGCGCGGGAGCGGCACGAGTCCTGGCCATGGAAACAGATCTGAGGATCGTGGCGCAGATCTCGGACGCTGATCGCCTGCTAAGCAGTATCCAGAGCTTCCCGGTGGCGACGGTCCTCTTTTCAAATGGCCTGAAAGGCAATCTGGGCGAGGTATTGGCTCTGCTGAAGAACTCAGGAAGCAGGGGCATCCTGATCGCCGAGAAGGGCGAAGTGATCTCGGAGAATGACGCGGCAAAGCTAGGCGGCATCATCGGTCGAAATATTACCGCCGTCGAATTAACGGATTGTGTTCGCAAGGTGGCCCGAGGACAACGCTGTGTCCACACCACCCCAAGCCTGGTCACGCATGCGCAGGATTCAGTCGGAGCGCGCGTCATCGATCGGCTGACCCCTAAAGAGATGCAGATCGTCGCTCTCATTGTTCAGGGATGCAAGAACAAGGACATCGCCGCCCAGCTGGGGACCAAGGAGCAGGTGATCAAGAACTATCTGCGAAGCATTTACGACAAGACCGGCGTAAGCGACAGGCTGGAACTTGCTTTGTTTACGCTGCATCACCGGATCCTCGCCGAGGCTGCCGCGAAGGTTGGGTCGTTGCTGGAGAAGCGGACGGCTTAAGGCACGCGAGGCCAGGAGCGAGCCGAAGCTCTGAAGTCAGCGTTCCTGGGCTGGTCCAGGCCGGGCTCGCTCCTCAATACTCGATTGACCCGAGGACTGAAGGCCGGAAAGATGGTCGCAGGATCGGCTCCCCCCTACAAACCCATTCGAGCTTCCTCTTCGTCGGCCTCCTTCGAGACGTGTTCAACCTTTTCGGCGATGGACTTTGCTTGCGTAAAAAGCAGCAGGTAGTCAGGGCCACCGGCCTTTGAATCCGTACCCGACATATTGAAGCCGCCGAAGGGATGCGCTCCGACCATGGCGCCGGTACACTTGCGATTTAGATAAAGATTGCCGACCTGGAATTCGTTCCGCGCGTGATTCAGCTTATCCGCGGAGCTACTATAGATCGCACCGGTGAGTCCATACTCAGTATTGTTGGCAATTTCGATCGCCTCTTCGAAGCTGCTCGATTTAATTAC
This sequence comes from uncultured Acidobacteriaceae bacterium, assembly GCA_964245715.1. Classification (GTDB taxonomy): domain Bacteria; phylum Acidobacteriota; class Terriglobia; order Terriglobales; family Acidobacteriaceae; genus Edaphobacter. The sequence continues at coordinate 68,246 of CAXTNM010000007.1, read as the reverse complement.
AGCAAGCACGGGCCCGAAGATCTCTTCCTGGCAGATCCGCGCGGTGGGCGGCGCGTCGACGAAGACGGTAGGCGTGATGTAGTAACCCTTCTCTGGAGTCTCTGCAACTTCGCCTCCGAGGAGGAGCCGAGCTTCCGTTTTGCCTACCTCGATGTAATCGTGGATACGTTTGACGGCAACCGGATTGATCACCGGACCCGCATAGAAGTTGTCGGCCGGCGGACCCTGTTGGATGGCCGCCACCTTATCCTTGAGCAGATCGATGAAGGAGTCATAGATTTCGGTATCAACGATGGCACGGGAGCAGGCGGAGCACTTCTGGCCGTTGAAACCGAAGGCCGAGGCCACCACGCCGTCAACAGCAGAGAGCAGATCTGCATCGCGATCGACGATGATGGCGTCCTTGCCGCCCATCTCGAGGATGGTGCGTTTGATGAATCTCTGGCCCGGCTGAGTCCTGGCTGCGGACTCGTGAATTTCCAGGCCAACCTTCTTCGACCCGGTGAAGGCGATGAAGCGAGTCTGCGGGTGTGCGACAACGGTCGAGCCGAAGCCGGGTCCTTCACCGGGGCAGAAGTTGACCACACCATCGGGCAAGCCAGCCTCTTCGAGCAGCTCGTAGAACTTGGCCGCGATCGTTGGCGCGTCGGGTGAAGGCTTGAGGATGACGGTGTTTCCAGTAACGATCGCGGCGGCGGTCATGCCGGCCATGATCGCAAACGGAAAGTTCCATGGCGGGATCACTGCGCCGACACCCAGCGGAATGTAGCGGAGCTGGTTCCGCTCACCAGGGAAGGGGACCGGGGTGGTCGCAGCGTCCAGCTTGAGCGCCTCACGCGCGTAGAACTGCAGGAAGTCAATGCATTCGGCGACGTCCGCATCGGCCTCCGCCCAGTTTTTTCCAACCTCGTAGGTGAGCCAGGCGCAGAGGGTGAACTTGCGCCGGGAGATCAACTCTGAGACGCGGAGGAGGAGCGCGACGCGTTCCTGAACGGGCGTGCGCGACCATGCGGGAAAGGCGGCGAGTGCGGCCTGGATCGCCGGTTCGGCGTGTTCTGCCTCGGCGCGCTGGTGAATGCCGATGATCTCGGACGGGTTTGCCGGGTTTGCCGACGTGATCTTGTCAGCGGTACGGATACGCTTGCCGCCCAGGATCAGGTCGTACTCGCGTCCAAGCTCGGAGGCGACTTCGTCCAGCGCCGCCAGGTAGGAACGTTTGATGTCGGGTCGCGTGAAATCGAGGAAAGACTCATTGACGAAGGGCGGAAGGTGCGCAAGATCGGTCGGCATCGGTATAGTGGCCATCGGTGTAATTTTACGCCTTGCAGAGGCGTCATCGTGGAGGTACGAAATGCGTCAGGCAGGGTCGAAGGATTATGCGCACGAACTGGTGGAAATGCTTCCGGGAGGTCAGGTGGCCAGCGCCATCGAGATGCTCGAGTCCTTTGTTGGTACGCGGCATCTTGCCTTGGTCGATGTCTCTCTTGAGGGTGCTTCCTTCGAAGAAGATGATGGAGCTCTCGGGCATGGTGAACTGAGGTCACACGCGGAGTTTCTGGCGGATCATGGCGGTCCAGCAGAGGAGTAGAGCGAACTCCGTGCGACCTTGGGCCTAGCGAGGAGAGCGAGCGTTCCGGTAGCTCGTCGTTTGCGAGACAAAAAAGCCGAGTCTTCCGGCAACGCGGAGCGGTCGTTTGTTTTCCGTGTGGATGATGCGTGCGATCCATCTGAGTGCTGTGGAAGACCAGCCGAGAACGGCCTGAGCAGCTTCTGTCGCGTAGCCTTTCCCTGGCGGGTTGGCGAGAAGGACCAGCCATCTCCGGCAGGTCGCCGAGCGGCGGGGTCAGATCGCGTTGGAGGTTGCAGAGCCCGACCTCACCAACGAAGGTGCGGGTCGTGCGCTCCTCGACCGCCCAGTAGCCAGAACCAAGCGATGCGCAGGAGCCGAGATAACGAAGGATGCGTGACCAGACCCTTCCGAGGACGCCGATTCGCCCAACATTTACCGAATACCTCCGGATGCGACCACAACGCACAGCAAGCGGGAAAGTCGGCAGCGGTATGAGCGCGAAGACGCAGGCGTTCCCTTTCGAGCACGGAGCCGTTGGGTCGACAGACGGGAGCATGGGGTGAGTTTAGACCGTGGGCCGTTGTTCAGTTCCCGGGAGTAAAGATGGGTGAGGCCAGAGGCTGGCGCGTTGTGTCCTGGGGGCGGTACGATTGCGGGATGATGTTCTGGTTTGCGAAGGTGACGGTTGCGGTAAGTCTAGGAATGGCTGTGTCTGCAGGTGGCCAGGATGCAGGAAATGGCGCTGCGGGTGCGCCTGCAGGAACCAACATGGCGAGTCTACAGCCGGCGATCCTGAGACTGCAGCAGGCTGTCGATTCGGTCCGGGTGGAGAAGTGGAAGGCCACCAAGGAGCTCAAGGCCGCTACAAGCGACAATGTCGGATCGATCCGGCGTGACGTCGAAGGCACGCTGCCCGGGTTGGTGACGGCGGCAGATGCGGCTCCTGGGTCGTTAACGGCCATGCTGCCACTCACCCGGAATGTGGGAGCGCTGTATGACGTGGTTCTGCGGGTGACGGTGATTGCGGAGTCAGCCGCGCCGGCCGACCAGGCGGATGCGCTCGAGAAGTCGTTGAGCGGTTTGGAAACAGTAAGGCGTACTCTCGCAGATCACCAGCAACAGATGGCTTCGCTGCAAGAGACGAAGGTCGGGGATCTCCAGAAGCAGTTGAGCTCTCGGCCTGAGATTGCGGCCGCCTGTCCGCCGGTCATGACGCCTGTGCCAGTGAAGAGCCCGTCGACCGCGGTCAAAAAGAGGAAGAAGGTGGCGAAGCCCGCAGCGACGACACAGCCTGTGCAGGCGAAGCCGACTGGTTCCGGGCCAAGTTAAGCTTTTCCTCCCTATGACTCACCGCTCCTTCTGCTAGCGTGTGAAAGCTTTACGCTGGAGCGGTCCGCTAGGCGAGATAGAGGAGTTGAGCCTGGGCGTCGGGGGTGGTAAAACCTTGAACTTCCATCAGCCGAGCCAGGTGCGCCACAGACGCGGGGCGATGTTCGATCGCCTTCGAGAGGTGCTGGATGAGGCGGACGATATGACCTGGAGTAAAGCGCTCACGGTGGTGCGCTGCGAGGCCGACAATCATGGTTTGGGTGAGCGCGAGGTGCGCGACCAGCGTAAGGTGTTGATCGGTTGGGCTAGCTCCGCCGCTGACACGGCCAAAGGGATAAGCGTACTTGAAGATGTGATTGGCGAGGAAATTTTCGATCAGGTGCGGGTGCTCGGACAGGATTGGAAGGGCAAACTCACGGTACGCGCTTGAGAAGTTTTCGCCAATCTGTGTGTCGTTGAGTTGAGCGAGGTGTCCGGGTTGGGAGTCCAAGCCACCTTGAAATGCATGGACAGTGGCGAGGAAGGGCTCCGAAACGGGAGATTCCGAGAGGCGGACGCGAAGGATCTCGGCAGTGAACCGGAGTTGCATGACCGGGTCGGCGGAGACGATCGGCAGCAAAATGGTATGGAAGGCGACGGCTTCGATGGTCTCATCAATAAGTGCGGCGAGCGCACTGGGGTTCTCCTGACTCCAACGCCGGGGGGTGTTGCCCGACGACAGGCTTTCAAGGCGCTGGGCGAGATGGCTGAGAAGGTACAGACGTTGCCATAAGGGATAGGTCGGGTCAGAGAGGATCAACAGGGTGAGCTCGCGAAGCGCCAGGACGGGGTCGAAGGAAGCGGGGAGCCGAGTGGCGTGAGGAATATGGGTGTAGCGTTTGGGGCCGGCGGTATGCCACGGGCCGGAGCCGAGAAGGCTTGGATCGAGCAGCGTGAGTCGGGCTGCCTCGGGGCAGGAGAGGTCCAGCGCGGCTTCCGTACGCCCGGACTGATAGGCGTGTTCGCGAGGGTAGGTGGCGCATGCGGTTGAGAGCATGCTGGGACCAAAGTGAGCGTGGATGCTGCAGAGCTTTTCCTCGCTCAGAAAACCGCAGGTCCCCTGATGGGTGAGGGGCATTCTGGCAGCGTCACCGACGCTAGGCGAGTTGATGTTGAGGACGACGAGTGTTTCAGCAAATGGTTTGAGGATGGGGTGATGGAGGTACGTCTCGAGCGTGTGTTGATCGATCGGGATGGACCAGCCGTTGCAGCAGTTCTCGTCACAGGCCTGGGCCAGGCACTTGAACTCCCTGGAGTAGTCCGGTCGCGGGTAAGAAGGAACTGCGAATTGCAAAGGTGCGACGCTCGGTTCGCAGAGTTCGACTTCGTCGCGGGTCATGGATGGGTGGGCTCCTCGGATGGTCCTGGCTTATTGGTCCATCGGAGGAGAGGGGGTTTGGTGCAAGGGGATGGACAGTGGGCTGGTACACGAAGGTAATGAAAGAGGAGGCCTAAGAGCTACTTTTTACAATCTTCAGTCGAGAGGAGCACTCACTGAATGATGTTTTCTGTAGCTTTGCTCATTTGCGCAGTTCGTTCGAGTTTGTCCCAATTGAAGGGTTTGCCATCGATCGCGCGCTTCAGCGTGCGGAAGAGGACGATTGAGAAGACCTGGCGATAGGTGAAGCGCTGAATCCAGATGTGGAAGAGAAGCCAGCCGTCGCCTTTGCTGGCGGGATGTTTGCGCTCAAGCAGGAAGGCTAGGGCCGACGCAGTGAAATCGATGACCAGAAAGGCGAGGAAGAAGGTAAGCAGCTTGAAGAAACTCGAGGTGGAGGCGGTCTCCGGGTGGAAGTGTTTGTCGATGAGGTAGTGGATGACGCCGAAGACAAACATCAGGTCGATGAAGGGGGAGACGAGCGGCAGCAGGATCTGGAAGATGAGGATGTTGGGTAAGGCGAAGAGGCCCATGGCGCGGTTGGTGCGGATCGCGGCCCGGTGCTTCCATATGGCTTGCAAGATGCCGAAGGACCAGCGGAAGCGTTGGCGCTTCAGGCCGTCCGCATTGATTGGAGCTTCGGTGAAGGCGAGTGCCTGATCTTCATAGATGACTTTATATTGCTGTTCCAGCAGAGACATCGTGAGGTCGGCGTCTTCGGCGACGGTGTTGGTGGCATAGCCTCCGCCGGCTTTGACCGGTGCGGTGCGCCAGGCGCCGATGGCTCCTGGAACGACCATAACGACGTTGAAGAGGTCGAGAGCGCGGCGTTCGAAGTTCTGGGACGTGATGTATTCGAGAGCTTGCCAGCGGGTCCAGAGGTTCACGCGGTTACCGACCTTGGCGTTGCCGGCTACGGCGCCTACGCGCGGATCGGCAAAATGCGGAACGAGATTAGTCACGGCATCATGGGCGATGACTCCATCGGCGTCGATGCCCACATAGATGGGTTCTTCGTTGGCGTCGATGTGGTCGAGTGCGAAGTTGAGGGCGTCGGCCTTCCCGCCGTTGGGCTTGGTCAAGACGGTCAATCTTCCTGACGCAATTTGATCAGGGTAGGCGGTGAGCGCGGTCTGGTAGGTGGAGTCGCTCGATCCATCGTCGATGACGATGATGCGGATGTTCTTGTAGTTCGACATCATGACCGAGCGGATGGTGCGCGCGATCACCTTTTCTTCGTTGTACGCGGGGATGAGGATCGCGACGCGTGGCTGGTAGTTGGGGCCGGCGTAGTTCCTGCGCTTGCGGAGGCGGTCGATGATGGCACAAAGGCCGATGATGATCAGGCGCGCCGACATGAGGACGTCGCCGACGTAGAAGATGCCGATGACGAAGTGGTTGAAGAAGCTGATGACGAAAAAGCTGATGGAGTCGAAGATGGCTTCGCGACGCTGGCTCGCGTTGAGCGGTGGCATGATCTGGTCGCGGGTCTTGCCGATGAGCTCGGATGCCGGAACGAAGGTGTAGCCGCGGGCGCGGAGAGTGGTGATGAGCAGGGGGAGGGCAGCGACGGTGGCGCTGCGATCGCCGCCGCCATCGTGCATGAGGATGATGGAGCCCTCGACGTCGCTGCGGCCCTCATAGGCGGCTAGCTGCTCGAGGACGGAGTTGGTAATCTCCTGCGGAGACTTGCGGGGATGTTCATCCCAGTCGTCGGTGTCGATCTTGTCGCCGAGGATGCTGTAGCCGCGTGCCTGGATGATGTCGATCGGGGCGGCCTGATCGTTGGTGTCGGGAGATTGATCGATCGAGTAGGGCGGCCGGAAGAAGAGCGGATGGACGCCGAGCTTGGCGCCGAAGAGACGCTCCGTAAGGTTTAGTTCGAGTTCGAGCTGCGAGCGTGAGATGTCGGAGATGTCAGGATGGGTGTACGTGTGGTTGCCAATCTCGTGGCCTTCGCGATAGACGCGCTGCATCAGGCTGACGTTTTCGGCTGCGACCTCCCCGATCATCAGGAAGGTGCCTTTGACGTTGTATCGCTTCAGGATGTCGAGGACTTTGGGAGTCCAATCGGGGTCGGGGCCGTCGTCGAAGGAGAGCGAGACCTTCCTCGGCTGGTAGCCGTATTGCTGCAGCGTGTAGGGCGACGGTGAGGAGAGCATGGTCTCCTGCGTAACCATCTTAAGTGGCATGGGGACAGCATCGTCGTCGTCCAGAGTAAGGGTGCGCGAGCCGGTCTGCGGGCGCTGGATGATACGGAGAATGTCGCCGGCGCCCTCGGTGTCGACATCGTAGCCCGGTGGCATGGTGGCGAGGAGGTTTGTGGGATCACCTTTGGTGGGATTGTCCCAGATCTTCCAAAGCGAGCCATCTTCGGAACCGAGGCGCCAGAGAGCGTAGGTCTGGATACCGAGGGTGCGGGCGGCGCGCATCTCGTTAAGCACGGTGCACCCGTCGAGGAACCAGATCTGATGGCGGAGGTGAGCGTCTTCGTCGTCGAAGCCGAAATGCGGGTTCAGGGAATCCGAGTCCAGCTCAATCTTGGCGCCGGCATCGGAAGCGGCTTGCCATGCTTCTTCGGTGGAGATGTTGTTGACGTTGTTGTAGACGTCGGGCTTGGGAGCATTGGGTTTGGCGCTCTTTCTGCTGGCCGGCGCCGATGCGGGCGAGGATGGGAGCGGAGCAGTCCAGTCGTAGCCGTAGCTGCCAACGGTAACGATCAGCTTTTCCTTCTTTACGACTTTGAGGGCGTCGCGAAGGTTGTTGAGGTACCAATCCTGGCTGGCGACAGCGCCGGGCTCATCCGGGCCTTGGTGTTCGTCGTAGTCCATGAGGATGAGGCCGTCGGAGTTCTTTGACAGGTAGTCGAGATTGAAATCGGGATCGTCGGCCGGGACTTCGATGTAGAGTCGCAGGTTGCGTGCGTGGAAATCGGCATAGAGGGAGGTGATGAGCGTTTGAAATGCGGGTTGGACGTTGTCCGGGATCTGCTCGAAGTCGATGGTCAGGCCGCGGTAGGTTGGGTTGGCGGCAAGGAAGCGGTCGGCCTGACGGATAAAGTTGGCGCGGGCGGTGTCGCTCGAGAGGAAAGGCCCGAGGGTGTTTGAGAAGTTGTTGTGGAGGGGGTCGTAGTTGTTGACGAGAGGAAAGATCTCGGCGTCATCTGCGCCGATAGCCCGGGCTACCTTGTTTTCCTGATCCACGTTGTGGACGCCAGATTTGTCGACTACGGAGAACGGACTGTTGTCGATGGTGTAGGCCGTGAGGGTGCCGTCAGGGGCGATGACGTGGAGCCACTCGGGGAAGAGCAGGTCGATCTGCTTGATGTGCTCCTTGAGCGAAGCGTAGCTGGCGGGATCCCAGTCGACGTAGAAGGCGGCGCGCAGGCCTTCGCCGGAGTTGAGGGTAACGTCGGAAGGCGGAGTGAGGGTCTTGCGGTGCGCGTTGTGCGGGAGCTTCTGGCTGGCTTTGACGACCGGCTTCGGCCGGTTCGTGAGGGCGCGGTAGTTGCGCGACTGTGTGGCCAGAATGAGCTCGGGCAGCGGCTTCATGGAGAGCAGGCCGACGATGAAAATTGTGCCGACGACGAGGCCGAACAGAGCGAGCACGTCGAAGAGGCGACGAAGCCGCTTCCAACGTTTTCTTTGCGGATCGTAAAAGACCGGTTTATTCATTCGGTGAGAGTACAGGCCGCGGTGTTGCCAAGCTCGCTGCCCTAAGCGCAATCGTATGGTGGGTTGGGGCGTGAGTCAACGCAAGCAGGCGCTTTACCGCTCCCTGGTGGGATTCTGAGCTTTGGGCGGTATGATGCTGAAACGATGAGGTCTGAGGCTTCAATGCAGCGGCGGAAAGGAATGTGGGGTGCGTGGGGTGCCGCGGCGCTGGTTGTGGGGCTAACGCTGCGGGTGGGGTGGATCTGGAAGTATGGGCTGGTTACAGGCGATACATTGCTCTATGGCGATATCGCGCGGAACTGGATGCAACATGGGATCTATGGGCTGACTGGCATTGTGAAAGGACAGCAGGTGGTGCGGCCGACGCTGATTCGGCTGCCGGGTTACCCAATTTTTCTGGTCGGGTGTTTTGCCGTGTTTGGAGTGGGAAAGTACTTGCCTGTGCTTGCTTTGCAGGTGCTGATCGATCTTTGGACCTGTCTGCTGCTTGCAGGAACCGCACGGCGACTCTTCGGAGAGAGAGCAGGGCTTGCAGCGCTCTGGCTGGGAGCGGCTTGTCCGTTCATGGCAAACTTTGTGGCCTCCCCACTTACCGAAACGCCGACTCTATTCTGTATGGCGTTCGCGTTTTATGCGCTGGTGCGCTGGATTGAGGATGGAGGCGGGATCAACCGGTGGGTAGTTGCGCTTGGCTTTGCGCTGGGTTGGGCGATTCTGCTGCGGCCGGAGCAAGGTTTGCTGGCGGCGGCTGTAGTGCCGGTGATGATCTGGCTGGCGTACCTGGCGTACCTGGCGCACCTGGCGTACAAGAGCAAAGGCGCCCCTATCGCGGCCGGCGAGCCCCGCTGGCCGTCGCGGACGCTTCGCGTTTTTCGTGCGGCAGTGGTGGTGTCAGGGTTGGCGCTGCTACCGCTGTTTCCGTGGGCAGTGCGGAACTGGCGAACGTTCCATGTCGTGCAACCGCTAGCGCCGCGCTATGCCAACGATCCGAACGAGTTCAATCCTTACGGGTTTCAGCGCTGGTACAGGACCTGGGCGATCGATTTCGCTTCGACCGCAGATGTTTACTGGAACTACGATGGCGATTCAATTTCGATCGCTGATCTGCCGAATCGGGCTTTCGATTCGAATGCGGAGTATACCCAGACTGAAGCCGCGCTTAATGAGTACAACCTGACAGATAGCGCCACGCCCAAGGTGGATGGAAGGTTTGCAGCCATTGCGGCGGAGCGGGTCAACGAGGATCCGGTTCGATACTACCTCGGACTACCGTTGGCGCGGGAGTTTAACATGTGGTTTCGGCCGCGGGTCGATAACCTACCGGTGCCACTGGAGTGGTGGAAGTTCCGCGAACACAGAGGGGCGACACTCTTTGCGGCGGGGTATGCTTTGCTGAACCTGGGGTATATGGGGCTGGCAGCCTTGGGATTAGCGCGGCGGCGGGAGTGGGGAGCCTGGGCGCCGGTGCTTTCGGCGATGCTGGCTACTGTTATTTTGAGGTCGATGTTGCTGCTGACGCTGGATAATTCGGAGCCACGGTATACGCTGGAGTTCTTTCCGGTATTGATTATCCTGGGGAGTTCCGTGTGGCGCAGGTCGTGGGTAGGAGGAAACGAACCAGCGGTTGCCGTTGATCGGTGACTGCTAGCCGTTGTTGCGTTACTTGCCGCAGGGCTTACCTTTGACTTCGAAGGGTTTGGTATCGACCTTTTGGTTCAAGCGGATGTCCGAGTAGTGCGCAGTTTGGGTGTCGCCGGAAGTCGTGTAGAAGACCTGCTTGAGCGAGACGTCGCGGTCGAGATCGATCCAGAGGACGACATGGTTGATGTTGGCTTTAACGCCATCGTCCTTGGGCACGAGGTCGAGCTTTTCAGTCTTCGTGCCATCGATTGTTTCAGGGCCCTGATCGGTGATGGTCCAGGCCTTCGCTAGGTCGCGGCCCGAACCGCCAAAGCCGATGGTGAGAAAGGTTTCGATCTTGCCGGGTGAAGCCTGCACGGAGTCATAGCACTTCGTAGACGGATTGTAGTCGCGGATGGTGCCGTTTTTGTATTCGGCGACACGAGCGTTCGCGCCTTCGAGAATCATGCCGAACTGGGTGTTGCCGGAATCGCGCTTGAAGTAGACCTTGCCGTTTTGCTTGTCAGTATCCTTGATGACGGCGTTGTAGAGGTCCTTTTCGAAGTCGGCCTGGGCCGAGGTGAAGTGGGCGCTGGCGACGTCGAGCTTGGTGAGGATGGCCTGCACCTGCGGAGTCTGCTGCTGGGCTTGCGCTGCGGAGGCGGCGAGTGCGAAGGTCGCGGCGAGGATACGGTGGAGCATGGGGTCTTGACCTCTTAAGCGAGTTAGATGGACGGTCAGGCGAAAAGTACCGAAATATCGGTCAAGTTTAGCGGGTAACCCAGGCGTTATAGGCCACGATGTGGCCGGACTGGTCTTTGACTTGTTCATAGCGCTCGATCGTGACCTCGCCGGAGATGGGTTCGATGACGCGGAGCATCGCTTGGCGGATCTCTGCGTCCGAGTGCGGGCTGCCCATGTCGTCTGCGCGGATCTGGTAGAGGAAGAGAGAGGATTCGCCGCTGCGGCCGGCTTCCTTGACCAGGACTTCTGAGGAGTGCAGGGCGACGGTTTCAACCGGCCGATCTTTGAAGTCAACGAAGTGCGGCGTGACGAACATGAAGACGAGGATGGCGGTCACCATGACATCGTAATGTAACGATCCGCGCTGGTAAGTCCAGAAGAGATAGCTTTTCAGGAGTTTAAGCATTTAGAGTCTTGGCCTTTGCGGCTTTAGCCTGGGAACGGGGCATCCAGGCGCCGGACTGAGGGGTGATGAGGGTTTCATTATTCATGTAGGGAACCAGCGCGGGTGGGATGCGGACGTTGCCGTCTGGCAGCTGATAGTTTTCAAGGATGGCGAGGTAGGTGCGACCGACCGCGAGACCGGAGCCGTTGATCGTGTGGAGGAACTCAGGCTTTTTCTGCCCCGGGGCGCGGAACTTGATGTTGGCGCGACGAGCTTGAAAGGCTTCGAAGTTAGAGCAGGAAGAGATCTCGCGGTAGAGGTTCTGGCCGGGCAGCCAGACTTCAAGGTCGTAGGTCTTGGAGGAGCCGAAACCCATATCGCCGGTGCAGAGGAGCATGCGGCGGTAAGGAAGCCCAAGAGCTTCGAGGACGGCTTCAGCATGGCTGGTGAGGGCTTCGTGCTCGCGCTCGGAGTCCTCGGGCTTGCAGAATTTGACGAGTTCAACCTTTTGGAACTGGTGCTGGCGGATGAGGCCGCGGGTGTCCTTGCCGTGAGAGCCAGCCTCGGAGCGGAAGCAGGAGGTGTAGGCGCAGAAGGAGACGGGAAGGTCTTCGGCGTCGAGGATTTCGTCGCGAAAGATGTTTGTGACGGATACCTCAGCTGTGGGAATGAGCCAGTGGTCATTGTCCTGGTATTCTCCGAGGACAAAGGCGCCTTTGTCGTCGCAGTGAAATAGGTCTTCGGCAAACTTGGGGAGCTGGCTGGTGCCGTAGAGAGACTTGGAGTTGACCATCTGCGGAGGCAGAACCTCGGTGTAGCCATGCTGCCTAGTGTGGAGGTCGAGCATGAAGTTGGCGAGGGCGCGTTCGAGTCGGGCGCCCTGGCCGAAGTGTACGGTGAAGCGTGAACCAGAGATCTTGGCGGCACGTTCGAAGTCGAGGATGCCGAGAGCCTCGCCGAGCTCCCAGTGAGGTTTCGGCGGCGCGTCAGAGGAGAAAGCGGGGAGCAAGCCCCATGATTTGACAACGAAATTGTCTTGCTCTGATTTGCCTGCAGGGACAGAGGCCTGTGGCAAGTTGGGCACCGCCTGCATGAGGGTGCGCAGGCGGTCGTCGGCTTCGGCGGCTTCGCGTTCGAGGGATTCGGCTTCGGTTTTGAGAGTGCGGACCTGCTCGGTGAGCGTGACGGCGTCCTGACCCGACTTACGCGCAGATTGGATCTCAGCAGTGAGACGATTGCGTTCGGCGGCGATGGATTCAGAGCGCGTGATGGCGGCACGGCGTGCTTGATCAATTTGGCGGAAGTCGCCAAGAAGAGCCTCGGGGTCGGCGCCGCGGGAGCGCAATTTGGCCTCGACGAGATCGAGATTGGATCGGACGAAGTTGAGGTCGAGCATCGTTGTCCATTCTAATGGAGAGCTTCTGAATGGGACGAAAGCCACGGCAGACGAGAGATGACGAGGAGGAATGATGCGGGCTGGCGCTTATGGAGGGACGGTCGGGCGAAGGGCCCCCGCGAAGACCGGTTCGCCGATGCCGCCCTGACGACGATGAGGCCGGTCCAAGGATGAGGCGCATCCAGCCCCTTCGCAAGGTCGTTTTCACAATTCTGTGGTGGCAGGCGGTTTACGCTAGAGGTATGAAATTTCAGCTTGGACGAACATTATTTGCTGCGGGAGTTTTGTGTGGATTGGGGATCGTGCCGTATTGCGGAGCGCAGGCCAACGTGTACCATGCCAGGCCGAAGCTCGTGGTGGAGTTGGTGATCGATCAATTTCGCGGAGATTACCTCGATCGATATCGCGATGACTTCAAGACCGCGAATGGCTTCAACCTGTTCCTCCAGCGCGGCGCCTACTTTACCGACTGCTACTACCAGTACGACAACACGATGACTGCCCCCGGCCACTCTACCATCGGTACGGGCGCTTATACGAGTGGGCACGGGATCTCTCTCAATCAGTGGTGGGATTTGAAGCGGAGCACGGATCACCCGATGACTTCCGTAGAGGATCCGCGCTATGACGTCGTGGGCGACCATGCGGCGGGAGACGTGGGCGCCTCGCCAAGGAATGAACTGGCGTCCACGCTGGGGGATGAGGTGGTCCTTGCCACGCGCGGCGGATCGAAGTTATATGGCATCTCGTTGAAGGACCGTGCGGCGATTTTGACCTCGGGGCACGCGTCGCAGGGGGCATTTTGGCTGGACCACGCATCGGGTCACTTCGTCTCGTCGACCTACTGGGGGCCGAAGCTGCCGGAGTGGGCGCAGGCGTTCAACAAGAGCGGGCGCACAGAGAAGGCTTCGGCGGAGGCGAAGGCGCGGCCGGGGCACTTCTACGACGATGCCGGAGCGAGTCCGGCGAGTGTGTCGTACCTGCTGGACTTCGCGGAGGCGCTGATCGCCGGAGAAAAGCTGGGCACGCACCAGACGACCGACGTGCTGACGATCAGCATCTCGTCGACAGACATTCTCGGGCACCAGGTGGGCCCGGATTCGCCGAAGCAGCGGGAGATGATTGACGCAGTTGATGTAGACCTGAATGCACTTTTCACTTGGCTGGATGAGCACGTGGACGGCGGGATGAAGAACGTGTGGGTCTCGCTGACGGGTGACCATGGAATCGGACCGACGACCGACGGTGCAGCCGCGGCAGGCATGCCCGCAGAGTTGTTCAGCCTCAAAAAGGTCATTGCGGCGCTCGATGAAGGATTAAACGCACGGTACTCGCCCGGCCAGGAAAAGAAGTACATTCTGGAGAGCGAAGTTCCATACATCACCCTGGACCCACGGGCGTTTGGCGCAGCAAAGGTCTCAGAGTCGGATGCCGAGCAGGCGGTCGCGGAGTTGCTGCCGACGGCCTTCGAAACCACGCAGGCACCTTCCGCGAGCGGGCCGGTCAAGCTGCCAACCCGCGCGCTGGTGCGTGAGGTTTACACGAAGACAGAGATGGCGGCAGGTCGCGTTCCGGATACGGATGCGGGCCGGCGCGTGATGAATAGCTACTCGCCCAACGGTGAGTGGTACGTCTTGATGGCGCCGGGCATGTATGCGCAAGGGCAGACCAGCGGGACTAACCACTACACGCCCTACTCCTATGACCGGCATGTGCCCCTGGCGTTCTACGGGGACCCATTCGTAGTCGGGACCTATCATCAGGCAGTCGAGCCGGTGGATATCGCGGCCACATTCGCTTCCTTGCTGCGGGTTAATCGTCCCTCGGCCGCGGTGGGGCATGTGTTGACGTTTGCGATCAAACCCGGAGAGTGATGGACGTTTCCTCAAACCCTGCTCGCTTAGAATAGGAAGATGCCGAAAGCGTTGGAGCAGGGTGGGAGCTCGCCGGGGCGGCGCGGGTCAGATGTTCGCAGGCCTGATGTTCGTGGGCCGGAGATGCGGGTGTCAGTGGCGGGCGTGGAACTGGCGTCGCCCGTCATTGCGGCGAGCGGGACGTTTGGCTACGGGGTGGAGTTTGAGGAGATTCTTTCGTTTGAGCGCGTGGGAGCGTTCGTGACGAAGGGGCTGTCGGTGAATCCGATGGCCGGCAATGTACCGCCGCGGATCATCGAGACCTCGGCTGGGATGATGAATGCGATCGGACTTCAGAATATGGGAGTCAAAGCATTTCTTGAACAGAAGATGCCGAAGCTGCGGCAGATTCCTGGCGCTGTGGTCATTGCGAACGTGTTCGGCTTTACGATCTCAGACTGCGTGGAGGTGGTAAGCGCGCTGAATGATGCGCCTGGCATCGCGATGTACGAGCTGAATGCCAGCTGTCCCAATACATCGCATGGCGGTATGGTCTTCGGAACCGACCCCAAGTCGCTCGACGAGTTGGTGAGGCAGGTAGAGAAGGTCTCCGTCCGACCCTTGATGGTGAAGCTATCGCCCAATGTGACATCGATCGGAAAGATGGCGAAGGTGGCCGAGGATGCCGGCGCGCAGGCGGTGTCGCTGGTGAACACGTTCCTTGCGATGGCGATCGATGTCGAAACCAGGCGACCGAGAATCGCCAATGTCACAGGTGGATTGAGTGGGCCCGCAATCAAGCCGATCGCTGTGCGCATGGTGTACGAGGTGGCCAGGGCGGTGAAGATTCCGGTGGTGGGAATGGGTGGGATTCTGAAGGCGGAGGATGTCGTCGAGTTCATGCTCGCTGGCGCAACCGCAGTGCAGGTGGGCACGGCGAGCTATGCGGATCCGAGGGCGGTTGAAAATATTGCTGAGGGCCTCCGGCGGTGGTGCCTGAAGCATGATGTGAAGTCTGTGAGTTCGTTGACAGGTGGGGTTGTTCTGTGAAGAAAAGAGCATTACCGTCCTAGCGTGGAGCGGTGACCACTTCGTGGAGTGTGGACGGCTGGACCGTGTTTTCCTAGGGGTAGACTAATAAACTTGGGGTACATGAGTGATTCGAACAAGACTCCGCTTCCTGCTGAACTGCTTCTCCATATCGCAAAGACGCTGAACATTCACATGCATGCCCTTGTGGCCACGATCGGGCTACTCGAAGAGGGCGGTACGGTGCCGTTCATCGCGAGGTATCGCAAGGAAGTCACCGGCGCGCTGGACGAGGTGCAGATTCGCACTATTGAAGAGCAGCTAGGCTACTTCAAGGATCTGGTTACGCGACGCGAGACGATTCTGAAGTCGATTGAAGAGCAAGGCAAGCTCACCGACGAGCTGAAGGCCAGGATTGAAGCGAGTGTCGACAAGAGCGAGCTCGAGGATCTATATCTGCCGTACAGACCGAAGCGGCGAACCAAGGCGACGATTGCGCGCGAAAAGGGTCTGGAGCCGCTGGCAGATTATGTCTGGGCACAGCTGCGAAGACGGCAGACGCTGCTGGAGCTTGCGGCTGGCCTGGTGGATCCAGAGAAGGGCGTAGCGAGCGTCGACGAGGCGCTTGAAGGCGCACGACACATCGTGGCGGAGATGATCTCGGAGACGGCGGAGCTGCGCAAGGCGGTACGGCAACTGCTGTACGACGAAGGCATCATCGTGAGCCGGATGGCGATGGATGGCGAAGCCAGGGACGCGCAGGGCAAGTTTAAGATGTACTACGAATTTCGTGAGGCGGTGAAGACCATTCCCTCGCACCGGATGCTTGCAATTCGTCGCGGAGAGACCGAGGGGGTGCTGTATTTTCTGATTGAGTTGGCGCCCGAGCGCGCAGTGGGTACATTGCGGCAAGGACTGCTGAAGGCTGAGGGAGATTGGACGCCGCAGCTGGAGATGGCGATCGAGGATTGCTGGACGCGGCTGCTGAGCTCGTCGATCCAGGGTGAGTTACGGCTGGAATTAAAGAAACGCAGCGACGCGGAGGCAATTACGGTGTTCAGGGATAACCTGCATCATCTGCTGCTTGCAGCGCCGGCGGGGCCCATATCGGTGCTGGGGATAGACCCGGGGTTGCGGACTGGATGCAAGGTTGCGGTGGTGGATGAGACGGGCAGGTTCCTGGCCTCGGACGTGATCTATCCGGCAACCGGGCAGACTGCGAAGGCTTCGCAGGTGCTGGCTGGATTGGTGAAAGCGCATAGTGTACGCGCGATTGCGATTGGCAACGGGACAGCCTCGCGAGAGACGGACGCGTTCGTCAGGGACTTCCTGGTGGAGCATGGCTTGACCGAGATCTTCAAGGTGATGGTAAGCGAGGCGGGCGCGTCGGTTTACTCGGCGAGCGAGGTGGCGCGACAGGAGTTTCCGGATCTTGATCTCACGATCCGGGGAGCAATTTCGATTGCCCGCAGATTACAAGACCCGCTCTCGGAGCTGGTGAAGGTGGATCCAAAGGCAATCGGGGTGGGGCAGTATCAACACGATGTGGATCAGCGGCAGTTGCAGCTATCTCTGGAGGCGACGATTGGGAGCTGCGTGAACAAGGTGGGGGTGGATCTGAACACGTCGTCTTGGACGTTGCTGCGGTATATCGCCGGGATTACCGAGCGGACGGCGTTGAACATCGTCAGGTTTCGCGATGAGAACGGGCGGTTTACCTCGCGGAGGCAGTTGATGAAGGTGCCAGGCGTTGGGGCGAAGACGTTTGAGCAGGCGGCAGGGTTCCTACGCATTCGGGGTGGGGACCAGCCGCTCGATTCAACCGCGGTGCATCCGGAGAGCTATGCCGTGGTGGAGCAGATTGCCGAGGCTGCGGCCGCAGGGATTGCGGACGTCATTGCAAATCCTGCGCTGTTGGATGGGGTTTCGGCGCACCTCGGCAAGCTGGGCGTGGGTACGTTTACGTTAAACGACATCCTGGAGGAACTGCGGAAGCCTGGGCGCGACCCGCGCGACAAATTTGTTGCTCCGGCCTTCGCCGAGGGTGTGAAGGAGTTGAGCGACCTGGTGCCGGAGATGGTGCTCGAAGGCGTCGTGACGAACGTGACGAAGTTTGGGGCGTTTGTGGATGTGGGGGTGCATCAGGATGGTCTTGTGCATATCTCGGAGCTGTCGAACCGCTTCGTAAAGGATCCGAGTGAGGTCGTCAAGGCAGGGCAGATTGTGAAGGTGCGGGTGTTGAACGCAGATTTGAAGACGAAGCGGATCGCGCTTTCGATGAAGACCGCGGGAGCTCCAGGGGTGAAAGCTGCGCCAACCTCTTCTGATAAGTCTCAACTACCTGTAAAGCGGGTGGTGCCGGCGACGAGAACCGCGCCACCCGTATTGTCAATGGAAGATAAGCTGTCTGCTTTATCGAATCGTTGGAAGGTTCGTTGAACAAGATGGCGGCGGTTCAAACGATCGGAAGGCTTAGCGTTTTGACGAGAGCTCTTCCGTATCGGGTTGTAGGATGACGGACAGGAGAAGATCTGCATGACGATGTTACGTGCTGCACTGGTAGCGGGGTTGTTTGGGTTGACAAGTCTTGCTGTGGGGCAAGCACCGCAGCAGCCATTGCAGGCGATTCCGTACTCGCCATCACTCGATGTGACGAGTCTGGACAAGTCGGTTGATCCTTGTGTCGACTTCTATAAGTTTTCCTGCGGCGGCTGGCAGAAGAACAATCCCATTCCTGCCGACCAGGCAAGCTGGAGCGTGTACGCGAAGCTCGGACAGGAGAATGAGCAGTTTCTGTGGGGGATTTTGGAGCAGGATGCCAAGGCGACCGATCGGACGCCGGTGCAACAAAAGGTAGGAGACTACTTCGCTGCGTGTATGAACACGACTGCAATCGATAACAAAGGTTATAAGCCGCTGGAGCCTGCGCTGCAGAGGCTGGATGTCATCTCGTCGCGGGAGCAGATTGCGGTGGCGCTGGCTTTGCTGCAGCATCGACTCGCGGGCACGTTCTTCTTCCGTTCGCGGGTGGGGCAGGACGCGGTTAACGCATCGATTGAGATTGTGCAGGTGGAAGCGGGTGGATTGGGGCTGCCGGACCGCGATTATTACCTGAAGACCGATCCAAAGAGCGTGAAGCTGCGCGAGCAATATGTGGCCTACGTGACGAAGCTGCTGGGCTTGGCGGGTGAGCCGACAGATGAGGCTGCGAAGGATGCAGCGGAGATCTTGAAGATCGAGACGGCGCTGGCAAAGGCTTCGTTAAGCCGGGTCGACCGGCGCGATCCCCACAAGACGTACCACATGATGACAGTCGCCGAGTTGCAAGGGCTGACTCCGGCCGTTGACTGGGCGAAGTACTTCGAGGTGGAGGGTGCGCCGGGTGTGGCGAAGATCAACGTAACGCAGCCGGAGTTTATGAAGGCGGTGCAGGGAGAGTTGACAACCGAGCCGCTGGCTTCGCTGAAGGCTTACCTTCGGTTTCATCTGCTGACGGCAGCGGCGCCATTCCTCTCAGCGCCCTATCGCGAAGCGAACTTCGACTTCTACTCGAAGACGCTGCGGGGCGTGCCCTCGATGCCTCCCCGCTGGAAGACATGTACGCAGGCTGTTGATCGTTCGTTAGGGGAGGCGTTGGGGCAGGAGTTTGTCGCGCGCACGTTTTCGCCCGAGATGAAGGCCAAGACGCAGTTGATGACGCAGCAGATCGAGGCGGCGATGGCGCAGGAGATCCAGGGACTCGACTGGATGAGTCCGGAGACGAAACAGGAGGCGCTGCGGAAGCTTCATGCAATTCGAAACAAGATCGGTTACCCAGATAAGTGGCGCGATTACTCGTCGCTTGAAGTAAAGCCCGATGACTACTTGGGCGATGCAGAGCGGGCTTATCTGTTCGAAGAAGTGCGAAACTGGAACAAGCTTGGAAAGCCGGTCGATCTGAATGAGTGGGGAATGACGCCGCCGACGGTGAATGCCTACTTCAACCCGCAGATGAACGATGTTAACTTTCCGGCTGGTGTTCTCCAGCCTCCGCTGTACGACGCCAAGGAAGATGATGCGCCGAACTACGGGAACACCGGCGCGACGATCGGACATGAGTTGACGCATGCGTTCGACGATGAAGGACGGCAGTTCGATGCCAAGGGAGACCTTCGCGACTGGTGGACCCCGGCCGACGCGAAGAACTTCGAAGACCGGATTAACTGCGATCGTGATCAGTATGCCGGGTATGTGATTGTGGACGATATTCACATTAATTCAAAGCTGACGAGTGGAGAAGATGTTGCGGACCTGGGCGGCACCCTGCTCGCTTATATCGCATGGAAGAAGCAGACCGGTGGCCAGACTCTCCAATCGAAGGATGGCTTTACCCCGGATCAGCGGTTCTTCGTCGGGATGGCGCAGTGGGCCTGCGAGAACGAGCGTTTGGAGAATCAGCGGGTGCAGGCGGCGACTGATCCGCACTCTCCCGGGTTCGCTAGGATCAATGGCGTGGTGTCGAATATGCCGCAGTTCGCGAAGGCTTTCGGGTGCAAGACAGGGCAGCCGATGGTGCATACGCCGGCTTGTAAAGTCTGGTAGAGCAGCCGCACGCTGACGCCGGACTTGGCGATGCTGCGCCCATCGGATTGCTTCGCGTTATGGAGTGACCAGGCGCTTCCGCGGGCGACGCTTTACGGCGATGTAATGCTGGAGAATATAGGCGTCTGTCATGCCCGCGATGTAGTCGGCGACGACGCGGGGAATGCCGTCAGCCGCTACCTCTTGCGCGTAGCCTTCCGGAAGTTCATCGGGGTTTTCAGCCCAGAAGTTGAAGAGCGCGGTGACGACCTCTTCCGCTTTCGTATGTTCAAGTTCGAGTTCGGGGCAAGTGTAGAGGGTGTCATAGAGATACTTCTTTTCCTGGAGGCGCTCCGCTTCGACGTCGGGTGAAAAGGTGGCGACGCGAGCCTGGTAGGCTCGAAGCTGGTCGAGCGTCGTGATGCCCGCTCCTACGAGGTTCGCGCGGGTATTGGCGATGAGGTCAGCGGTGAGGGTGTTCTGCATCAGCTGAAGCGCTTCGTGGAAGAGGTATTTCTCCTCTATCCCGGAGTGTTGCGCGGCTACTTTGTGATAGCAGCGGGCCAGGATGCGGACGTGCTCCACGATGCGAGGGATCTCGAGCAGGCCGGATTCGACTCCGTCGTCGAGGTCGGCTGTGAGATACGCGATCTCGTCGGCGAGGTCGATAATCTGGGCCTCGAGCGGAGGAAACTGATTGAGGAAGTAGGGGGAGAGCTCGGGGTTCTGGATGGAAGTGTAGTCGCGCGAATGTTTGACGATGCCTTCGCGAACTCCGAGGGTAAGATTGAGCCCGCGATGCGCGGCGTACCGCTGCTCGAAGTGCTCGACGATGCGTAGGGCATGAAGATTATGGTCGAAGCGTAGGCCGTGCTGCTGCAGGCAGCGATCGAGGGCGCGCTCGCCTGCATGGCCGAAGGGTGGATGGCCAATATCGTGAACCAGCGCAAGAGCTTCGGCGAGGTCTTCGTTGAGGCCGAGAGCTTCGGCGACTTCACGCGCGATCTGGGCGACTTCCATCGTGTGGGTCAGCCGAGACCGGAAATGGTCTGAGGCGCGGCTGGTGAAGACCTGGGTCTTACCCGCGAGGCGTCGAAAGGCTCGAGCCTGGACGATGCGCTCGCGGTCGCGCTGGAAGGGAGTGCGATGCGGATGTGGTGGCGCCAGGTGATCGCGAAGGAGCAACAGGTCGTCGTGGTCAGCGACGGCTAACGGGTTGGGGCGCGATGGCATCTTCTGAGAGTTTAGTGCATGAGGCGGATGACGCCCGGCTTCGCTCCTCCGCACTTGTTGCCAGAAGACAAGAGCGCGATGGGTGGGACCTTCGGCATCATCGGAGAGCAGAGAGAAACCCCGTGTCCTCGATCCTGAAGCTCTCGAGGACATGGGGCAACAAAGGCAGAGGTTAGTGGCTGTTGCGGGCAAGTTTGACGCGGGCCTGATCGAGCTTCTGCTTGACCTTCGCGATGTCTCCAGGGTCGGCATCGGCTGGCAGGGAGTGGGCGAACTCGGTCATCGAACGCTCCCACTGGTCGACGGCAAGCTTCAGGCGGCCGGTTTTTTCGTAGACCTCGCCAAGATGGTCATGGATGCTGGCATCTGTCGGCTGTCGATCGATCGCCTGGTGGAGATTCTCCTCCGCCGGACCATATTGGCCTAGCTTGTAGTAGACCCAACCGAGAGAATCAAGGTATGAGCCGTTCTGCGGTTCGAACTTGACTGCTTTCTGGATCATGCCCAGAGCTTCTGGAAGGCGGACCCCTTCATCGGCCAACATGAAGCCATAGTCGTTAAGAACTGTCGCGTTATCGGGATCGATAGCCAACGCCTTCTTGTACTCGGCTTCGGCTAAAGCGTAGCTCTTGTCGTGGTCGAGAACTGTCGCTTTGAGCAGGTCGACCGAGAAGTGCTGGTCGGGTGTGGTGCAGAGCGCATCCGCTTTGTTGAGCGCAGTCAGGGCGTCCGACGAGTGGCGCAGTCGCAGGTCGATGATGGCGATGTTGGTCAGGATCTCGCGATCCTCAGGTTTCGGTGCAACAAGCGTGCCGGAGAGCTGGGCGTCGGCAATCTTGATGCTCTGGTCAGCGTCGCCTGCATCGGCAAGCTGCATGGCGTACGTAAGCTGGACGCGAGCATCTTTAGGATAGAGCTTGGCGAGTTCGGCGGAGGCGCCCAAGGCATCTTTCCACTGGTGCGCACCGCGATAGGCGTCGATCTCCCCCTGGTAGCCGCGCGTGACGAAGTCGCCACCGAGGTCGATCATCTGCTTATAGGTCGCGATAGCATCGGCAGTTTTGTTCTCTTCGTTGTAAATGATGGCGAGACGGTCAAGAAAGATGGCCCGATTGCTCTTCTCAGGATCGCTGTACTTTCCGTCCAGATGCGCCGTCTGGTGAAGCACGTCCTGAAGGGTGGAGGTCGCCTGATCATACTTTCCGAGCGCGTCGTACAGCACCGCCTCCTGGAAGATCAGCTCAAGATCGTTGCCGTTGGCGCCAGCGGCCTTCGCCTGATTCAGCGTGACGAGAGCCTGATCATAGTGACCCTGGCGGCGCTCAATCTCTGAGATCTTGATGAGGGATTGGGCGTCCTTGGGATCGGTTTTTGCGAGGTCCTGGTAGACGCTGAGAGCTTCAGCTAGCTGATTGTCGTTCAGCAAGGCGGCAGCGAGCGCGTGCTGCGTGTCGGGATTGTCGGGCTCGTCATCGTTGGCTGCGGTGTAGGCGGCGGCGGCTTTCTTGTACTGCTTCAGCTGATCGTAGGACCCACCAAGCGCAAAGTTGATGCGAGGGCTGCGGTCATCTGCCGGGATAGCGGAGAGGGCGTCGATTGCCTGCTGAGGCTCGCCCTGTTCGGTATAGAGGCGGGCCATATTCAGCACGGCATCTTCGGAGTTGGTGTCGAGCGACTGAGCCAGCTTGAACTGGGCTTCAGCCTTCGCAGTGTCGTGGTTGATACCGTAGAGCTGGCCAAGAAGGAGGTGGGTATCGACATCCTTAGGGCTCAGTCTGGTGATGATCTCGTATTCGGTGATGGCAAGCTGCAACATCTCGTTCGCCTGGGGACCTTGCATGTCGTTCAGGGAGCGAAGGTAGACTTTGCCCAGGAGAGTGTGGGCCGCAAGGTCATTCGGATCCTTCTTGACCTGATCCCGGGCCGCGGTGACGGCTTCACGAATGCGACCGATCTTGAAGTAGAGATCGGCCAACCCGTTCTGTAGGTACTTGGAAGTGGGGTCAGCGTTGAGGGCAAGCTTGTACTCTTCGACAGCCTGCGAGGCGTAGTCCGGACGACCGTTGTTGACCGCCATTTCTTCGTAGAGGTGGGCAAGGCCATCGTGATAGTAAGCGGCGGCGCGGTCGGGAATCTGCGGAGGAGGCGTCTTCGACTTCGTGTCGACCTGGGCCATGACCGCGTGCGCGGCGAGAAGCAGAGCGGAGGCGGCGAGGAGGGCTCGGGAATTAGCGGCGTGGCGCAAGGTCATGTAGAGGGGTCCTGTAGTCGTGCTGGCTGGGTGCGCTTTGAGCGAATCGCGACAGATGTTAGACGGCGGGATTGCGCCTTTGGATGCGCTTGTCGAGCAGTGTACAACGACGCGATGGTAACCCAATTCCCGCGATCCTTGAGGGCGGGACCACCTCGCCTGACACCATCAACCGTGACGGAAGTGACGGATGCCGGTGAAGACCATCGCCAGGTTGAGCTTATCCGCGGCCTCGATCACCTCTGCGTCGCGGACCGACCCTCCCGGCTGGATGATGGCGGTTGCTCCCGCATTCGCTACGACTTCAAGACCGTCCGGAAAGGGGAAGAAGGCGTCGGAGGCGGCTACGGAATTGGCAAGAGGCAGCACGGCCTTCATTGCGCCGAAACGCGCAGCGTCGATGCGGGACATCTGGCCGGCGCCCACGCCGACGGTTTGGCCGTGGCCCTCGTGGAAGCGGGCGTAGACGATCGCATTCGATTTGACATGCTTGCAGATGGTCCAGGCGAAGAGCAGGGCGCGCAGCTCTTCGGGCGTTGGTTTGCGCTTGGTGGCTACACTGAGGTCGGCTTCAGTGATGCGCTTACGGTCGGCAGTCTGCACCAGGAGGCCGCCAGAGATCTGCTTGATGACGCTTTCACCGTGAGCAGGAGTGATCTGGACGAGTCGGAGATTCTTCTTGCGGCTGAAGGCGGCGAGGGCTTCGGGCGTGAAGCCGGGGGCAACGATGGCTTCGACGAAGAGCTTGGCGATCTCCTCGGCGGCGGGACCATCGACGGCGCGGTTGATGCCGATTACACCGCCAAAGGCGGAGACCGGATCGGCGGCGAGTGCCCGCGTGTAGGCATCAAGAATCGACGCTCCTGTTGAGGCGCCGCATGGATTGGTGTGCTTGATGATCACGACGGCGGGTTCGGAGAATTCGGAGACGAGCTCCCAGCAAGCGTCAAGGTCAACCAGATTGTTGTAGGAGAGCTCTTTGCCCTGAAGCTGCTGAGCACCTGCAACGCCTCTACCGGATCCGTCCGCGTAAACCGCAGCCTGCTGGTGGGGATTCTCTCCATAGCGAAGAACTGCTGTCTGCGGCTGGATGATGCGAATGGTTGTGGGGAGGGTGTCCGTGTCAAACCGCGCGGGAGAGTGCGCGTCTTCATTGGGCGCGATGGTGTCGAGCGTGCTTGCGATCGCCGCGTCGTAGGCGGCGGTCGTGGCAAAGGCATGTTTGGCAAGCTGCCAGCGAGTTTCGCGGGAGAGCTGTCCGTTATTCTCGGCGAGTTCCGCGATGAGCTTGGGGTAGTCGGCGGCGGAGGTTACGACGGCGACATCGTCGAAGTTCTTGGCAGCGGACCGGACCATGGACGGCCCACCGATATCGATGTTTTCAATGATCTCGGCGGCGGAAACACCGGGCTTCTGGGCGGTTTTCTCAAAAGCGTAGAGGTTCACGACGACCATGTCGATCGGCTGGATCTGGTGTGCCTCAACCGCGTCGACGTGCGCGGGATTGTTGCGGATGTGCAAAATACCGCCGTGAACCTTGGGGTGGAGGGTCTTGACGCGGCCATCGAGCATCTCGGGGAAGCCGGTTAGATCGGATATATCTCGGACCGTGAGGCCGGCGTCGCGGAGCGCCTTGGCGGTGCCGCCGGTAGAGACGAGTTCGACGTTGTGGGAGGCGAGCGCCTGCGCGAATTCGAGGAGGCCAGACTTATCGGTGACGGAGAGGAGGGCGCGGCGGATGGGCTTGAGGCTGGCGGCGTCGGTCGAGGCGGCGGATGAGGTAGAAGTAGTCACCAGTCCATTTTAGCCGGTGTCCGCTGTCTGCGGCCTCGTGTCCGACGCTTAGGAAGGTCGGAATGGATTGACGCGGCAGCGCTTCAAGGTCGTGTGGAGTAACTCGATGGGCATGCGATCAGGTCGGATGATCGGCACGATTCGCCGGTCACTCTGACGGGGGAGCCTTCCGACCAAGGAGTTATCAGGATGCTCCGTTCGGGGGATTAGCAGGACGGGTGCGCGGCTCTAGCCTTCCTTCAGGGGTATTTGGACTCCTGACTGCTTGGTTCAAAGAAGCAATGGTGGTTCGAAGGGGCCGATCGGGGTTACGCGCCGAACCATTTGGCGAATCTCTGCTTTTTATGAGTGGACGTACTCGTTCCGCCGATGTGTTGTTACAGGAAGATCCGCAAGGAAGGAACAAGAGAGCGATGGTCCTGAGAGTAGAAGACGGGGTTGTCGTCGAAGATGCGACGGCGATTGGGGTGTACGAACGCTTCGGAGTCCTGATCACCTTGGCCGAAGAGGCTGGTCAGTCGATGGTCGAGTTCGCGCTCATCGTTCCGCTGTTCCTGATTATTGTGACCGGAATCTTCGCTTTCGGCCTTGCGTTCAATAACTGGGAGATGATGACCGAGGCGACCTCGGTAGGGGCACGCGCCATTGCCATCAGTCGCGGCCAGACGCTCGATCCGTGCCAGACGGCCGCGCAAGCGATCGAAGCGGCCGCACCTAGCCTTAATGCCTCGAGCCTTACGTTCTCGTTCTCCTTCAATGGTGTTCCGGCATCGGGAGCCACCTGCAGCAGCAGCTCGACCTCTACAGGTGCGGCGGGAAACCTGCTGCAGGGAAGTACGGCGCAGGTCAGTGTGACTTACCCGTGTGCCCTAAAGGTATTTCGTACGGACTACGCCGCAAGCTGTCTCTTACATGCGCAAACGACGGAGTTGGTGCAATGAAGGCCGGGATACAAGGATCATGGAAACGGCTTCTCGACGATGAGCGGGGCCAGGTGCTCCCGGTCGCCGCTGTGATGATGGTTGCGGTGCTGAGTGCCCTTGCACTGGTCACCGACGTCGGGCATGCAATGTACAGCCAGCGGGAACTACAAGCGACTACCGATGCGGCTGCACTCGCGGGAGCCGCAGAGTTGCGAACCGCGACGACAGTCTCGCAAGTGACGAGTGAAGCCACGTTGTTCAGCGCGGTCAGCGGCAACGGCAATGCGCGAGGAAATCTTCCGAACGTATCGATGGTGCCCGGGTATCCTGTGGCAAAGTGCCTGGTTACCTTGCAGAACGAAGGCATGGCATGTGTTGGCAACGTTCCGTATAACGCGGTACAGGTGAAGCAGAAGGCCACCATTCCGCTGGTTTTTGGAAGTTTCATCGGTCATCCCACGGTCACGGTGGGGGCAAGCGCGACGGCATCGGTAAACGGAGGTTCACCGACTCCCTACAATGTTGCGGTGATCATCGACACAACCTTATCCATGAACAACGTTGATGCTAATTGCCAGAACAACACGCAGATGCAGTGTGCTCTGAACGGATTCCAGGTGCTGCTGCAGAATCTTGATCCTTGTCCCCGGAGCTTGACGTCGTGTGTCATCTCGAATGGGGTATCTCAGAGCTCGGTTGATCGCGTCAGTCTGTTTACCTTCCCACCGGTCACGGCGACGTCAGCCACCTACGACTCCACCTGCCTGGCGGCGATTCCGCCGACGAGCAACCCGGGATGGAACACCGGAGGCGCGACTTACAACCTGGTATTGCCGCCGAATGCTCCGGCTGCGGGCGTTGCGACTGCGACAGCTTACTGGTTTCCGCAAGCCGGCGCCTCCAACTACATCACGGGAAGCGCCTACGAAGCTACGACGAAATCGAACTCGAGCTTCGCGACCGCGAACACGACCGTGACCTCGACCTATCAGGTCTTACCTTTCATGAGCGATTACAAGACCTCGGCCTTCGCGACGACGCTTAATCCTGCGTCCGCTCTGGTCAAGGCGGCAGGTGCGGTTACGAGTTGCGGCGGCATGGGTCCATCCAACTATGACGGGGTATACGGAACCTACTACGCTGGCGTGATCTACGCCGCGCAATCGGCACTTGTGGCGGAGCAGGCGACCAATCCCGGTTCGCAAAATGCCCTGATTCTGCTGAGCGATGGCGACTCAACTGCAGGCGAACAGACGGTAAACGGCGCGATTGTGCCCTCGTGCTGCACTGCCAATAATTACTATGTCTTCGGCAGCACGGCGAATGCGCTGGGCATTTACCCATCGTATGTGGGGGAGTGCGGCCAGGCGATTGTGGCGGCACAGGCTGCGACCGCAGCCGGAACCCGCGTTTACTCAATCGCCTACGGTTCGGAACCGACAGGTTGTCTCACTGATAAGGCGGTTTCGTCTTACCCTGGTGTCAGCCCTTGCGACACCATGGCAGACATCGCTTCAGCTCCGCAATACTTCTATTCCGACTACAACCAGACCGGATCGGGAAGTACCTGTTACGCGAGTCAGCCTATTACGTCCCTTAGTGGAATTTTGAAGGCGATCGCGAATGACCTGTCAACAGCGCGATTGATCCCGGATTCGACAACCTGACGCTTTGCGGCGGAGGCGCACCCATAAGCCATTTGGGCCAAGCTTTGCGTCACCGCTTGAGCATATGGAAGAGGATGCGACCGTTCTGCAGGGTCGTCTCGCGAACCACGCTGAAATGTTCAGAGAAGGCGCGTCGGAAGGCCTGCTCCGTAAGGTGCGAGTAGATGGTTTCGCGTCCGCGCAGCACCTCGATGAACTTGGGATCGGTGGGTGGAACCCACTCGAGAATAAGGTTGCGCGTGGTGATGCGCGCGGCGAGCCGTGCGATCCGGTCAAGTGGAATCTGCGCGCTCAGCAGCAGATGATGGATCACGGCGAGCATCAGGACCGTGTCGAAGTGATCCTCGCATCGTTCAAGGAAAGAAAACGACTCGCGATTCTGCCATCCCGTGGAGGGCGTAGGGAAGGCGAGATCGACGCAGAGCGGCAGGATGGAGTCGCCCGCGTCACGCGATTGAGCATAGAGGCGTTCGAGTGCGCCGGTGTCCTGGTCGATGGCGACCACGTTGGCTCCGGTTGCAGCGGCGAGCCGGCTGTAGTTCCCGGTGTTGCATCCGACGTCAAGCACATTCTTCGGCGCGGCTTCGGCAAGGGCGGCCGTGACGAAAGCGCGTTTGTCGGCGTGGTCGTCGCCAGAGTAGTGACCGGCGGTTTCAGCGTAGTTGGACCAGGTAGAGGCGCGCTGCGCGGGCTCGAGCGTTCTGATGGCAGCCGAGAGGCTGGAAAGCGTCTTCAGGAGAGTCTGGCGGATAAATTCTGAGTCCTGCGGTTGCTGTTTTGGCAAGTTGCCGGGAGTGGACTTCATCATCTTCGCAAGGACGACCGGTAACGTGACGAACGAGCGTGCGGGATAGGCGAGGCGGCGTGACCAGGAGAGTGCAGCATAGAGCTCTTCGGGCTCGATCCCATCGCGCCAGGTCTGCGCGGTCTGCAGGCGCCACCCAAGCTGCTGATGGGCTAAGAGCGGCAGCAAGAATGTTCGGACAAACTGGCCATACGCAAACCAGATCGGCTTAGGTTCCGTGCGGCGAACGGAGAGCAGATCGACGAAGATGGGCTTTGTGCCGGTGAAGAGGACGTTGAGAGGCGTGGCGTCTTTAAGGATCCAGCCTTGTTTGAGGAGTTCGGTGCAGAGGTCGAGCGTGAGGTTCGCGGCGGCGGCCCAAAGCGACGGCGGCCACTCGGACGGGTAGGAGATGAACGGGACGCGAGGATGTTGCAGAAGCAGACCCTCTTCGCTGTTGGCGAGGATCTTACTTGGAATGAGGTCGCCCTCAACGGTCAGCTTGTGCGCGAGTGGCGAGGCGAGGAAGTCGAGGGTCTCTGGCGTGTGTTCGTAGACAACCGTACGCAGAACGCCTTCAGGCGTCAGGGTGACACTGCCAGCCGGGTCTCGAAAGGTGGATTCAGAGGGAGAGGGAGCAACTTCGTTCACTGGGGATTTGATTCCTTGAAAGGGAGGTGGTAAGCCTGAGATCGCGTGCCCCGCTTTGGCGCTAGTCAGCCCGTCCGATGCGGTTTCGTCAAGAGCTCATGGAATGTGATGCACGGAGGCAACGTTTAAGATAAGAGAAGTTGAAACGATTTGGTGGGTTCGTAAAGGAATGGTGGGATGAGGATCTGGTTGTGGGTGCTGATCGTCGGTTTGGGATCGGGTCGCGCGTGGGGACAAGGTGGACCGCCATTCCGAACCGATGACCCGGACACTCCGGGGAACAAGCATTGGGAGATCAACTTCGGATGGATTGCCGACCGGAACCCGGCGGCCGGATCTTACCAGGTGCCGGATTTCGATATCAATTATGGTCTTGGCGACCGCATTCAATTGAAGTATGAAATCCCAATTGCGATCGAAGAGCAACGGCCGGTGCCGGTAAGTGCGGCATTCCCGCAGGGGCAGGAAGGGGTTGTGCTTGCGGGATTGGGTGAGAGCCTCCTGGGAGTGAAGTATCGGTATTTCGAGCACCATCCGGGCGACCGGTGGTTTTCAGGATTGGGACTCGGACTCAAGCCGGATGCAAAGGCGTCATACGAGGATGAGGCAGAGAAGCCGGTAAACCTGAGCTTTGGAACGTATCCGCAACTCTATCTAAACAACCCTACGCGCAGTGTGGCGCGTGGCCTTGTTTCAAGCGGGCCGAACTTCTATCTGCCGGTGGAAATTGCTGGAAGGATTGGACCTCTCCGGTACAACGCCGACGCGGGATACAACTTCGGAAATCGAAATCTGCCGCAGAGCTGGAATCGTGGGTTCATCGTAGGGCATGAGTTCAGCGACCGGACGGAGGCTTATATCGAGTTGTATGACCTGCAGGATGCAAACCGGGTACCGGCGGGCCGGGGTGTCGGCTTGTTTGCGACGGGCATACCGAAACAACGGCAGACCACGATCGGGTTGGGAGACCGTCAGGCGCTGAATAAGGCTCGCACTCTCAATCTACTGCTGATGGGTGGGCGGAGTTTTCAGACGGTGGCAGCAACGAACTCGCAACCTAGCTGGATTGCTTATGTGGGGCTGCAGGTGCTGCTTGGGCCGAAGGAGCCCGAGAATGATCAGGTAAGGCCTACGCTGCCGAATGAGGGTGGGAGGTAGTTTTTGGTGTGGGAGCTGCAATCTAGAAAGGGTAAACAGCTCCGGCCCGACCGTCATCTTCGCGGGTCGTTTCGTTCGCGCTTAGAAGTTGAGGCGCAGACCACCTTGCGCCACAAACGGGGTTCCTAGCGTGAGATAGGGAGTCCGGGCGGTTTCGATGGCGCGGTTGAGGAGGTTCTGGAAGGAGACGTAGGTGGTGACGTGTTCGATGACGTGAGCTTCGGCGTAGGCGTCGAGAGCGAAGAAGGCGTGGAGTTTGTAGACATTGGAGCTGTCGTCGAAGGCGTGGCCTGTTTCGCGGGCGGCAAGGATTGCGGTATAACGACCCAAACCGTGGCCGCTTGGGTGGTAGCGGAGTTGGGCGGTGGCAGTGTGGCGTGGAACCTGCGGGATCCAGAGACCGACTAAGGTAGGCTGTGCGGCAAAGTTGGTGACGGTGGCGTGAGCGTACTCGTAGCCGAGGTCGGCGGAGAGGGTGTGACTGGGTTGTAGCTGCGTGGCGACCTCAACGCCCTGCGATTGAATCTGGCCGAGGTTCTCGCGTTTAAGGGTTTCGGTAGTGGCGGTTGAGGAGATGAGGACGGCGGAGACGGGTCGGTCGATCTCCGTGAAGAAAAAGGTGGCTTGCGCGGAGACTCGGGGCGTGGTGTAAGTCGCGCCGGCTTCGGCTCCAGTGGCGCGCTCGGAGACGAGGGACGAGTTGGCGAGGGTGGTCTGGCTGCCGACCTGGCCGGTGCGATAGAGCTCATTCATGGTGGGGGTACGGAAGGCGCGAAAGCCGGCGGCGTGGAGTGCGATGGCGTGCGGAAGTCGGCGGACGAGTCCGAGGCGCGGGCTGAGGATGTTCTCGGTACGGTTTGCGAGGGGGGCGTTGGCTTGCGCGGCGGCTCCGGTTTGAGTGAGGGTGTTCGTGGAGAGATTCACCGCGTAGTCTCCGCGAAGTGAGAAGGCAGCGGACCACGGACCGCGGTAGGCAAGAGCTTCTACGAAGACGCCGAAGAAGCGCTGGCGGGCGGAGATGTCGTTAATGCCGGAGATGAGCCCGGTGGTGATCGGATTTTCCAGATCTGTTCCCCGAATATCGCGGAAGTCGCCACCAGCAATGAGCGCAACGTGGGTGAGGTGGTAGGCAGCGTCGGTGGAGGCACCGGCTTCCTGGGTGCGGACGTGCTGGAGGCGGGTGAGGGTTTCGGCGGAGCGCATGAAGTTGATCGAGGAGAACGTCTGCCGGTAGGCTTCGTCGGAACCGAAGAGGCGGACGCGGCCATTGAGGCGGTCGGCGAGCGAGCCGCGGGCTTGCCAGTCGTCGCCGAGGATATAACGCCAGAGGCGGGAGCCGTTGGTCTGGTCGGGCGTGCCGTTGCCGCGGGCTTCGTTGAGGACGTTGCCAAGAAGGAAGGCGCGTGAGGTTTGCGATGGGGCACGGTCGAGCTCGAAACGGTCGTTTTCGTAGTGGACGTTTGACGCGACGTCGACTTTGCCGCGGACGGCGGGTGCGGTAGTGATGTAGCCGTCGGTGCGAAACGATTGGCCAGCGAAGAGTTCATGGAAGTCCCGCTGTTTCGCGTCGGCTCGGCCGGAAATGTTGGAGGTGCCTTCGGAGGCGCCGGCGAGGTCAGCGGCGAAGTGCCTTCCGGTAGGAATGGCGGGGATGATGTCGATCACGCCTCCCACGGCGCTCGAGCCGTAGAGGTCGGAGCCTCCGCCCGATGCGAGAGCTACAGCCTCTATCGTTTCGGGCGGAAATTCAGTCCAGTGGATCCAGCCGCCGAAGGGATCGTTCAGCGGAACGCCGGACGCGAGGACGAGCGTGCGGCTGGCGGCGGTCGAGCCAAGACCGCGCAGCGAGATGCCCTCGCTGGTGGGGTTCGCGACCCAGGTGCTCGAGCGCCGGAAGAGCTCAAAGCCGGCGTGCTGGCGAAGACGCTCGTCTAAGGTCAGCGCGGGATAGTAGTAGAGATCAGTGTGGCTGAGGGTGGAGGTGGTGTTGGCGGTTGCGCCGAGCTCGACCGAGGAGCGGGTGGTGGTGACGTTGGCGCTTTGCTGGACAGTGGGAGTTTGGGCGTAGAGGGTCGCGGTGATGAGAATTGCGAGGGCTACAACTGGGTACTTCACTCCTTTATGGTAACGGCAAGGGTAAGTGCGCCCTGACGCCGGTCGGGAGTTACTGCATACGCCGGGCGCTTAGCGTGGTGACAGGCTAGATGCAATGCGCGGCTTCGAGGTCCTTCTTCATGCCGTCCCAGCTGCGACGGCTGCTGGCTTCCGGGGTGCCGCCGCCGGTCCAGTGAGTTTCGAGCATAACGCCGTTAGCATAGTTGATAGACCTCAGGGCGGCGAACTGCGCCGTCCAGTCGATGAAGCCGACATCGACAGGCGACCAGACGATCTTGCCGGAGGCGTCTTTGGTTGCGTTTTTGACGTGGCAGTGATGGATGCGGTCTTTGGGCAGGGCGGCCCAGCCGTTGGGGAAGGCGTCGAGCTCGCCACGCATAACGGCGTTGCCGGGATCCCAGTTGAGCGCGAGGTTGCGCGAGGAAACGCCGGCGAGGGTTGCGGCAGCTTCGCGGCCAGTTGCGGTGTTGCACTCGGGTTCATTCTCAAGGACGAGCATGATGTTCTGCTGGGCAGCTTTCTCGGCGGCCTTCTGCAGGACGTCGTTGATGGCCGCGCGGTACGGTGCGACGTTGTCGAGGCGCCAGAAGTCGAAGCAGCGAACCTTGTTGGTCCCAAACTGTTTGGCCAGCGAGATGCTGCGCTCGAGCACCTCATCATGGTGATGGAAGCCTACTTCGTCGGCGCCGTGCATGTCGCCTTTAGAACCGTATTGCGACTTCGGCGCCCCGAGGAAGTCGACCTTGTAGAGCGGGCTCGAGATGTCGGTCACGGTGAGGTTGTACTTGGCGAGGATCTTCCTGGCTTCGGCGACCTGCGCGTGGGTGGCGGCCTGGAGGTTGACGTTCCATAGGCCGCGAAGCTCGACATATTGCAGGCCATACTCCTTTGCGATGACAAAGCAGGCGCGATCGAAGTCCATCGAGATTTCATCCGAAATGACGCCGATCTTGAAGTTAGAGGCGGCGGCAAAGGCACGGAGCGGCATAGCCGCGGCTGCTGCTGTGGCGGTGACGAACGTACGACGGGAGAGCTGGGTCATGGCTTAGATCCTATGTCTGGTTCGGAAGCATCTTCTGAATGCCGACGGCGACAACGAAGTAGTTTGCAGGAGTGTCGCCGATATTTTTGAGCGAGTGCAGCACGCCCGATGCGGTAAAGATGACGCTGCCGGCTTCGATGGTGCCGCGCTGGTTATCGCTTACGACTTCGAGCTTGCCGTCGCGAATGAGGAGAAGTTCGGAGTGAGTGTGGCGATGAGGCGGGTGCGGCATCTGGCCGGCAGGAAGCGTGGTCTCGTGAACTTCGATGAACTCACCGGTGACGAGCGTGCCGTGGATGACCTGCCGAGCTTCGCCCCCGTGGGCGGAGTGGGTGACTGGAAGCGCATCGTACGGGAACAGCTGCGAGTGCGAGAGTATGGAGTTGTCGGTGGTTTGAGCCTCGGCGTTGAGGCCGATGGAAGCGAAGGCGCTTAGAGCGAGGCAGAGATCGCGGCGAGTGTAGTTTTCCATGTGGTGTCCATTGTTAAGCGTGGTAGCCCATGCCCGCGAGGACGCCGCGCATATAGGCGAAGCTGGCAATGACGCCGGGTAGTGGGTCATCGGGATGGATCTCGTATTCGAGATCGACGAAGCCGGGATAACGGATTTCCGCAAGAGCCTGGAAGATGCCGCGGATGGGGATTGTGCCTTCACCGACCGCGACCTGGGATGCTTTGGAGGAGTAATCGGTGAGGTCCTTAATGTGCATGTTGAAGAGGCGTGGGCCAGCCTCGTGGATGGCCCTAATGACATCCGTGCCCGCACGTTCCGCGTGGCCGACATCGATGCAGCAGCCGATGCGCGGGTCAAGTTGCTGGACGGCGGCGAGGACGTCAAGCGGGGAGTGCCAGCGGTGATCTTCGGGGCCATGATTATGGATGGCAATGCGGACGTCGTACTCGGCAACCATGCGGTTGAGAATCGGGAGAGTCTCGTCGGTTGGATCGCCGGCCACGATCACCCGCACGCCGGCTCGCTTCGCGTAGTCGAACTTCGCGCGGATTTCGGCTTCGTCGGGTTTGGCGAAGGAGACTGTGCCAATGGCATGTAGCTGGATATGGGTGACGGCGTAGTCCGCGAGGGCTGCAGCTTCAGCGGGCGGCTCCATCGGCAGGTGATCTTTGACATCTTTGGCGTTGAGGGCGGAGACGTGCAGTTGCTGCATGAAGCCGATCAGCTGGGCTCGCGTGAAGTTGCGGAAGGTGTAGCTGGCTAGGCCTAGCTTGATGGGGGTCGGAGCCTGTAAGGGTTGAGCTTGCAAACGCGGGAGGGTGCAGGCTGCGGATGCCAGGGTGGTGGCGCGAATGAGGTCACGGCGATTGATCGAGTTCACGGGCGTTTGATTTGAAAGCGATGATCTATCGATTATCAGTTACCAGCCGGGACACTAAAGCTTGGGTGCCCAGCCGGGTTCGTAGCTGCGGTCCCATTGCTTCATGGCGCTGGGGTCGTTCTGGATGTGCGCGCTGGTGGGATCGACTGCGAGTTCGCGATGGTTCTCCCATGCAACGTTTGAAAGCTGCAGCATGGTGACGGCTACGTTGCCCACAGCCACGGGCGAATGCAGCGGCCCGCCGGTCTTGATACCGGCGATGAAGTTGGCGAAGTGCGCGTCCGTCATCGAGTCGGCGCCGATCTTGTCGGCGGCGGAGGTCTTGGTGCCGACTTGATACTCGTTGATCTTATGCCCGCTCAGGTCATAGACCTCGTAGCCGTCGCGGTCGACGAGTACAGACCCTGTGGTGCCGAGAATGACCGAGCCGCGGTCTCGTCCGTATTGCTTCATGCCGTTGCAGCTTGCGCCCTGCCAGGTGATGAGATGGTCGGGGTAGGCGAAGCTGGTGGTCAGCGTGTCGTAGAACTGCCAGTCATCTTTGAAGGCGTAGCGACCGCCCGATGCAGTGATAGTGCTGGGATAGTCGACGCCGAGCGCCCAGCGGCAGACGTCGACCTCGTGCGTTCCGTTGTTGAGCGTTTCGCCGGTGCCGTAGGTGCGGAACCAGTGCCAGTTGTAGGGCTGAATGTTATCGGTGTACTGCTGACGCGGAGCGGGACCCTGCCAGAGATCCCAGTTGAGCGTTGCGGGCACGGGTGCGGGCTTCCCGTGCCCGATCGACTTGCGCGTGTTGCAGTACCAGGCGTTCGCCGCATAGGCGCGTCCGATCAAACCGTTGTGGATCTTGTCCACGATCTCGATCGTGTGTGGAGACGATCTCTGCTGGGTTCCCATCTGCACGAGCTTGCCATACTTCTGCTGGGCGCGGACGAGGAGTGCACCTTCGGCTGGGTTATGGCTACACGGCTTTTCAACGTAGACGTGCTTGCCGGCGTGAAGCGCGAGGATCGCCATGGGCGTGTGCCAGTGGTCGGGCGTGGCGATGGTGACGGCATCGATCTCTTTGAGAGAGAGGATGTGGCGAAAATCCTGATCGGTTGCAGGAGCCTCGCCCATCTTGTCTTTTGTGGATGCCGCGAACTTGGCGAGGATGTTGCTCTCGACGTCGCAGACATGAGAGATGCGCGCTTTGTCGCGGTTCGCTTCGAGCGATGAGAGATGGGCGTAGGCGCGGCCGTTGAGGCCAATGACGGCGAAGTTGAGGCGATCGTTGGCCCCGAGGATGCTTGCATAACTCTTAGCGGAGGATCGGACGAAGGTCAGGCCTGCGGCGCTGACTGCGGTCGAGAGGAAGTCGCGGCGAGAGACCATCGTGCTCCTTGGGGGAGGTGCAAGTGCTTCCGAACAGGTTTACGCGATGCGGGTTGAGAATGTAAAGCCGTGAGCGCCTGAACGCGCGTTTCATCTTTCGATTGGGGGCTGCCGATAGGTGTGTCAACGGGGTGAGGTGTTGCCAAGGCACGCGATGAGGAAAATGTTGTTCGTCGGGGTGATACTGACCGGAAGCCTAAGCGTATCGGCAGCGCAGCGGGAGTTCTCGCATACGGTCTCCGTGGCGACTCTGCGAGTGCCAGCGGAGGCGCGCGTGCATTTCGAACGAGCGAGGCAGGCGCGCCTCGCAGGGCAAACTGATCGATTTGATCGCGAGATTGCAAAGACTTTGGAACTGGACCGCAGCTTCGCCGAGGCCTATGTGCTGCGGGGCTCGGAGGAGGTGGAGCAGCGGCAGTATGAGGCCGCGTTGACGGATTCATTCCTTGCTGAAGGGCTGGATCGAGGAGCCAAATGCACGAAGATTGTGAGGGTGGGGGCGTTGAACGGTTTGCGGCGCTTCGCCGAGGCATGGGGGGTACTCGAGGGGATGAACGCGGCCGAGGGGCAGACCTGGGAGGCAAAATACGAGAGAACGCGGGCAGCGGTGGGACTGGGAGACGCAGCCGGCGCACTGCGATGGAGCGCGGAGACTTTGGACGTCGTGCCGTTAGCGTCTCTGGATAGTGCGAGAGTGCTGCGAGGGGACGCACTCCAGATGGCGGGACGCTATGGTGAAGCGGCTGCGATGTGGCAGGAGTACCTTGCTTCACCCCGCGGTCAGCGCTATCGAGCGCAGGTGCTGACGGTGTTACCGAGGGCGGAAAGGTTAGCCGCGTTACAGCAGGTTGCAGCTCTGAGGTGATGCCGCTGTCTGCCGATCTCGGAGACCGGTCACCTTTCCCAAAATGCACCAGTCCCCTTCGGAACTGAGCATCTACGAATGCCCTTTTCGGACAGAGAAGGAGACGGGGTGTTAGGGTTGTGGCCTGCGCTAATGCGAGTACAGGAGACAACGATGCGTGTGCGTGTACGTGTGCTTGGATTAATGGCCTTGGTGGGCGGCTGCACCGGGTTCTCGATGGCGCAGTCGGTGCCAGCAGAACAGGCGAATGAGGCTCGGGTCGAAAAGCTGCTTTCGCAGATGACGCTTGAAGAGAAGATGAACCTGATCCGCGGCGGCGTTGAGGATCCGGCGGTCTACCAGGGGCAGGCTGGCTTTCTCCCTGGCGTGCCTCGTCTGGGAGTTCCGGGCCTGCGGTTTGCGGATGGGCCTCCGGGTGTGCTGACGCGTGTGCCCGCTCAGGCAGAGACGGCGACGATGGGGGTCGCCGCGACCTTTAGTGTGGCCGATGCGGAGGCGAATGGCGCGGTGATTGGACGCGAAGCGCGCTCGCTAGGAATCGACGTGGTGCTGCAGCCCTTTATCAATATCGACCGCGATATCACGTTTGCACGCGGCTACAACACCTTTGGCGAAGACCCGATGCTGACCGGGGCGATGGGCGCGGCAGAGATTCGCGGAGCCCAGGCGCAGGGGGTGATGGCGCAGGCCAAGCACTACGTAGGCTACGACACGGACTCCTACCATGTGTTCATTGATCAGCAGACTCTCCACGAGGTGTATGTGGCGCCGTTTGCTGAGGCGGTGAAGGCTGGCGTGTCGTCGGTGATGTGCTCTTATAATCGGCTGAACGGGCCCTTTGCGTGCGGGAATGCGGATACGCTGAAGACGATCCTCAAGGGGGAGATTAACTTCAAGGGGTTTGTAACGTCAGACTGGGGCGCGGTACACAGCGTCTCGTTTATCAACGAAGGGCTGGATATGGAAATGCCCGGCACTGCTCCTCCGGACAGTCCCTTTGCCGCGATGATGCATACCTTCTTCGAGACGGGGCCGAAGAGCAGCGCGATGCCGACGAAGATGAATGAAGCGGTGTTGGCCGGAATGTTGGGCGGATCGATCCCAGAGGAGCCAACGGCCGGCGGCATGGACTTTGCGGCGTTTCCCCGCGACAAAGATACGGCTGTCATGCGCGATGCGCTTGCGGATGGATCGGTCAAGGAAGCAACAGTGACGGCGGCTGCGAGACGCGTGCTGTATGAAATCGATCGCTTCGGCTATCTGGACGGGAAGCAGAAGCATGATGTAACTGCTCAGGATATCGTGGCAAATGCTGCTGTCATTCGCAAGACGGCGGCGGATGCGGCGGTTTTGCTGAAGAACGAAGACGTGTTGCCGCTCAAGCGCGCCGCTACAATTGCGATGATCGGGCCGGGTGCGGGACAGGTTGCGGCGATCGGTACCTTTGGTGAACGATCAGGCGGATTGACCGATCGGCAGGTTGGGCCATTCGACGCATTCAAGAAGCTCTCGCCGGGCGCCCAGGTGACCTTTGCCGTGGATGACGATATGACCGGTGTTCCGGTAGAGGCCGCACACTTATCTCACGATGGCAAGCCGGGTTTGCTGCGGACGAGCGGGAACGCGACCAGCGTGGATGCTGAGCTCAATTTCACAAAAGGCAATCGCCAGGCTCTGCCTGCGAATGGCGATGTGACCTGGACCGGGACGCTGACGGTGCCGAAGGCGGGAAGCTACTGGCTTTACCTGCAGGTGCTGGGCGCACGCGGAATCCTTTCAGTGGATGGCAAGGATCTTGCGCGGACGGGCGCAACCAAAGGCACGGTCCATGGAGATATTCAGCACGCGACGCAGGACAACGGGTTCCCCACGACCGATGGTCTGGACAATGTCAGGCGCGCGGTGGAACTGGCGGCCGGGGCTCACACGATCGAGGTGAAGGCCACGGGAGACACCTCTAACAATCCCGAACAGGTAAGGCTGAACTGGATGACGCCAGACCGGCGGCAGGCCGATCATGCAGCCGCGATCGAAGCAGCGCGCCACGCCAAGGTTGCCGTGGTCTTTGTCTGGACACGCGGAAAGCCAGACTTTGGTCTGCCTGGAGAGCAGGACAAACTCGTAGAGGAAGTGGCGGCGGTGAATCCAAATACTGTAGTGGTGCTGCATGTGAGCCAGCCGATTGCAATGCCATGGCTGGCCAAGGTCAAAGGCGTGCTGCAGATGTGGTGGCCGGGCGATGAAGGTGGCTGGGCCACGGCTGATGTGCTGCTCGGCAACGTGAATCCTGCTGGACGACTGCCGTTTACCTGGGGTAAGAAGCTAACCGACTATGCGGCGAATGACCCGGCTCACCCCGAGCGTTCCGTAAAGGGGATCGACGGGAAGACCACCTTCAGCGAGGGCGTCGACGTTGGGTATCGCTGGTTCGACGCGCAGGGAACTGAGCCCCTTTATTCCTTCGGCTACGGTCTTTCGTACACACGCTTTGAATATGGCGGGCTGAAGGTCGCGAAGGCCTCGGATGGCGGGTTGGATGTCTCTTTAGATCTAACCAACAAGGGTGACGTGGCGGGCGATGAGGTCGCGCAAGTCTACCTGGATGCTCCGGCGGATAAGCCGCAGGGGATCCAGTTTGCGCCTAAGACACTGGCTGCGTTCAGCCGGGTCACGCTCGGGGTCAGGGAGACGAAATCAGTGACCATGCACGTCGCGCCCCGGGCGCTTGAAGCCTGGTCGACTGCGGAGAATAAGTGGGTGAAGTTTGGCGCAAGAAAGGTTGAGGTTGGTGGGTCAGAGAGAGATCTCAGGCTGAGTGCTTCGGCTCAGTAAGGTTTCGGTCATTCCGGAGCACACAACACAAAAGACCGTCAAAGCCACCCCGTGCGAAGCATAGGATGCATCCTTCCTTGCTGAGATGACAAGATAGTGACGAAGTTAAATCTGCATGGGCGGTGTGGTGGATGGCTGTTTCTCGGCGGCAGTTTGTAGTCGGCGCGGGTGCCTTGGGGGTAATTGGAGCAGGCGGTGGTTGGGCGCAGACTTCGGCGGGGCCGGTGGTGAAGACGCCGCTCGGATCGCTCCAGGGCTCGGTCATAAACGGGGTGAAAGTGTTCCGCGGCGTACCCTTCGCGCAGCCCCCGGTAGGAAATCTTCGTTTTCGCGCTCCGCAGAAGCTGACAGGATGGAGTGGGGTGCGCGATGCGACGAGGTTTGCGGCTTCAGCGATCCAGAGCGGCGAACCTGGTGTGGACCACAGTGAGGATTGTCTCTACCTGAATATCTGGGCACCCGAGAGTGGCGGCCCTTTTCCGGTGTTCGTGTGGATACACGGCGGCGGTTTTACGGGCGGACATTCCTTTGAGCCGGTGTATGACGGCAGCGAGTTTGCCCGGCAGGGGATCGTCTGCATCACTGTGGCCTACCGGCTGGGGGTCCTCGGATTCGTGGATGTGCAGCCACTGCTGGGCGCGGAGTTTGCCGGAAGCGCGAACAACGCGCTCGAGGACTTGATCGCCGCTCTTGCATGGGTGAAGGAGAATATCGACAGCTTCGGCGGTGATCCGGAGAAGGTCACCATCGGAGGCGAGTCGGCAGGGGCGAAGCTGGCGGATATCCTAATGGGAGTGCCGACCGCTAAGGAGCTGTTTCACCAGATTATCTCCGAGAGTGGCGGCGCAGAGCGGCTCTGGCCGCGTCCTGATGCGGAGAAGGTCGGAGTGGGGTTTGGCGAGGCTTGGCACAAGGCTTCAGGACTTGGAGCCCAGACCATCAGCACGGTAGCCGCAGAAAAGCTGATTCCGGTGCAGAAGCAATTCCTGGAAGCTTGGCCGAGACACTTTCCTTTACGGGCAGAGATCGACGGCCGACTGCTGCCACGATTGCCGATCGAGACGATTGCTAGTGGATCGGCGAAGGGCAAGCGGCTTCTGATCGGAACGAACCGGGATGAGAGTGCTCTTTTCGTGGGGCCGCACCCAGCTCAAGATCCAACTTCAAAAGACCTCGGAAATATGAACCTGAGTGCGTTTGACGATGTGTTCGCGAACTACGCCAAGGTGTACCCGGAGATGCCGGCGGAGCGCAGGCGTATTCGCGCGGTCACTGCGGAAGAGTATTGGGTTCCGACGATCCGGGTCGCTGACGCCGCGGTGAATGCGGGGTGCGAGGCCTGGATGTACAGGCTCGACTTTGTGGAGACGAGTGGTCGCCTTAAAAGCTTTGCGTACCACTCGCTCGACGTAGGACTGGTCTGGGATAAGCCTCACACCGACATCGAAAATGCCGGGGCCGAGGCGGCGATGGCAAAACAGATTCACGACTCATGGTGTTCCTTTATCAAAGGAGGACCACCGGCCGCGCAGGGCTTGCCCACCTGGCCAAATTATAGGAGCAACGAGCGCGCCACGATGCTGCTCGATCAGACGAGCCGGGTGGAGATGCGGCCGGCCGAGGAGGAACTACGGCTTTGGGACGGGGTGCTTTGAGGCTGCCCTCGATTCCATGACCGCACTCTCGATTGCGACAGGTCTTAATCCGGTTTCGAGCATGATTCGGCTGCGCCCATCAGAATAAGCGAGCGTTGCGCGAAGGGTGCATACGCAAGCAGTGCCGTGCAGGAAAGCGCAAGGCCAAGGTTAATGTGATGCAGGAGGAGAAACGGGGCGAGCGCCCAGAGTTCATCTGCCACGAGCAGGAACGGCCATAGCTTGAGGAGCTTTGCGCGGACGCCGGGCGGGTGGAAAACCGTCGCCGAGAGGACGAAGGCGCGGACCGGAATGAGCAGGGCAGCGGTGACGAGCAGTCCGGTGAGCGCGGCGTCGGGACGTGGCAGGACTGAAAAGATTTCGCTGATCTCAGGCAGGTTAGCAAGCGCTCCGACGTAGAAGCTGACGTACATCAGTTGGAACAGAAGGAAGAGGGTTCGAACGGTGTGCGGGGGAGCGCTGGGGAGTTCC
The DNA here is from genome assembly GCA_964245715.1 of uncultured Acidobacteriaceae bacterium. Taxonomy (GTDB): domain Bacteria; phylum Acidobacteriota; class Terriglobia; order Terriglobales; family Acidobacteriaceae; genus Edaphobacter. The sequence continues at coordinate 26,520 of CAXTNM010000007.1, read as the reverse complement.
TGCGCGGTCGGCAGCAGGCTGATGGGCACAACTTTCGGTTCAGGGGGAGGCGGCGGGGGCGCGGGTGAGGGGCCCAGCTTGGACGTCTCGCCCAGAAGC
>CAXTNM010000007.1:0-26391 GCA_964245715.1 uncultured Acidobacteriaceae bacterium | reverse complement strand
ATGAGGCCAAAGAGAGCGGGCGATCTCGTCTCTGGTCAGGATCTCGTTGGGCCGATCAAGCAACATCAGCAGAACCTGAAATGGTTGAACGTTGAGCTTGACGCGGATGCCATGCTTGCGCAACTCGCCGGTGGCGGCGTTTGCCTCAAACACTCCGAAACGGAAACGCGTCGTTGCAGGGGGTGCGGGCATGTTGGTGAGTGTAGAGGAAGTGCGCAGCCTTTGGTCAAGTTGTTGCCTCAACAACGCTAAGTAAGTCCCTCCATGTCAATCGCTTGCACCGTGAGAACTAAATTCTTCCAAGTGAGGCTCCATTCATTGCGCTTACGTGCTCAATCAGTCACATTTGTGACATGAAGAATGTATTCGCGCTCTTTGGGATCTTGGTTTGCGTGGTGCTTCAGGCGGGTGCGGAGCCCACGACTGCGGCCATCTCCGGATTTCAGAACTACGTTCGAGGCGTCGAAGCGCGGCTGTCGCAGGAGCATCGTTCCAGGGGAGGGTTCCTTGCAGCCTCAGCGTCGGTGACCGGACAAGAGGCTCACCTGCGCAGCGGGGAACTGGTCATTGAGCGGCTGACACCGCCCGGTGGGAGCAGGCTCCCTGGAGCGCTGATTCACGATTGGCGTGGCACAGCGTTTGCTCCAGGTGCAACCGCGGCAACTTTCGAAAGCATGCTTCGCGACTTTGCAGAGTATCCGCAGCGGTTTGCCCCCGAGGTGCTTGCGGCGCGACTGAAGTCAGGCCAGGGAGACCAGTTGCAGGCATGGATGCGGGTTCGACAGAAGCATGTCCTGACGGTCGTCATGGATACCACCTACGACGTCAACTTTGGCCGGCTCGATGAACGCGATCGGTTCAGCAGTTCGCGGAGTTTGCGCATAGACGAGATCAGCGGGGCGGGTAACTCGCACGAGCGAGCGCTTGGGCCGGATGAGGAGCATGGATTTCTCTGGCGCCTGAACACCTATTGGACCTACCAGGAGCGGGATGGCGGCCTGTACATACAGGTCGAGTCCGTTTCGTTGAGTCGGGCCATTCCGACCGGGCTCGGTTGGGCGGTAACGCCGTTTGTGGAAAGCGTACCCCGGGAGTCACTCGAGTTCACGCTGCGTTCGGCTTGCGCAGCGGTGCACAAGGAAGCTTTCTAGGAAGAAAGAATAAGTGCGAGGAATGATGTACTGTCATTTGTGGCGGCTCGGCGACTAAACCGGTCGATGACGGCTTCCATCGAGAATCGGCCGCTTTACTGGATAGCGCGATGACTTCCTCTTTGGGTAACTGCCGACGGCCTGTCCGCTCCTACTGCGCGTGCAGTTTGATCGTTAGCATCTATCAGGAAGGGCAAAGATCATTCGGCTGTAATTGGCGTCCCCGACGGGATTCGAACCCGTGTTCTCGCCTTGAAAGGGCGGCGTCCTAGGCCTCTGGACGACGGGGACGCATTTTGACGAGAAAGCTGTGAAGCCCCACGCTGCACATTTATTCTGCCTCCTTGAGGCTAAATGTGTTGGCGAGGTCTGTCAAAAGGGTTCACTTGGCAGAGCGCATTGCTGTGGAGCTATCGGAACTCCCTGTGTTCGCCCCGACGACCTGAGCGCCATGACTTGGATTTGGCTGTTCTTGTTTCCGCATCTTCAGTGCGTGGCGCTCATCTAAACGGTCGAAAGCAGAAAAATTGCGCTTCTTGTTCGGGTTTTCACCCGCAAGCGGAAAGATTGCATGACAAACAGGACGGCTGGAGCGTTGCCATTGTTACGGAACGAGATGCAGGAATATGTCTTTGGGATTGAAGGCCGGGCCAGACTCATGGTCATGGCCGCTTTCAGCGTGCTTGGAATGGCAGGCTGCAAGCAGGCTCCGCCGCCCGCGCCCACGATGCAGGCGATGCCGGTGGTGGTAGCGCCCGTCTCTTTGAAACCGGTGCCCACGGGTGACACCTATGTCGCGACCATCAAGAGCCGACGCTCGGCGACGATGCAGCCGCAGGTTGATGGTAATCTCACGAAGATTTATGTGATCAGCGGCCAGGCTGTGAAGCAGGGGCAGTTGCTGATGCAGATCGACCCGCTAAAGCAGATGGCGACGGTGGAGCAGCAGGCGGGCTCACAAGCTCAAGCGAACGCGACTTTCGAGTTCAACAAGAGCGAAGTGGAGCGGCAGAAGAAGCTGTACGAAGCCGGAATTACCTCTAAGCAGGCTTATGACACGGCGATCGGTAATTTCGAGGCCGCCAAAGGTGCTTTTCTCGCAAGCCAGGCCGGCACCTCTACGCAGAAGCAGCAACTGGCTTATTACCAGATCCGTGCACCCTTCGCCGGGGTAATCGGCGACATCCCAGTACACCAGGGCGACTATGTTACGCCGACCACCTTGCTGACGACGCTCGATGAGAACTCCGGACTCGAAGCATATATCTACATTCCCACCGAGCGCTCGAGCGAAGTAAAGATGGGGCTGCCGGTTGATATCCTGTCGACCGATGGGGCCGTGCTGGCGCACTCGACGATCTCGTTCCTTTCGCCAGAGGTGGACAATGGCATCCAGGGCATTCTTGCCAAAGCTGAGGTGCCGGCCGGCCAGGTGAGGAATCAGCAGGTGGTAAATGCGCGCGTCGTCTGGAGTGAGAAGCCGACGCCAATCGTTCCGGTGCTCGCGGTGACGATGGTCGGCGGCCAGCCGTTTGTCTACCTCGCGGTCAAGGGGCAGGGACCGCTCGCGAATGGCTTTGTGGCGCATCAGGTTCCAGTCAAACTCGGAGACATCGACGGCAACAACTATCCGGTGTTGGGTGGCTTGAAGCCTGGTGACCAGGTCATTGAGTCTGGACTGCAGATGATCGGAGAAGGAGCTCCGGTGATGCCTCTTACGGGACCACCACCGAGCGCGGGCGGAAGCCATCCGGGAGAGTAAGCCAGATCGGTAACCAGGGAATGATCAGGTAGCCCAGAGGATGCTAAGAATAACGGCTTAGGAACGAGGAGTACGGTTTGGTTGATTTTTTTATTAGACGGCCGGTGTTTGCAACAGTCTGCGCGCTGCTGATTATTCTTGCGGGTGCAATTTCAATCCCGACGTTGCCGATCTCACAGTTTCCACAACTCGCACCTCCGCAAGTGGTCGTTACTTCAAACTATGTGGGAGCCAATGCGGCGCAGGTAGAGTCAGCGGTGACGATTCCGCTGGAGCAGTCCATCAACGGCGTTGAGGGCTCACGCTACATCTCATCGGTCTCCGCGAACGATGGCACGTCGGCGATCACCGTTACGTTTAACACTGGTTACGATCTGAACATCGCCGCCGTGGACGTGCAGAATCGTGTTGCTTCGGCAAGCGGACGACTGCCGGCCTCGGTGAACAATACCGGCATCACGATCACCAAGGCTAACTCGAACTTTGTGCTGGTGGCCGGCTTCATCTCGCCAGACCACTCGCTGTCGCAGGAGTTCGTTTCCAACTACATCAACGTATATGTGACGGATGCGCTGAAGCGAGTGCCCGGCGTGGGCGATGTGACCGTCTTCGGCGAACGGAAATATGCCATGCGTATCTGGCTTGACCCGGCCAAACTCGCGGCACGCGGCCTCACGGCGCTCGACGTTACAAACGCATTGAGCGAGCAGAACGTCGAAATCCCCGCAGGCCAGTTGGGGTCGCCCCCGAACGATGGCAAACAGGCTTACCAGATGGCCGTGCGCGTGGTCGGGCGTCTTTCCGACCCACAACAATTCGACAATATCGTCCTGAAGAATCAACCTGGTGCTGCCGCTGGAAACGGCGCGGGGCTCGTCCTTTTGCGCGATGTCGGTTACGCGCAGCTGGGCGCGGAGAACTATGCGACATCGCTGAAGTTCTCCGGCGGAGATGCGGTTGGTATCGGCATCGAGCAACTTTCGACCGCGAACGCGTTGGATGTTGCAAAGCAGTGCCGCCAGGTTCTCAAGGATCTGAAGAAGAACTTCCCGCCGGGCATTGACTATGCGATTGCTGTCGACACGACGCAAACCGTTTCGGACTCGATCCGCGAGGTGCTGATTACGCTCGGCGAAGCAATCGTCATCGTCATCATCGTCATCTTCCTGTTCCTGCAGGATTGGCGTGCGACGATTATTCCAGCGGTCACCATCCCGGTATCTTTGATCGGAACATTCCTTTTCATTAAGATCTTTGGCTTCTCAATCAACTCTCTGACGCTATTCGGGATCACGCTGGCGACAGGGCTTGTGGTCGACGACGCGATCGTGGTGATTGAGAACGTGCAGCGGCACATTGGCGAGGGCGATAACGACCCACATCATGCCACGAGCGTCGCAATGGGCGAGGTGACGAGCGCTGTGATTGCGACGTCACTTGTACTCATCTCCGTGTTTGTGCCGGTCAGCTTCTTCCCCGGAACAACGGGCATCCTGTACAAGCAGTTCTCGCTTACCATTGCCTTCGCGATCGCCATTTCGGCCTTCAACGCTCTTACGCTTTCTCCTGCACTGGCAGCGATTCTGCTGCGGCAGGAGCAGCATCACGGGGGCTTGCTGAAGTTGATCGACGACGCGATCAAGGGACTCGGCCGATGGTACGCCCGCGCAGTCACGTTCCTTGTCATGCGCTTCAAGGCCGTCATGGTGCTGCTGTTTGTCGCAGGTCTTGCAGCCACGGTCTATATGTATCAGCATGTGCCGACTGCCTTTGTGCCGGATGAAGATCAAGGTTACTTCCTCTGCATCGTGCAAGCGCCTCCCGGAGCTTCGCTCGCCTACACGACGGACGTTGCAGACAAGGCTTCGAAGATCATCCTGCAGAACAAGGATGTTTTCGGGACTTTTTCGGTCATGGGTTTCTCGTTGAGCGGCGGTTCGACGCCCAACGCAGGCTTGATCTTCGCTCCTCTGGTCCCCATTGACGAACGGACAAGCAAAGGTGCCGGACATACGCAGGCCGATATCGTCAAGACTATAGCGCCGCAGCTTTTCGCCGTTCCCGGCGGTGTTGTAGCCGCGTTCGAACCGCCGCCCATCCAAGGTATCGGAACCGTGGGAGGCTTCCAGTTCGAGGTGCAGGACAACGGGCGCAATACCTTTGCCGATATTGACCGCGTAGTCAAGAAGATGGTCGGTTCGGGACGTGCGCCGGGTGCAAAGGTGGTTGGTCTCTATTCGCCCTTCACTTCGAACGATCCGCAGCTTTCGGTCACGATCGATCGTGAAAAGGCCGAAGCGATCGGCGTTCCGCTGAGCCAGGTTGGCGCGGCGCTGCAGACATTCATGGGTTCCACCTATGTGAACGATTTCGACTTCAACAATCGTTCCTATCGCGTCTATATCCAGGCGGATGCTCAGTACCGGCGAAATGCCGCAGATTTGCGCGAGTTCTATGTACGATCGAATACCGGGTCGATGGTGCCGCTCGATAACCTCGTCGCTGTTGATGAGACGAGCGGCCCGCAGGTGATCTACCATTACAATTTGTTCCGCTCGGCAGAGCTGGATGGCTCCGCTGCACCGGGATTATCTTCGGGCCAGGGACTAGCCGCCATGCAACAGTTGTTTGAGAAGAACAAGCTACAGGGCATGTCGTTCTCATGGACCGGACTTGCGCTCGAAGAGATCGAATCGGCCGGCAAAGCCATCATCATCTTTGGGCTTGGGCTTCTGGTGGTTTACCTGACCCTCTCGGCACAGTATGAGTCGTTCGCGCTGCCATTCATCATTCTGCTTGCGGTACCGATGGCGATCCTTGGCGCGCTTGGATTGATCGCTCTGCGCGGCCTGGTGGATGACGTCTATGTGCAGATCGGGTTAGTGATGTTGATCGGTCTATCGGCCAAGAACTCGATTTTGATCGTAGAGTTTGCTGAGCAACTGCGCGGAAATGGCCGCTCGATTATGGAGGCGGCGATCGAGGCCGCCGAACTTCGCCTGCGTCCTATCCTGATGACCTCGTTCGCCTTTATCCTTGGCGTTCTTCCGCTCTACTTTGCCACTGGCGCCGGCGCGAACGGACGACACTCGGTGGGGACGGCAGTCGTCGGCGGCATGGTGCTCTCGACCGTGCTCAACCTCGCGTTTATCCCAGTGCTGTACGTGCTGCTGAAGAGCTTCCTTGAAGGCTTCGGTAAGAAGAACCTACCGGCTGATAACGACGGTGCTGGACACGGCAGGCACGAGGTGCCGGCGGAGTTAGTCTAGCTTCGGCCGCAAGTAAGAGCCCCGAGCTTTGGCTCGGGGCTCTTTAGTTGCAATAACTCCTAGTTGTTGCTGGAGTAGGTGACCGTCACAGTGGTCTCTACTTCGGTCGGTTCGCCATTGAGGAGGTATGGCGTCCAATGCCAGTCCTTGACTGCCTCCAGAGCGCTGGCATCGTAGTCGGGTCGCAGGCTTTTTTGAACGTGAAGCTCCCTGACCAGACCATCCTTGCCGATGTGCACCGAGAGGACGACCGGACCGTCAACCGTATCATGGTTGGCCTTTGCTTCAGCAGGATAGACCGGCTGCTTCTTCTCAGCGGCTTGCATGTCACCCGCGGCCACCTTAATTGCGTTCTGCAAAACACCTGTGGGAGGTGCGATCCTCAGACGCAGTGCAGAGGCTGAGGTGCACGTGGCGACCGCTAAGACGGCAGCAGTTGAGGCGAGGAGGATGCGACGTGGCATCGAGGTGTGAATTGGAGTTTGCGTTAGCTTCATAATTCTCCTCTCAAATATGTTGGCTTCGGCGATGCCGAGGGCGTGATGGGTCTTTGCCGGCGGATTCGCTGTGAGCAGCGCAGCCAGCCGAAGCAGGGAGTGGGCATAAGATCTGTTACCGATCAACACGCTTGCAGCGTCCTGATCGCAGACAAGTTCGCGGGTCTCGGAGATGCGGGCGCGCGTTAGGCGAAGGACCGGGTGAAAGGCAATCGGCAAGGTAACGATTTCGTAGACCAGGTTCTTCAGAAAGTCATGCCGACGGATGTGGGCGATCTCGTGAGCCATGACCGCTTCGAGATCAAAGCTGTCGAGCGCGTCGATCAGATGAAGCGGAAAGAGGATCAGCGGTCGAACGATGCCAAGCGCAACCGGCCCTGCAATCAGAGCACTCGTACCAAGACGGGCGGGTGGAATCGTATTGAGATAGAAGCAGCTCTCCTTGGCAGGTCCCTGCAGCAGAAGAGGTTCAGCATCGCGCTCGATGGCCCGTGTGCGCGAAAGCGTCCGAATAAGGCTTGCCGTGGAGGCGAGCACCGTCAGGGCGTAGGCGAGCAGAATGAGACGAAGCGCAATCGGAGGAAGATGGATCAGTTGCATGGCAGTCATAGCCGCCGGACCGATATGGGTGCTAACACCGGCGGAAGATCCTGATGATTGATCGGGAGAGAGAAGCAGAAGACGCATCCTGGAGAGATCTGCAGCGGGCAGGATTGCCTGCAGCAGCAGGGTGGCGACCCAGACGCGATGGTGCGTCTTCGACTCGGCACTGTGGAGCAAGTGGATCGTCAGCCAGCCGGCTGCATAGAGCATTGGAATCTGCCAAAAAGAGTTGAGCAGGTAAACGGCGGTCACTTGTTCGATCAATCCCATGGTGAAGCCCCTCGATAGAAGGAAGTTCTACTAATTGATTAGGAGATTAGACTTGAGGTTTACTGCTGTCAACTAAATATTTAGGACTCCGCGAGCGACGGGTCTCTTCGTAAGCCTCTTTTGCGAGCTTTCTGACGCAAGCTACTAAAGCTATTCATCGTGTGTTGAAGAAATTTTCACCTCCTGCTCATAAAACAGAGTTGGCTCGGCGGCATACTCGAAGTGGTAACAGAACTGCAATGTAGCGCGGCTCTCCCCGGCTCCCGGTTCCATAAGTCTTGGTCGCGTGTTTGTAGATTCTGGTTGTGAACCGCCTTGAGTGCGGTTCGGTAGAACATAAACCTTTCCCCATATGCATTGAGATGGGCCAATAGCTTGTCTCCGAAACAATGCTCTTTCGGGTTGCGCCCCGTCGCGCCTAAAGATGAGGCCTAAGAGCATCAACGACAGAGACATTGAACAAAGGATGACGATGACAGGTTTGCGTAACTTTCTGAGGGCTGATCCGGGGCCAGGCTGCCGTACACGCATGGCATCAGTGAGTAGTATGCTTGCGATCTCAGCCGGGATGATCATGGCGCAGTCGGTACCGGGTCTTCAGGGATCGGTCGCCGATGCAAAGGGCGGCATGATCGCGAAGGCCTCGGTAAGCGCCAAGAATGACGCTACTGGCAAGGTCTTCAACGGAACTGCCGATGATTCAGGGCGCTTCTCGCTGGCCGGCCTCCCAGCCGGGTCGTACACGGTGCAGGTGACGGCGCCGGGCTTTACGGTCGTGACGCAGCAGGTGGCGATTGGTTCGGATGGAACCCGCCTCGTCTCGTTTACCCTTCCGGTGAATAGCGCGAACGACTCGATCGAAGTTGAGGCCAATGCGTCAGGTTCTGTGGCTGCGGCGCTTGCCCCAATGGACGCCCTGCTGGGCGAGACCAGCGCGCGCACTGAGATTTCGCAGCAGTTCATCAGCAACTTCACATCGCCCATCGCGGACTATGGGGAGATCGTGCAGATGGTCCCTTCTACCTTCACCATCAGCAGCGATGGTATCGGCCTGGGCCAGTCGAAGACCTACTTCCGCGGCTTTCCGGATGGCGACTACGACATAGACTTCGACGGTGTTCCGTTCTACGACACAAATACGCCGACGCATCACTCCTGGGCTTTCTTTCCTTCGATGTTCATCGGGGGCGTGGACTTTGATCGTAGTCCGGGAACGGCCTCGACGATCGGACCTGCGCCGTTTGGTGGATCGATCCATCTGCTTTCGAAGGATCTTTCGCCGCTGCAGAACGTGCGTGCAACGTTTTCCGGCGGTTCGTTCAACACCTATCTCTACGACGCTCAATATGACGCAGGAAACTTCGGGCCGGCAAAGAAGTTCAACGCGACCCTCGATGTTCACCACATGCAGTCGCATGGATGGCAGACACTGAATAACCAGAATCAAAATGGCGGAGACATCAAGTTTCAATACAAACTCTCGCCGAAGACTGTTCTGACGGGTTACTCCGGAGTGATCTGGGTCGATGCCAACACACCAAACTTCTCTGCGACACGCTGCCAGATGTATGGGGTAAGCGCGATAAAGTCTTATAGCTGCGCCATTTCCGCAACAAACCCCACACTCTTACCATATACGGGTGCAGGAATTAACTTCCTGAATACGAATAACTCTGATCCGCTACTCTATCTTGACGCGCAGTATAACTACTACCATGTACCCACCGACTTCGAGTATGTAGGAGTCCACAAGGAGTTCGGACATAACTTCGTCCTGGACGTCAAGCCTTACACCTATAACTACGACAATTCCGAAAAGTATTCGAATGCAGTCGCGATCACCGAACTTCCCGCAAGCGCCTTCCCGGCTGCAAACGGCTATGCCGCTGGAACCTACCTTGGCCTCAAGGTTGAGCCATGCGACATCCAGGTGAGCGGCAAGCTGCCCTGCGCGGTGGATAAGTACAACAGCTACCGTAAGTATGGCGAATCCGGTGTTCTTAGCCAGGTCTCTAAGTTCGGCACACTGCGCGCCGGCATGTGGTACGAGTGGGCAAATACAAACCGGCACCAGTACCCGACGGATCCCATCAATGGGTATAAAGATCAGGCGCTGCCCAACTTCAAGGAGAAATTCGTTACAAACTCATACCAGCCGTTTGCCGAATATGAGTTCCGCGCGACGAGTAAGCTGACGATTACTCCCGGAGTGAAGTTCTCTTACTATACCGTTGGCACGCAGCAGTTTGCGGATGATGGAAAAACCATCGGCGGTCTTGCCCCGGCCGGAGTAACTCCCAATCCCGCGAGCTTTATTTCAAACGGCGGCAGCTACTTTGCGACGCTTCCTTCAGTGACCGGCAACTATCGCATCAACAATCATTGGTCAGCTTACGGACAGTTTGCACAAGGTAGTATCGTTCCTCCGTCCAGCGTATTCGACTACAACCAGGGAACGACGGGCAACTCGGTCGGTGTAGCCACGCTACCAAAGCAGCAGAAAAACACGACCTACCAGACGGGTACCGTTCTTAAGCTGAAGAACGTAACCTTCGATGCGGACTACTTCCATATTCATTTCGATAATGGCTACTCGTCCATCATCACGCAGGCGAGCGGCGGCGAGCCTGTCTACTTCGCCACTCCCCCTTCCGTAACCCAGGGGCTTGAAGGTGAGGCGAACATCTATGCGACTCACGGTCTCAGCTTGTACCTGAACGCCAGCTACAACCGCGCGGTTTACAGCGGCGGTAGTCTGGCTGCAACCTGCACCGGCAGCGCGGCGGTTTGCGCAGCTTCACCCACCCTGAACGTAAACACACCGGGTGGCCTGAATGTGCAGCAGACACCATCGGACATAGAGACCGAAGGCATTCTGTACCAGAAGGGCAGCTGGGACGCAGCATTCTTCAACAAGCGTGTCGGCACGATGTATGTCGACAGCCCGAATGGCTACCACGATGCTTACACGGTGAACCCGTTCAGTCTGTCGAACTTCTACGTGAACTACACGATCCGGAGCGGCGGCCGCTTCAACAACACAAAGCTGCGGCTCGACTTCACCAACCTCTTCGGTAACAACGATATCAATGGCATTACGCTGGCTAACAACTCCGCGCCGGTCTCCATCGCCGCGAACGGAACTACCTATGCAAATCCATTTGTTGCGACCGGTCAAACCGCGATCTCGGGGCAGGACAACGTTGCTGTCAACGCGGGTAGAAGTATTATGCTGACTGTCACCTTCGGTGGCTCGATGAAGCGCTAGAGCCTTTCGCGTGAAGGGTCCGGAGGCGCAGACGTCGAGCCTCCGGCCCCTTTTTGCGTTCGGTTGGGGTATGCTGCCGAGATGGTTGAGAACGGGCTCGCACAACGCCTGACTTCGGTGGACGTGCTCCGCGGAATCACGATTGCTTTTATGATCCTCGTGAACGATCCGGGAAGCAGCCACGCGTATGCACCCTTGAAGCACGCGGACTGGAACGGCTTCACACCGACGGACCTGGTCTTTCCTACCTTTCTTTTCCTGGTCGGGATCACCACCGTCTTCTCGCTGGGAAGACGTATCGCGCGAGGTGTTGCACGACGAGACTTGTTCCTGAGTGTGCTGCGTCGGGCCGTTCTGATCTATCTCCTGGGATTACTGGTGAACAGCTTTCCTTTCACCAGCCTTTCTTCCATTCGGTATGTCGGCGTCTTGCCAAGGATCGCGCTTTGCTACCTCGTGGTCGGGACGCTCTATCTCTGGAACCAGGGATGGCGGGATAAGGTTGTTTGGCTGGTCATGACGCTGGTCGGATACTGGGTACTGCTGAGGTTTGTGCGCGTGCCTGGTTATGGACTGCCTACCCACGATATTCCCTTGCTCGATAAGGATCGGAATCTCGCGGCGTGGCTTGATCGCTGGATGTTTACGCCGCAACATCTCTACGAGCAGACGCGTGATCCTGAGGGACTCCTCAGCACAATCCCGGCCCTCGGGACGGCACTCCTGGGAGTATTGACCGGCATCTGGCTTGGAAAGGAACTATCCCTGAAGGTGAAATTGGCGGGGATCGTTGGAGCCGGCACCGTGTGCGTGGCATGCGGATGGCTTTGGAACGCTACCTTCCCAATCAACAAGAAGATGTGGACGAGTTCATACGTGCTGTTCGCGGGTGGGCTGAGCTTGTTGCTGCTAACGGCTGCCTTGGCGCTCGTCGATCTGCCAAAGTGGCGTGGCAACGTGCGCGATCATATTGGGATACCGGCGCTGGTATTCGGTACCAACGCCATTACGGCTTACGTCTTGTCGGAGTTGCTGGCCGACATGCTTTATGCCACTCGGATGCCGTCGGGCATCAGCCTGCATCACTGGATCTGGGACCAGATCTATCCGGCCGTGCCAAACGCAGCGTTCGCTTCGCTCGTCTACTCAGTTGGCTATGTGGCGGTCTGCTGGGGAGCGGTCTGGTTACTCTGGCGTAAGAAGATCTTCTTACGGGTTTGAAGAACCGCCTTTTCGAGTCGGCTGCTCCCGCCAGCACTGTCACTTCGACCAGGATGGGGGATTCACTCTCTCTCCCCGGTGATCGGCACAGAGTGTATCGATTACCGGGAAGAGAGTGAAGCTTAGAAAGCCATGGAACGGCCCCTAGTTGAAGCCACGGCGACTGCGCGATTTCGGGTCGCCGCCGAACTCGCGGTCTCGGATGCGCTCTGCGAATTCAGAAGCGTCCACGTTGCGCTGCTTCTTCTCGGCCGCTGTGAAGCTACGCTCTTCAGAACGCGAGATACGTTTATGGGCGGTCATCCCTTCGAGTAAAAACTCAGCGGCCGAGACAGCGACTTCGGCTTCCGACTTTGCAGAAACGCGTAACGGCGAGAGCTTGTCGAATAGACCCTGAATCTGCTTCAACTCGGCGAGTGAACTGGCGGCGGCCTGCGTGTCGTTGAGTTGGACAGTTCCTCCAAGGTTGAACCACTGCTCGATCTGCTGCGTGTTCAGCCCGGGAAAGTGTTGATCAAAGGTGTTCGCGACGGATTGGCGAATGATCTCGCGAACCACCGTGTCCGCACCCCGCATCTCGCCCTCATACTCAAGTTCGATCTTACCCGTGATGCCTGGGAGCGCGGCGTAGATGTCACCGACGCGGGGCACCACCAGTGACTCTCCGTGAAGCAAAGCGCGTCGTTCAGCGTTCGAGACGACCAACTCCATCGTCGAGATAGGCAGGCGCTGCGACACACCCGAGCGCTTGTCAACTTTCTTGTCCTCGCGCGCTGTAAAGGCAATGCCCTCGACGATCTGGCGTATGTAATGCGGGATCTGAATGTTCTGGATCGTGTTATCACCCGGAGCGTAGCTGCGCGCGGTCCATGCTTCCTGCTCGGTAATTGCAATCCCTTCATCCACCGATTCAGGGTAGTGCGTACGGATCTCACTGCCGATGCGGTCCTTCAGCGGGGTAACGATCTTACCGCGCGCCGTGTAGTCCTCAGGATTCGCCGAGAAGACGATCGCAACATCGAGCTCCAGCCGCACGGGATAGCCCTTGATCTGCACATCACCTTCCTGCATGATGTTGAAAAGCGCGACCTGGATCTTGCCAGCGAGGTCCGGCACCTCATTGATTGCGAAGATGCCGCGGTTCGCACGGGGCAGCAGACCGTAGTGCATGGTCAGCTCGGAGCCAAGCTCCTGGCCACTGCGTGCCGCTTTGATGGGGTCCACATCACCAATGAGGTCAGCGACGGTTACGTCGGGCGTGGCAAGTTTCTCGATGTAGCGATCCACCGGCGTCATCCACGCGATGGGAGTGTCATCGCCGTTCTCAGCGATCAGGTTCTTCGAAAAACGGCTGAGCGGAGCGTAAGGGTTATCACGCAATTCCGAGCCGGCCACAAAGGGGGAGTACGGATCCAGAAGCGTCGTGAGCGCCCGCAGAATGCGCGACTTCGCCTGGCCGCGGAGACCAAGCAGGATGAAGTTGTGACGCGAGAGCACGGCGTTGACAATCTGCGGAACAACGGTATCTTCATATCCGACGATGCCCGGAAAGAGCGGCTCTTTACTACGCGCGGTCGTGCGCAGGCGGTTGATCAGATTGTCGCGGAGCTCGTCCTTGACGGAGCGGGAGACCCGTTCGGAAGTGTATTCGGACTTGCGGAGTTCGCCGAGTGTCTGGGGCAGTGCTGCGGGTTTCGCCATGATGGAAGTATAGACGTTTCAAGTGGGGCGCGGGATTCCAGCGGGTGTGTGGTCAAAACGACGAAGTGAGCCTCTCGCTACGACAGTTCGTCGCGTAAGGCGTCCATCTCGGCGAGCGCGTGCTGGTTGCCGGTGCGATTGGCGGCGGCGATGCCGGTGTGCAAGCGGCTGATGGCGTCCTCGTTGCGACCGAGCTTGGCGAGCGTCTGAGCCGACATTTGGTATGCAGGAACGTAGTCGGGCGACTGCGCGATCAGCTTGTCGAACTCGGCAAGGCCTTCTTCCGTGCGGGATTGGGCGATGAACTCCATGGCTAGCCCATAACGGGCGAAGTTATCGGAGGGATTCTGCGTGAGGATCTCGGTGAGGAGGGCTAGTTTGTCCATCGCTCTATTGTATCTAGTCAAGCTGAGCGAACAGGGTATCGAGCTCGACGTAGATCTGTGTGCCGGAGACTTCGAGGCGCGTGGCCTGCGTCCATGTGTTGCCGGTGCACACGCGTCCGGTGCGGGTGGTCGGGTCGATAATCCAGATCGTCTCGACGCCCATCTGCCGAAAATCGGCTGCTCGCCGTTCGGTTTCGGCATAGGGGTCTTCAGGTGACAGGATCTCGATGATCAGGACCGGGGGTGTGGCGAGCACACGAGCCTGTGGTCCCTGCTGAACAAGAACCAGGTCTGGGATCCGCACGCGCGATGGCGCCACCTGAGTGCGCCATTCTGTGGCCCCCTGGATGCCCCACGAGCGTTCATTCTGCCCAAACCAGAGCGCAAGCAGCAACTGAATGCGTGAGTGCTCCCAAGTTCCCGTGTGTCGCTCGACAATCTCGCCGTCGATGTACTCGCGGTCAGGGCGGTAACTGTTTCGAGGTATTCAGCAATCGGGATTATCACGGGAGTGGCCATGGCATCCTCGCTTCTACTTCGCCCCAGTCTAGCAGGACCCGGCACGCGCAAAGGGTAAACTACGAAGATGAGCGATGTAGAGTTGACGCGAAAGGTGAGCGAGTCTCAGTCGGAACGGTCGGAGATTGTTTTTCCTGGGGACGCCAATGCCCTCGGAAACTTGTTTGGCGGACGACTGATGCAGTATATGGACCTGACCGGCGCGATGGCCGCAAGCCGCCATGCGCGCGCGATCACGGTCACCGCGAGTATGGATCACCTTGACTTCGTAGCGCCGGTGCACGTGGGCGACCTCTTGATCCTCAAAGCCAGCGTAAACCGTGCGTTCCGGACTTCAATGGAAGTTGGTGTCAAGGCGATGGTCGAGGATGTGCGCGCGCAGAAGTTGCGGCACGTCAGCTCGGCTTACATTACCTTTGTCGCCGTGGATCAGAATGGGCAAGGGCTCGTTGTGCCGCAGTTAGAACTTGAGACCGATCATCAACACCGTCGCTGGGAAGATGCAGGGCGTCGTCGCGAGATGCGCGCGGGCGAGACGTTGCGACGGAAGCGCCTCAGGGAAGAGTTGACGGCGGATTGGCACCTTTAAAGCAGGGTCGGGACCTGAATAGGAGATTCAAAAATGGCAGCAGGACAAGCAGTACCGCAGGGGCCGATGCCCTTGCCTGGAGTACAGCACGTTATAGCGGTAGGAAGCGGTAAGGGCGGCGTCGGCAAGACGACGGTCGCAGTGAATCTGGCGGTCGCGCTCGGCAAGATGGGCTACAAAGTCGGTCTGGTCGATGCGGATATCTATGGGCCCAACGTTCCGATGATGCTCGGCGTGACGCGCCAGCCGAATGTGGTGAACGAGAACCGGATCGAGCCGATTCTCTCGCACGGCGTGCGCTTCATTTCGGTCGGACTGATCTCGCCGGGCGATAAGCCGATGGTGATGCGCGGTCCCATGCTGCACCAGATCATCCGCCAGTTCTTGATGCAGGTGGAGTGGGGTGAGCTCGATTACCTCGTGATCGATCTGCCTCCGGGGACCGGGGACGTCGTCATTTCGCTTGTCCAGACCGTTCCGCTGACCGGTGCGGTCGTCGTCTCAACTGGTTCTTCCGTCGCCCTCCAGGACGCGCGCAAAGCGCTCGAGATGTTTCACCAGGTTAAGGTAGAGGTGCTCGGCATGGTCGAGAATATGTCGCAGATGCGGATGCCCGACGGCACGATGCTCGATGTATTCGGCGCCGGCAGCACGGAGCGCACGGCGGCGCAGTTCGGGCTGGAGTTCCTCGGCTCGGTCGATATGGACCCAAGTGTCCGGAAGGGTGGAGACACCGGCATGCCGGTAGCTTTGGCAGGGCGGGGAAGTGCTCTGGGCGGAGCGTTCTATGACGTTGCGGACCGGATCGTGGCGGCTGCCGAGAAGGTGGGGAATGAGGATGTGCTGGAGATCTCCTAGAGCAAACGCGTCCTCATTGCGTACAAGGTCCACTTCCGACGGGTCTTAAACCGCATTAGGGGAGTTGCAGGGCCTATTGACGACCAGCGTAGACTTAGACTATGGCTGAGGTAACGGCGCGACAACGTTCCATCCTGATGACGATTGTGGAGCGGTATATCGCTACCGGCGAACCCGTCAGCTCTGGTGCGATCGCCTCCAGCTTTGGTGCGGCCAATGTCAGTTCGGCCACGGTGCGGAACGAAATGGTCGCTCTAGCCGAGGCAGGTTGGCTTGAACAGCCGCATACCTCAGCCGGGCGCGTCCCGACGGCGCGTGCTTTCAAGATGTTTGTGGATGGGATTGGGGCCGACCGCCTGACGATTGCGGCCGTGTCGCGGGAACGTCGCGAAGAGATCGACGCGCGTTTTGCGGATGTGGCGGGAACACACGCGGTGCTCGAGCGCACCAGCCATGTATTGGCCACGCTCTCGAGCGGTGTCGGCGTCGCCATCGCTGCCATGCCGGGGGGAGATCAGTTGGAGCATGTGCACTTTTCCCGGCTTGCGCCCAACCGTGTGCTTGCCGTTGTCGTGACCCGTGGCGGTATGGTGCGAGACCGTGTGCTGGTGCTTGATCATGATCTTTCCTTCGCGGAGTTGGAGACCGCGGGAAGGTTCCTGAACGAGAACTTTCGTGGCTGGGAGATCGAACGCGTTCGCGCAGAGCTGCGAAGTCGCCTTGAGCGAGAACGCAGTGAATATCACCGGATGATGCAGTCAGTCGAGCAGTTATGGGCGCGCGCGCTGCCCGAAGGTTCCGTCGGTTCTGGGCAGACCGTCTATGTAGAAGGTGTAGCCAATCTGGTCGGAACGCATCCAATCGGTGGCGCGGATGATCGCGAACGACTACGTGAGATGCTCGGAGCGATGGAAGCCAAGCAGAGACTGGTCGAGCTGTTGAATGCATATATTGACTCGCGGCAGGAGAGCGTACGCGTCGTCTTCGATCTTGAAGAGCAGGCTCCGGAGATGGCTGGGCTCGTGCTCATCGCCGCACGCGCGACGCTTGCCGGCGAGACCTTGGGAACGGTTGGCGTTATCGGGCCGAAGCGGATGCACTATGAGCGGACGATGAGTGCCGTCGGCTATGTCGCGCAAGTGTTGGAGAGGCAAAGAGGTTTGGGGTAGACGCAATGCGAAGCGGCTGGGAGAAGATGACGCGATGGGCGGGAATCGGCCACAATGGTAAGGATGCAGTTGACGAAGAAAAAATTAATGGGATGGTAGACAAGATGAGCAAGGTCGCAGAGCAGGAACAGGGTGAGGGCTTAGTGGAAAAGGTTGAAGCGGGAACGGAATCCAACGAGGCCTTTGCTGCGGATGCCGGCACCCAGGAGTCAGCCGAGCTTAGCCAGTTGCGCGAAGAGCGCGACCGGTTGCGCACAGACCTGCAGGCGACAACCGATCGCCTCGCAAGGCTGCAGGCCGAGTTTGATAACGCACGCAAGCGCGAGGCCAAGGAGCGCGCCGACGCTCGGGAGTACACCGTTGGAAGTACGGTAGAACCCTTCCTCGGCGTAATGGATAACTTCCAATTGGCGCTCAAGGCGCAGGGCTCGCTCGAGCAACTGAAAGGCGGCGTCGAGTTGATTCTGAAGCAGATGGAAGAGGCTTTGCGCGGCTTGAATGTGACGGCAGTCGAGACGGTCGGAGCCCAGTTCGATCCGCGGGTGCATGAGGCGCTCGGCAGTGTCGAGACGGCGGAGTTCCCGGATCACCAGGTGATCGAGGAAATTCGGCGGGGATACAAGATTCGCGAGAAGCTTTTGCGGCCGGCCATGGTGAAGATCGCGGTGAATCCAGCGCAGGTAAACGACTAGGTTTGAAGATCAGACGTGCAAGAGCGTTGAGGTTAACGACGAGAACGAAGTGCGCGCAGGCTGCGCAAAGGAAAACTTAGGATTCGAGAGAGATGGCTACGGCGAACGTGACGAAGATTGATTACTACGAAGTATTGGGTGTCACCAAGACGGCGAGCGATGGAGAGCTGAAGACCGCTTACCGTCGACTCGCGATGCAGTATCACCCAGATCGGAACCCTGATAATCCTCAGGCCGAAGCCAAATTCAAGGAGTGCTCGGAGGCTTATTCCATTCTGAGTGACTCGGAGAAGCGCGCGGCCTACGACCGCTTCGGGCATGCCGCGTTCCAGGGCGGTAGTGGTGGCGGAAGCCCGTTCACCGGCGGCTTCCAGGGCGACATGGGGGACATTTTCGGCGATATATTCGGCGAGATGTTCAACATGGGCGGCAATCGCCGTGCCTCACGCACCCAGCGTGGGCGCGACCTGAGATACGACCTCAGCCTGGAGTTTGAAGAGGCGGTCTTCGGTGTTGAACGCGAGATTACGATTCGGCGCGCGGAAACCTGCGAGGACTGTCGCGGAACCGGCGCAGAGCGCGGCAAGCAGCCGCAGACCTGTGCGCAGTGTAAGGGTTCGGGTCAGATGCGGTTCCAGCAAGGCTTCTTCTCGGTCGCCCGCACCTGCCCTTCCTGCGGCGGAATCGGGTCGGTCGTGACCGATCCGTGCAAGACCTGCTCGGGCCAGACGACGGTCGAGCGCGAGCACAAATTGCTGGTCAAGGTCCCCGCAGGCGTAGAGCAGGATACGAGGATTCGCTACTCGGGCGAGGGGGAGTCAGGGCGGTACGGAGGTCCGGGCGGCGATCTTTATGTGGTGCTCAACGTGAAAAAGCACCGCTTCTTCGAGCGCGATGGCGACGATCTGCACTGCGTCATGCCCATCTCGTTCCCACAGGCTGCTTTGGGCACGGAGTTGACCATCGAGACACTTGAGGGCCCCGAGACGATCAAGGTTCCCGAAGGCGTACAGAGTGGCAAGGAGTTCCGTCTGCGCGCGAAAGGGGTTCCGCACCTCAACGAGCGCGGCAAAGGCGATCTGGTGGTGCAAATCCGAGTCGCCACTCCGACCAAGCTTACCAAAGAGCAAAAGGACCTGATGAAGCAACTCAGCGCAACTATGGTGGTCGAAAACGCGCCGCATTCGCGCGGTCTGTTCGACAAGGTGAAGGACATCTTTAGCTAAACGCAAGGTAAAACAAAGGAGCGGCCAACCCATGGGTTGGCCGCTCTTGTTTGCGGCTCAGCTCTTCACGCTCTGCACGATGCCCTTGGCGCGTAGACCTTCTTCGGCTTTGGCGAAGTAATCTTCCACCGTGCCTTGCGTTCTGATCCATTCGACATAGCGCCCAATGCCCTGCTCGATGGTGGTTTGAGGCTCGTAGCCAATGGTGCGAATGCGGCTGATATCAGAGATGAGGGAGCGGATCTCTCCAGGCCGGAACTCGCCCCGTGCAAGTGGCGCAATCTTTACGCCGAGTTGGTCGGCGATGATGCCGGCCAGGTCGCGCACGCTGGTGGCGCGACCGCTGCCGACATTCGCAGGGAGACCATCGAGCGTGTCTGTAGTGGCCGCAAGAAGGTTGGCGCGAGCGATATCTTCAACGAAGCAGAGGTCGCGGGTCTGTCCGCCGTCCTCATACACGATCGGCGGCTGGCCATTAAGGAGTCGAGTGCAGAAGATCGCGATCACCCCCGTATAGGGGTTGAACAGCGACTGCCGCGGGCCGTAGGTGCAGGAGTAGCGCAGCGCGACTGTCGGAATCCCGGTCTGCTTGCCCCACAGCAGTACCAGCTTTTCCTGGTCTACCTTGGTGAGGGCGTACACGGTCTCGCCGCCCCCGGGCGTATTCTCGGGCGTCGGGATCGACGTGGTCGCCCTGCCGCAGATCGGGCAGTGTACGCTGAAGTCGCCTGCGCGTAGCTGCTCGGCTGGCCGAAGCAATGGTACAACGTGACCATGCTCAGGACACTGGGCGGCACCTTCGCTGTAGACGGCCTGCGAGCTGGCGACGAGAACCTTCTTGATTGGCAGTTTGTGGTCGCGGATGATCTCGAGCATCTGCGCTGTGCCAAAGCTGTTGACGAGGACGTACTTCGCCATCTCCGGCATATAGCCGCCATACGCAGCCTCGTGGAAGACGACGTCGATATCGGTCAACGCCGAGAGCATTGTGTCGTAGTCCTGCACATTGCCTTGGCGGAACTCGGCTGCGGGATTCACCCACTCGGGCTTACCGTGCTTATGTGTCTGCGGTTCCAGGTTGTCGAGGATGCGGACGGTCCAGCCTTCGCGGAGCAGAAGGTCGACGATGTGTGAGCCGATGAGGCCTGCGCCTCCGGTGACGAGGGCGCGTTTCTGATGTGATTCCATAGTCCGTTCTATCTTAGCCGACGCTTAGCTGAGAAAGGTGCCTGCGATCGCGATTGCCGCGATAGCGGCGGTTTCGGCGCGCAGGATACGTGGACCCAGGGTGACTGGCGTCCATTCGCGCTCGCCGAAGAGCGACATCTCTTCGGGCGCCCAGCCGCCTTCCGGGCCGATTGCCAGCGCGTGCGAGATCCCTTCCGTCGGCTCAGAATCGGGAGATGAGGCAGCCAGAGCTTCGCCGAGGGTCAGGGACTGCTCGGTTTCGCTGAGGAGGATTCGCCTGGGTGCGCGTTCGCTCGCAAGTGCCTGCTTCAGAGCGATCGGATCCGCAATAACGGGAACTGATGTTCGCCGGGATTGCTGGCTTGCTTCGTGTGCAATGCGGCGCCAGCGTTCCACTCGCTTGGGCGAGGCCTGTGCAAGATGCTTTTCGGTGCGGCGAGCGAGGATCGGTGTGATCCTGGCCACGCCGAGCTCGGTAGCCTTTTCGATTCCCCATTCCAGATGGTCGAACTTGAAGACGGCGAGGTACAGGTGTAGCGGCAAAGCGGTGTCGGCTTCGAGCTCTTCGTGCAGCAAAAACTCGACACGCTCGGGCGAGACGCTTGTAATCTCGGCACGGTGCAGGAAGCCTGCGGCGACCACATCGAAGATCTGGCCATGTTCGGCGCGGAGCACGCGCGCGAGGTGCAGGGCCTGGTCACCGGTGAGAGCAGCGTGGGTTGGGTGTCCGGAAGCGGGAGTGTAAGTGTCGGCGATCCAGCGGCGGCGCATAAGAACAGGGTATAGCGTCTCGGGAAGAGGTTGTCGCGAAGCTATTTCAGAGGGATTCTAAGCGTGATCGGGTCGAGGTGGTAGGGCGTGATCGCGATGGTGGCGGACTTGCGCGAGTCCCAGACGGACTGCGGAACGGCGATGCTGAAGACCGCTGTACCTTGAGCGGCCTGGTTGGGTGCGATGGGAGTTTCGCGGACCAGAAGCGGGGCAGTTACCAGCGATTTCAACTTGGGAAAGGACACCTCAGCGTTCTGGAGCTCCTGCGGTCGAAGAGCCTGCGCGGTGAGCTGCGCGCCGGAAGGATCGGTTAGCGTGAGGACGAGATCGTCGAGCGAGATAGACTGCTTGCGGTGATTTTCAAGGTGAAGAGTGGAGACCACGAAGAGCGTATAGCTTGTCTGCGGAGGGCCCAGGACGATCGAGTCGCCTTTATAGATTGTGGTGTTGGGCATGAAATCTGTGCGTAGGACCTTTGCGGTCAGCGAAGTTCTGGTTGTGCCGTGAAGAATCGCAATCGCAAGTGCCAGGACGACGAGCGAAAATACGATTGGGACTGCGTAGGAGCGACGTTCGGGCTGGGCGAAGGTTGGAGGAAGCACAGCATTCAGGGTAGCAAAGCGCGAGCGTTCCGCGCGTTGCTACCGCTTTCGGGTAAAGTGCTACTTCTGCACGGCGTATTCGTCGAGGAGAACCGCGATGAGCGCTGCGGTTGGAACGGCAACCAGAGCTCCGACGATCCCGGCGAGGGCCGTACCGAGAAGCAACGCAATCAGCACCGTAATGCCCATCAGGTCGACCGAGGACTTCATGATGCGCGGTGTCAAAACCGCATTTTCAATGTTGACATAGATGGCGTAGAAGGCGAAGACACCTGCCATCTTTGCCCACGAGTCGAAGGCTGCGACGGTTCCGGCGAGGATGATGGTGATCACTCCACCTGCGATCGGGATGATGTTCAGCAAGCCCATCAAGACGCCGAGGAGGAAGAAGTAGCGTACGTGCATGACCCCGAAGACGATGGTCGAGGTGACGCCAAGCGTGAGCATCAGCAAGCCCTGGCCGAAGAGCCACTTGCTCATCTTGACCTCGGCTTTGCGCAGGGTGTTGTCGAGACGGTTGCGTTCGTAGGATGGGAACAGCGATAGAAAGAACTCGTAAACGTGCTCGCCTTCGAGCATGAAGTAGATGCAGAGGAAGAGCGCCGTAAGGATGTCGAAGAGGTGCGAGAGCCAGAGCGGAATGGCGTTGACGATGTAGGCGCCCACGGCTCCGGCGAGATTTTCTGCTTTGGCTGCGATCTGGTCGAGTCCGATCTCATCGGCCAAGGGGATGTGACGGACGCGAGCGACGGCGTTCGGGATGCGCTTCGGCAACTCGTGCGCGAAACCCTGCACATCGTGGACGACTGGTGGCAGGCCGACGAGGAAGAAAAGGGATAAAGCGCTAAGAACACCGACGAGCAGAATGAGAATCGCGACCGCTCGCGACGGTGAACGATGGCGGATCTTGAGCTGGGTGATGCGATTGACCAAGGGCATCAGCACGACGGCAAAGAGTGCGCTGACATACAGGATTTCGATCTCTTTGAGCAGCTTGTAGGCGACTGTGAGCAGGAGGAGGATTGCAACAGCGAAGATGATGTTGGCACGCGTGGAGGCTCGACGCTCAGCGGCAACCGCGGAGAGCGGCGCGGAGGAAGCGGGAACGTCCTTGTCAGGTTCAGCGGACGCGGCGAGGGTATTAACTGGGTCAGGCAGGGGCTGTCTCCTCTGGATTCAATCGTTTGGATGCAACCTTGGACAGAATTGCAGGAGAAATTTTACCTAATCGGAGAAAAGCAAAGTTGAGCTGTAAGCTCGGTCGGGAGACCCAGAGCATGGTGTGGGTTATTTCAGCTTCGTGAGGCTATGAACGATTGACTCGGCAGCTTCCGCTGGTGTCAGGGTTCCCGAGGGAACGGTGAGTCGTGCGAGACGTTTGTAGAGGGGCTGACGGGTTTGAAAGCGAGCCTGGGCTTCGATGGGTGAGGCAAGCACGGGCCGGATGTGATCGGGGGAGGCGAAGCTTTGCAGCATGCAGCGATCGAAGAGGGTTTCGAAAGGAGCGTCGAGGAAGACGACGAGGGTTCCCGGAGTCTGTTCGAGCAGTAGGCGATTGGTGAGTTGTTCGGGAGTACCACCGCCGAGGGCCAGAACGGTTTGCGGTCGGGCGAGCGCGTTGGCAAGAGCGGAGGACTCCAGGCGGCGGAAGTGGGGCTCGCCGTGGGTCTCGAAGAGTGCGGCGATCGAGGCACCGGCGCGGACTTCGAGATGATGGTCGAGGTCGAGGAAGTTCCAGCCCAGGAGTTCAGCCAGGATGCGGCCGACAGAGGTTTTACCGGCTCCCATAAAACCGGTGAGGACGATGCGCTGGAGCGTTGCGGGAAGGGTGATGGCTTGGGCTTCAGCGGATATGGAGTTGGTGGAAAGCATCGTTTTCTCTCTTTTCGATTCAAGGGCAAAAGAAAACCGCAACCTTGTGGGTTGCGGCTTTCGGTGGATTGCGAAGTCTCTTGGGTTTCAACGCTTCAAGAGATGCACGTGTCCAACCAGAGCCGCAGGGCGCCACCAATAGCCACAATAGCTGAATCGCGTGCTGGTCGAGTTGGAGTGCAGAATCATACTGGGGATGAGAGTACAACAGAGGGAGTTTGGTTGCAAGGAAGTTCGTGCATGGGTACCCCCTCCCCCCCTACTTTCTGCAAAATATACAAAACAAAAGCTTTATGGGTAAATTATTGATAGCAGGCGACTTATGGGCATCTGACTCAAAACAAACGACTTAGGATCTCCTCAGGAAAGCATGTCGAGCGAGTACGTCTCAACTGACTCAGTGGAACCTCTGTGCTTCTTTGTTCTTCTAGTTTAATTATAGGCCTTTGCCGAGGGTAAAGCGGTCAGCACGAAGTGGTTTGCTTTGTTGCAGATGCGTCATGATGAGGGTTGACATGCGAGATTGCTGCGGTTTTCGAGGGTGTCGCGGTGAGAAAGTTCGTCGATTCTTTCGCGTTCGTTCCCCTTTTGGGAAAACGCCAGGATTCCGGGAGTCTTTCGGCAGTTCCAGGAGAAGCTAGCGGCGCTGCCAGGAAGAGGGTGGATTTCGGGGGTGGCGAGAGGAGCTTTTCACAACTGCTAGGCTGGGCGTATGTATTCGCCAAAGAATCCTTATCTACGAGCAGCGATCGAGATCGGGTTCATCATCTTCCTGTTTTACTCGAACCTGCTGATGGGAGAGTTTACGGGCAGGGCTGAACACGGCAAGACGTTAGTGGCAGCGATCGTGGACATGGTGAAGGTGAAGAACTTTGCGATTGCGCTGTTTACATCCGTGGTTGGGTATTTCGGGATGACTCGCTACGTAAGAAGGCTTGAGGCTGTAAGACATCTTCTGGAACGTTGCACGAGGTCGGCAGCCAAGGGGAGGAACTATGTTTCCTGAGTGTGAGGGTGAGGAAGATCTGAAGGCCAACGAGTGTTTGACCGGTGACGTCACGAGACGCAGCCTGTTTGCAGGCATGCTTGGGGTGGCGGCTGCCTTACCGATGGCGGGGATGTTTGGCCCTGAGGCGTTTGCTGCGACTCCGGATGCGCAGTCGAAGGGCGGCGGATTTTACAAGATTGTGAGCTATGAGGTACCGCCGGACCACTGGCAGGAGTTCCTGGATGCCTGCAGGATGAATGCGGAGGCATCGCGGAAAGATCGTGGCGTCATCAGTTTTGAGTTGCTGCTTCCGCGCGATAAGGCCAGCCGTATGGTGGCGGTGGAGGCGTATGTGAACGAGGACGCCAGTAGATCTCACCAGCAGACGGCGCACTTTCATGTATTTGCGGATGTGGCGCAAAGGCTTGGTGTGACGCGGGCGGTGGTGGAGGCGGAGCGCTACTTGCCGGACTGACGGTGAGAACTTTTTGGCCCCACGGACGACTGCGTCGACCGTGGGGTGCTCAATTGGTTGGGTTGGGCTTGCCAGGGTTGGTTTACTCCTGGAGAGTTTTAGCGGTCGATCAGCCTCTGGTTACTTTCAGGGTAGCGTTCTCCCTGGACCTTGATTGCGGCCGAGGCTTCGTTGAGTGCATGGACAGTGCCCGGGTCAAGCTGGACTGTGGTGGCGCCGAGATTCTCTTCGAGGCGGGAGAGCTTGGTGGTGCCTGGGATGGGGACGATCCATGGCTTTTGTGCGAGCAGCCATGCGAGGGCGATCTGTGCGGGCGTGACGTTCTTCTGTTCTGCGAACCTGGTGACGATGTCGACCATGGCTTGATTTGCTTTGCGGTTTTCTTCGCTGAAGCGGGGTAGTACGGCGCGGAAGTCGGAGCTTTCGAACTTGGTGGAGGCGTCGATTTTGCCGGTCAAGAAGCCTCGGCCGAGGGGGCTGAAGGGAACGAAGCCGATGCCGAGTTCTTCGAGGGTGGGGAGGACGGACTCTTCAGGCTCGCGCCAGAAGAGGGAGTATTCGCTTTGGAGCGCGGTGATGGGCTGTATGGCATGCGCGCGACGGATGGTCCTGGCGCCCGCTTCCGAGAGGCCGAAGTGCTTGACTTTCCCTGCCTGGATGAGGTCCTTGACGGCGCCGGCGGTGTCTTCGATGGGCGTGTTGGGGTCTACGCGGTGCTGGTAGAGGAGGTCGATCGTATCTGTCTGGAGGCGTTTGAGGGAGCCTTCGACGGCTTCCCTGATGTGGTCCGGGCGGCTGTTGGCGGCTGTCCACTTGCCGTTGCTCGGATCGGCTTCAAAGCCGAATTTGGTGGCGATGACGACGTTTCGGCGGAACGGCGCGAGGGCTTCGCCGACGACCTCTTCGTTGATGTAGGGTCCGTAGACTTCGGCTGTGTCGAAAAAGGTGACGCCGCGATCGAC
Source organism: uncultured Acidobacteriaceae bacterium (assembly GCA_964245715.1). Classification (GTDB taxonomy): domain Bacteria; phylum Acidobacteriota; class Terriglobia; order Terriglobales; family Acidobacteriaceae; genus Edaphobacter. Next base: position 352 of record CAXTNM010000007.1, on the reverse strand, counting down.
GGCTGCGCGGATGAGCTTGATGGCTTCGGACTTCTCAGTTGCGGGGCCAAGGCCGAAGCTCAAGCCCATGCAGCCGAGACCAAGAGCTGAAACTTCAAGGCCGCTTTTGCCCAAGGTACGTTTTTGCATGCTTTCTCCTAAGACGATGTTGCGTGACGAACACCGTATCAGTTAGGTAGATGCGGTCTCGGGGAGGAGATGGGCGAGGACGAGTCTACGGATGAGCTTATAAGGCTGGGTGAAAGTCCTGCCGGGTACCCACTGGGTTGCCGTCATCCAGCAGTATGGGGAGAAGTTGGCGGATGACGACCAGAAGGACCTAGTGGGGGCGCAGGCGGGTGCCGCTGGGGGA
>CAXTNM010000006.1:0-108245 GCA_964245715.1 uncultured Acidobacteriaceae bacterium | reverse complement strand
ACGAGCTTTACTGTATCTGCTGCGAGTTCGACTCTGAGCTTCGCGAGTATACCTGTCAAAATAGTAGGTAACACCTTTACTGTAAATGCTACATCGGCCTCTAGTGGGACGATCAGCTACTCTGTTCTCAGTGGCCCCGCCATTATCAATGGAGCTACAGTGACTGTAACTGGTGTCGGTACATCCGTACTAACAGCGAGCCAGGCAGCAAGCGGTAAATTCGCAGCATCCACTGCGACGACAAGCTTTAGTTCTATTGCCTCTACCGCTCTTACTTTTTCTAGTATCTCATCTCAGACCTACGGCAGCGGGCCGCTTACAGTGAAGGCGACATCAACTTCTAACGCGCCAATAGCCTATTCCGTTGTGAGTGGTCCTGCGGCCCTTTCAGGAACAACCCTTACGCTGTTAGGTGTTGGCAACGTCACTCTACAGGCAAATCAACCCGCAACAGCAACTCACGCAGCGGCAGTCACAAGCATTACCTTTCAGATACTGCCAGAGACACCTGAGCTAAATGTAGCTACTATCCCAGCCCAGCAGTTCGGTGCAGTCTTTCCTATATACGCCTCCTCACCATCCAAAGGGACGATCGAGTATTCTATTATGAGTGGTCCAGCGACTATCGCAGGAAACATCATTACCGTCCTTAATACGCTCGGGACGGTAAACATCCAGGTAACGCAAACGGCTAGCGGCAACTATGCAAGTGCCAAAACGTTGGTTGTTTTCCAAGTTACACAGAATTCATCAGCATTGGCATTTCAAAGTATTCCAACGCATTCATACGGAGATGTGTTTACGGTCAGTGCTTCCTCGGCTTCAGCTGGAGCTATTAGTTACTCTGTCGTAAGTGGCCCCGCAACTCTCGTCGGGAACGCTGTCACCGCAAAGGGTGTCGGAACGGTGATAATCGAAGCGAGCCAAATGTCGAGCGGTAAGTACCCCGCGTCAGTGGCCACCATTAGTATATCTATAGTGCCTGCTACGCCCAAGCTTACTTTTGTGCCTATCTCTCCGAAGACATTTGGGGACGTCCTTGGAGTTAAGGCGAGTTCAGTGTCACCAATGCCTGTCACGTACTCTGTGGTAAGCGGCCCGGCGCTGATCTCAGGGAACATGGTCACGATGAATGGTGCAGGGAATGTGACTCTGGCTGCGACGCAAGCGGCGAGCAATACTTATGCAAGTAGTACCACTACGATTACTTTTCCTGTGTCGCCCAATCCTCAGCCCCTGATGTTTATAAACATTAGTCCAAAAACCGTTGGAGCAGCCTTTGGAGTCCGGGCGCTTTCGAGCTCACCTGGTATCATCAGCTACTCTGTTATAAGTGGTAACGCAATTCTTAACGGGACGAATATAACAGTCAGCGGAACTGGTATTGTAACCCTCCAGGCAAACCAAGTGGCAAGTGGTGTATATCCCCCTGCCTCTACGTTGATTAGCTTTCCTGTAGTAGCACCAAAATGACTGTGGAGTAGCGAGGGCTAAATAGCTTTAGGTATAGGACAGCAGCCCATCAGTATCAGTGCGGCTCTATCAGAACAAGGCTGTTTGAGTAAGTTTACACGTCGTTGTGACGGTCCGCCGAGTTACAGATCTATGGCAATGTTGTCGTGGGGAGCAACTTCAGGTAGGATCACACGTAAGGAAGGAAGAGGTGTGGCGACCTTCTTGCTAATAGTTACCAAATGTTAGCTTACCGATGAAGGATATGAGCGGATCCCTTGAAGAAGCTTGCCCGACGATTCATAAGTGCGCGTTCAGCTGCAACAGCAGTGGTTCAGACAGCTGTTGCGAGTGTCGCGGTTCAAGGGCTTAATATAGTATCGGGAGTGCTCATTGCTCGAACGTTGGGTCCAAGCGGCCGTGGAGCGTTGACGGCCATAATTATGTGGCCCCAATTTCTGGCATACGGATTGTCTCTCGGTGTTCCAGTTGCATCGGTGTACTGGCTCAAACGGCGTCCTGAAGATGCGAGTAGGCTGGCGGGCGCAGCCTTTCTTCTAAGTGTCCTTTTGGGTGTGGCAGCAGCCCTTATTGGATTCATTGTCATACCTCACTCCTTACACACCTACTCTCAAAGCCAGATTCGGTTTGCCCAGGAGATGACGATTGTCACACCACTGGCTTTGTTGGCCGTAACGATTGTTGCTTTTGTCCAATCTGCCGGTTCTTTTCGCAACTTCAATCTTTTCCGCTTTTTCTCTCCTTTGTCAGTTCTTGTAGTACTGCTGGTTCTCCGTTTCGCCCATGACCTCAACGCGACATCAGCAGCTGTTGCTTACTTAGTATCAGCAACTCCAGTGACAGTGTTAATTGCAATTTGGGTGTGGCGGCACTACAAGCCGGACTTTTCAGAAATTGTCGTTTCCTCAAAGCTCTTATTGGGGTACGGAGTACGGGCGTGGGGAGGTGACCTCCTCGGCACTATCGCTAGCCAAATCGATCGCATTCTTATTGTAGGAATGTTGAATCCGGAGATGATGGGCCTCTATGTTGTGGCTCAAAGTGCGGCAGGTGTACTGGGCGTTCTTCCGGCAGCAGTTTCCCCTGTTACCTTACCAAAGTCGTCGGGGCTAGAACTGGCTGACGTGATGGAACTAACCGGAAGAGCGGTTCGTGTAACCTTCTTCGTCATGGTCGTGGCGTCTCTTCCCCTTTGGTTGTGCGGGGGGCTTCTCCTCAAGCTTGTTTACGGCGCTAAGTTCATCAGATCCGCCGCTATTCTTCCGTTTCTTGTGCTTGAGGCAATTGTGGACGGGCTAACATCTGTCATGTCGCAGGCGTTTTTAGCATCAGGCTTTCCAGGAACGGTAAGCCTTCTCCAAGGCGCGGGTGTATTGACATCTATTCCTCTTCTATATTGGTTCATTCCACGATTTGGTGCGAGGGGCGCAGCATGTGCGTTGACTCTTGCGACGACAGTTAGATTTGTATGTGTGCTAGTCAATTTCCGGATTAAGTTAAAGGTGGCGCCACCTAGTCTGATTATTAGGCGTGAAGAACTGATGGTTCTGCTTCGCAGGTTGCGTGGTGTGTCTCCGACAGCATAGCGTGGGAACGTGGAAGAGTGCCTTGATTAGATGATGTTGCTATTTATAGAGCTAAAATGATCGACAGCCGACCAACAATAGGGATATTAATGACGCTCGGCGAGCAAGCCGGAGGTGCAGAGGCCTTATTTGGTCATTTAATGAGGCACAAAAGTGACCGGTACCACTACGTATGCGGGTTTCTTAAGGATGGTCCGCTCGTGGGAGAAATGCGTGCCCTTGGTTATGACACGGTGGTTTTCCATGCAACTAGATTATCTGACGTTAGCAACTATCTTTTGGTCGTAAAGAAAATTAGGGCGTGGATTAGAGACAAACGCCTTGATCTTGTTATGTCTTGGATGTCCAAGGGGCAGTTCTATGTTGGGCCCGCAGCAATTGTTATGGCGGTTCCTGTTGTTTGGTTTCAACATAGTGTTCCGGTCGGCAGTGCCTTCATGGATCGGCTGATCACCCTAATTCCGGTAGACGCAGTGTTTTGTTGCTCTCGCACATCGAAGACGTCTCAGGATCGGCTTTTTCCGCACAGAAGAAGTCATGTCTGCTATCCAGGTGTCGTTATGCGTACTGATCAAGGCTTGTCACAGCGTGAGGCAAGAAGAGAGCTCGGCCTTCCAAGCGATATACCGGTGATCGGCATGGTTGCTCGCTTAGAGCGATGGAAGGGGGCTCACATCTTCGTAGAAGCTTCGCAGAAGCTTTTAGGTAGAAACAAAGAAGTCATGTTTTTTATAGTTGGAGGCGCCCATGCATCGGATTCGTTATATGCGGATGAGATAAGGGCTATGGTGGATCACCTCGATAGTGGCGAGCGCTTTGTTCTAGCCGGGCAACGTTCAATGCAAGAAACCCTGTTGTGGCAGACAGCCGCCGATATTATCGTTCAGCCTGTAACAGGAATCGAACCGTTTGGTATGGCAATTGTTGAGGCAATGGCTCAAGGAAAGATCGTTGTCACAAGTGACATAGGCGGTCCTACCGAAATAATTGAAGATGGCGTCAGCGGCATCCTTATCAAAAGCAGCAACCCTGATTTGCTTGCATCCTCACTCGTAGACCTACTGGCTGATCCCGTACGTCGCGGAATCATCCAAAAAGGAGCAGCCATCCGAGGACGCAGCTTTACTATAGAAGCGTTCGTTTCCAGAGTCGAGGAGCTGCTGCAAAGCCTGTTGCCCTCAATACCCTGACTTACTTCTCCAAAACCAAGTGCCAGCAGTATGAACTTGTTGGAAGTGTTTCGGTGTAGGCTCACTGTCTTGGTTTTCTAAACTGACAGGAGTACGCAAATGCCTACGGGAATACGGGACCATAACACGCCTTCCAAATCCTTACCTTGCCACTTTAGCGATATGGTACCATCGCACTACGTAATTTACTTTTATTCTGGCCGAGCGATCGACGTCCTCCACTCCACCTTAGGGTTGCTGCTGCTAGCTTTTCGTCTCAATGTTGAGCTCTTGTTTTCTGGTCCAAATGCCATCATGGCATACAGTCACCCAAGTCTTGTGTTGGAAAGGTAAGATGACGCAGCTAGCCACCATCGAAAAATCCGTATCTCGTTCTACTGCCAAGCCAGAAGTTGACTCGGGGGTGTCGATCGGTGACATTGCTCGTACGCTGCGGGCGCACTTGCCATTCATTTTCATTTGTGCAGCGATTTGCGTGGCATGCTCTGTCGTATACCTGTCTCTTACCAAGCCCGTCTACGAAGCGGCTGCAACGATACGCATAGACCCCGGTCGTGCAGGATCGCTCGGCTTAAATGATCTCACTGCGGCTGGTAGCGCCGATCCTGACTCGGTATTGCATACAGAGATCGCAGTCCTAAAAAGTGATGGAGTTGCTCTCAGAACCCTGAGATCATTGCCAGACAAGACCTTTGAAGAGTATACAGGTGCCAGCAAGGCTGCGGTTGGACTGCCTGAGAACCTAGCCAGCCTCAGTCATGATCAGCAAGCTTTATTAAACCAGTTGGAGTCGGATACTGACGCAAAACAAATTGAAGGGACTGCCATCATCAACCTGACAGTCCGGTCGCACAACCCTAAAGTATCAGCAGATGTAGTTAATACGTTAGCGAAAGCATATACGGTCCAAAGTTTTATTAGCCGAGACAGTTCTGTTGCCGAGCTTCGTACTTGGCTTTCTGCGCAAATGGCAACTTTAAAGAATCAGGTCGATACAGCACAAAAGAATCTTGCCGCATTCGAAGAGCAAAACAATATTCTAGGCACGGATGGCACTGGCAGTACCAACACAATCACCGATCGCCTTCGACTCCTTAATGAATCGCTTACGGCGGCTCAGGCTACTCGTATCGAAAAGGAATCAAGAATGCGTGCTGCTTCGTCCGGCGATCCGGGCGCGCTAATGGTTCTTTTCCCCGATCCTAGTCTCGCTTCGTTGCAGGCCGCGCAGGGAGACCTCTACACAAAGACCGCTCAAATGTCTGCAAAGTTTGGGCCTAAATATCCTCCTCTGCTTGAGATGAAGCAGCAGCTTGCAACCGTGACGGCACAGCTGAACAGCGCGGTTACTACAATCAAAAGTCGCTTGAAGCAGGAATACGACGCTGCGAAGGCAAACCAGGATATGCTTCAGGCCGAGTATGACGCCCAAACGCATCTAGCCTATGGTATGAACCGCAACCAGGCCGAGTACGCAGTCCTGCAGGCAGATGTGACTTCCAGTCGAGAACTTTACGACACCCTAAGGCGCAAACTGCAACAGGCGAGTGTAGATGCTGATGTCAACGGGATCAACACCGTTCTTATCGATACCGCGCGCGTTCCAACGATCCCCGTCGCGCCGAAAAAGTTGTTAATTCTGTGCGGCAGTGCGATTCTCGGCCTATTTGCTGGAACGATGGCCGCGTTCCTTGGTGAGGCTGCCTCCGGCAAGTTGCGGACAGTTTCTCAGGTCGAGAAGATGGGATACTTTGTTTTAGGTGTTCTGCCGCGTGATCTAAGCAGGCAAGGATCCACTCATATTTCCCCTAGTAATACAAAGGGAGAGGCGTCCCTAGTAACCTTTAGAAGGCCTACGTCCCGCAATGCTGAAGCATATCGCAATGTTCGCAACGCGATTCTATTATCATTCCCGAATGCGCACTTAAAAAAGCTTTTGATTACGAGCGCTCATCCTGGTGAAGGTGTTAGTAAGACTGCTGCCAATGTCGCTGTATCCCTCGCGCAAGCGGGGTACCGCGTACTGGCAATCGACACAGATCTGCGGCACCCGGCTTTGCATATTGAGTTTTCTGTGGAGAATTCTGTTGGGCTGACAGAGTATTTGCTGGATTCAACGATCCCGGCTCGCTTTTCCCAGCCACTTCCCGATTTGACCACCCTTTCTCTTTTGACTGCAGGCGCTCCCATCACGCTCCCTGCAGAGCGTCTTGCATCGGCAAGCTTCCGCTCTGCACTGCAAGAATGGGAATCAACCTTCGACTTTGTGATTTTGTGTTCCGCGCCATTGCTGGTTGTGAGCGATAGTCTTCCACTTGCCAGCTGGGCCGATGCTGTAATACTTGTATCTCGCTACGGAGTAACCCGTCTTAGATCTTTAGTACAAATACAGAACATGTTAGATCACACTGAAGCTCAGGTGGCAGGTGTGCTTATTGATGACGTTCCCAAGAGTGAGTTGGCGACCGACTTATATGGAAGGGCAAGGCATGCTTACTTTGCTTAGATCTTTGGTACGAACGATAACTTCGCTTGTAGTGCACAGCCAAGCCGCTCGACTGAGTACAACGTTCCTCTTACTAGCCGCAGTATGCCTGTTACCGACTGGTCCGAATGCTCACGGCCAAAACGAGAACACGGGTGGCAAGGTCATACTTCCTGGATCTGACGCAGAGGGCGGGAGTTCTCTCCTTCTCACCGTCGGAGATCTGCTTGATGTAGAGGTATTTAATACCCCAGAGCTCTCAGGGAGGGTACGCGTAGATCAGAACGGATCAGTGGCAATGCCTGTTGTAGGTGACGTGAAGGTGGCAAGCCTTACCCCGTCACAGGCTGCGGCCGCGATCGAGCAGCGCCTTCGCGACGATCAGCTAATGTTTACTCCTAGTGTCACAGTACTTGTGACTGACTATGCTACTCAAGGGATCGATGTTCTCGGCGAAGTAAGAAATCCCGGCATTTACCGTTTTCTCGGTACACACTCGCTTTATGATGCTTTGACCGCAGCGGGAGGCACAACACCTGCTGAGGGATCTATTATCACAATCACGCACCACAGCGATCCGCTAAATCCAACGATAATCCATGTTCAGTCACCCGACTACTCTACAACTCAGCGGATGACTCAAGTTAAGCCCGGGGATATTGTTGATGTTTCTCGCGCAGAAACGATCTACGTCGTTGGCGATGTCAGCCATTCCGGACAGTTTCCGCTCTCCTATGGCAAGCCACTGAATGTCCTTGACGCCTTAGCCCTAGCCCAAGGGGCAAATAAGACGGCCAAGCTTGGGAACGTGTCTATAGTACGAAAAACGGCTGATGGTGGAGCACAAGCAATCCCAGTGGATCTTCGTGCGATTGAAAAGAACAATGCGGCTGATCCGGTACTTCAGGCCGATGACATTGTGGTGATCCCACGCAGTGGGGTCAGGGCGTTTTTAGATACGGCAATCCCAGGAGCGGCAGGCACAGTCGTTGGCGCTCTCGCGTATGGCTTGATTAACCGTTAGGACGCTGGTCTACCATCATAGCCTCCGCTTTCAAGGCAAATTACATCTTTAGGAAAGCCTGAAGTACTGATGCTTGTATCTTTGAGTAGAAATGACAAATAGCCGAAGTCTCGCTGAATTCAAACATCGTTTCGGCGACCTATGGATATGGGCAGCGGGCCTCGGTCTCATGCTCAGCCTGTGGATGCTCCTGCTGCGAGAGCAAATGGATCTTTTAGCAGCCCTCCTAATAGCGGGGGTGTTGTTGATGGTGACCGTACAGAATAAGGCCACGGGAGTGATCCTTACTTTAGGTTATCTCACTGTTCTTGGTGACATCCGGAGGATGGTAGCAGCATATTTCGGGCAGCCGCGACTAGACCTACTCTTGATTGTAGGGCCTTTAGTGGTTTTTATTTTAGCATTGCCGTTGTTATTACGGCTTCGCCTCAAAGACCGCTTATCGAAAGCAATGTTGCTTTTCCTCTTAGTTATGATTTTGGAAATGTTTAATCCGCAGCAGGGTGGAATCACAGTCGGAGTAACGGGGGCGCTCTTCTATGTGGTTCCTGTTCTCTGGTTCTGGGTCGGACGTGAGATTGCATCTCCTGTTGTTGTTGGTAGACTACTGTATAATTGTGTTTTTCCTCTTGCAATCATGGCTGCGGTGATGGGTCTTTGTCAGACTTTTATCGGTTTTCTACCCTATCAGCAGACATGGATTAAGCTTGTTGCTGGGAGTTATCACTCTCTACACGTGGGGGCCTCGATCCGAGCCTTCGGCTTGTCTGTCTCACCGGCGGAATACGCTACGTTACTCGGTTGCGGCGCAGCTGGAACTGCGGCCGCTTACCTGGGCGCAAAACGTCTCTGGATTGCAGCATTTCCACTCCTTGTCTTAGGCGTTGTGCTTGCGTCCGGCAGAACCCTAGTGCTAAAGCTAATATTGGCCTTGGCAATCGTTTGGACCTTACGTAAAGGAAAAAACCTAAGTACACTTGTCCTTGTTCGTCTTGGCGGGTTCACAATATTAGGCCTTTTCATGGTATTTCTAGCCGCCTCACGATTTTCATCTTCCTCGGCTGGGGCTACGCACGGTAAGGGTTCTGCTGTACAGGACGCATTAGCACACCAAGCAGGCGGGCTCGCCCACCCAACGGATCAAAAATATTCTACTGCAGGCACGCACGGCAAAATGATTTTGGATGGACTGAAGCAAGGGTTTATAAATCCCCTTGGGCATGGGCTAGGTGCTACCACTCTTGCCGCGAGGCAATTTGGAGGGGATACAACTACGGCGAGCTCCGAGATTGATTTTACGGACATGTTTATTAGTCTCGGCGCAGTGGGTGGACTGCTGTATCTCTATATTATTTTTGGCACAATAGGTCTGGCAATTCGCTATGTTCAACAGGTACCAAAAGAGATTAGTCTTCCAGTATTGGCCATTCTTGCCACTACACTAAGCACTTGGTTAATTGCGGGTCAATACTCGACATCCTCAATGGTGTTGTTCCTCATCGGTGCCTTGGTTCATACCGAAAGTGGCAACAGAACGACCGTTGAAGATGAGGTGGTCAAACCCACAATAATGAAAAACCAAGTTCTTTCGCAAGCGTTGTAGCAGCTAAGTTGTTCAGGACATCCTCGAGCTCTCGAGGAGAATACCTCACGATAGCCCTGTCGTTGGCGAAACATCATTGACGGTTTCGTCGTGGAACTGAAGATAGCCACTATCGGTTAGCATGACTTGGATCAGGTATTTGTCACTTTGACTATTAGAGGTTCTCTGTTGCACGGAGGCATATAGTGCAAAAGTGCTATAACCGGATGCTGTACGGTTATGTAGGGTTTGTCAGCATCTTCCTTCTATATGTGGGGATAGCTGCGATGCGGCTCCGTGACAGATGGGCTATGGGTGACTGGTATATTAACTATACTGGTGGCTTTGTTCGGAGGGGATTGCTCGGACAAATCGTCCGACAACTAAGTGGAGGCCCGCCTTACATCTCTATTGATGCATGGGTGCTGCTAATACAGTTGATGTGTTATGCAGTAATGTTCGGAACCGTAGTGTACCTTACGCGCAAGTTGCCTTGGTCATTTTGGCTAATGCTACTCTTGTACTCGCCAGCAACACTATCGTTTACGTTGTTTGAACCGACATTTGCATTCCGAAAAGAGATCCTGTTCCTGGCGTTGTTGAGTTTGCTCGCCATTGGTCAGGACACAGGCGTGACCTCGTCGTCAACCATGTCAATCCTGTTGGTTCCTGCTGTAATTATAGTAGTGCTCTCTCACGAAGCCCTCCTGTTGTACTACCCATACCTTGTGGCCGCGATGATCATCGGCACGGAAAGCGTTCGGCGTGGACTGTTCCTCGCCATACCTAGTTTTGTCACAGGTGTGGGTGCATTCATACTATGTATACGGCATCCTGGGACTCTCCAGAATGCCCTCGCAATCTGTTCCTCGCTCGGAGAGAGCACACTTGCTGCGGAGCCGTGTAGCGGTGCAATTGTCTATATGACCCGCGGTCCTGATCTGGCGCATCAGGATGTTCTCGTTTCAATAGCGTATTGGCATTTCGCGATTGTCATGCCTTTTCTGTTCTGTATGGCGATGTTCCCGCTTGTCGTCAGCGCTTGCGCATTGTGGAATAAGCAGAGACAGAGCAACGGGTTGTTATTATCCGCGATTGCTTGCTCGTGTGTGGCGTGGTTGGCTACGATGCCGTTATTCGCATATGCATTTGATTGGAATCGTTGGATTTATATACATGTATTTAGTTCCATGATTCTACTGCTTCTTATAGCGCGTAAAAGAGATGGAGATAGTTCGGGTAAGCATGAAATCATATTTAGAGGGAACGCCAAATATGCCATGATCTGCGTTCTTACAATTTCGTCGCTCGGTTGGCAACTTGGGGTATACCATCACTTCCCGATGCCAGGTGAGACGCTAATTCTATATATGCGGAAGCGAATGAACAACGAGCCACTCCATAGTCATCTAAACTGGCGCCCCCCGGGGACTTAGTAAGCGAGTTGTTTTCTCCGCCTGAAGCGTGTCGAAGCGTAGTCAGACTGACAAATCACGAAAAGCGGCTAATTTTGCTTGTTGCGCAAGCCAAAAGCGAAACCAGGAATGAATCCCGAGCTTAGGAGTAAAGCGAATAGCTTGCAGCAGGCCGGGAAAAGTCGCTGTTCCGATAAGACAAGACCAAACAAAATACGCTATGCGGCGTGGACCGCTCATTAGATCCCACACGCTGACAACTTCGTTATAGGCAAAGTTCTTGAAGTTAGTGACATCTGTAACTTGGGTTACACCGACGTACTGACGTCCGTCTTCTCTAAAGCCAGGGTAATGATCGACTAAAATGGCGGGGTCATAGGCCAACTTCCAACCCTTGACCTTAACAGCGATAGAGAAGCATTTATCATCATTAGGTTGAGTGATATCACCTTTTAGGCGTGAATCAAAGCGTACATCTTCAATGGCATCAGCTCGAAAGCTCATGTTTGCTCCTTTCAAGAGGTCCACTTCGCGGATCTCACCGTAGCCAAGATGATGATTGCCTATGACCCTGCCAAACCATTGGATCTTCCCAACGACATCCTCTTGACGCTCATCAAACGTGTAACCATCGAAACAACGGTCACGACCGCCAAGTCCTCCTAAAGCCGGATCATTTCTATAGCGAATCATGATGTTACTCAGCCAATCGAAATGTGGCACCGTATCATCGTCAATGATTGCGACAATGTCCGTTGTGGATGCGTTTAGCCCGGCGTTCCGGGCAGCGACAACCCCAGCCTCACGGAGTGTGACTAAGCGGAGTGGTACCGTTAAGGTTATAGCGGCGAGAGCCGTCCTGGTGTCGCTGTCGTCCTCACGCGCTACGACAATGACTTGGTCTGGGGCAAGGAGTTGTCGCTCTAATGCAGCCAAACAATTGAGAAGTTCTGTTGAGCGGTGATAGGTGGCAATCATTACCCCGATGGTCTTAGGCTGCATAATGCTTCTCATTGTGGGCGGTCCTGAGCTTAAACTGCAGCCCCTACGGTTCTTCTAAGAAACGTCTTAGCCTGGATCAGTTTTCAGTAGCCTGAGCAGCTTACGGGATTAATTACAAGATTGTGTGACTATGGAGTGGTTGGAAGTTGAAGGAGTATTTCCTTGAGCACTTCTTCTACCGTTATGGACATTATGCATTTCTTTTGCTCCACTACACAGGTTTCCAGGTTGCAGTTTTGACAAGGGACCTGATGATAAACAACCCGGTGATGCTCACCGTAAGGGTACCAAACGCGAGGCATATTGCGTGACGAGAACACAGCCACACATGGTGTCTGCACGGCAGCGGCCAAATGCATTGGTCCGGAATCATGGCCAATGAAGAGCTTCGCCTTCAAGAAAACTGCTGCACTCTCCCGTGGGGTTAGAAGCCCGCATAAATTTACCGCCGCGCGGCTAGAGTGACTGCGCCATGCCGACGCAACGAACTCACTGGCTTCCGATTCTTCTGCAGCTCCACAAAGAACAAGAGCACAATCAGGATAACGGATGGCTACTCGTTTCATCAGGGCTGCCCAATTATCTCTACCCCAATCTTTTGATTGCATTTTCGTCCCAACACTGGCAGCGATCAACCGCTGACCGTGAGTTTCGGATATAGCGTCATCTGCCTTCGCTAGTTCTAGCTTTGTAAGATGTAAGCTCCAGCTTTCAGGCCTATCTAAACAAGCATCTCCAAGGGATCTTAGATTTCTCGCTAGCCGGGAACACTCGTACTCAAGTGGTGTCGGCCCCATAACGTTTACAGGAAAGCTCCTTTCATATAGAGCATGGTGACGTTGCATATCCTCTGTAAGAGGGACACCCACTTGGTACCGAATTCCACACATCCGAAAGAACAACAAGTCCCTCTTTGCAGCTGTAACGCCGCGCGGTCCACTCATATAGACAAGGACTTCCGGCCTCCATGTGATAAGGCTCCACCAGAGACGAAGCAGCTCGTAAAAATTCCGTGTTCCATATGAATAACGATAGTAAGAGTGGATTAGACCTGTTTGTTGCAAGATTGCGGAGGACGAAGGCGCCTTCGTGTGAGCGGGATAACTCGTGAGCATCTTTCGTTCTGCATTTGGAAATGACCTAGCTACCAAATGGAACAGAGGCAGGGCAATCACAGTATCCCCGAGGCTCCCCAAGCGATATACGAGAACCCTCTTGGTCTTCAATCGATTGGTTTCTAACATGCAATTCGTATGGCCCATGCGCCTGAGGAGGTTTCGTTACAATGCACCAGGCAAACCACCTTTCCCGGATAGTTTACCAAAGTTTTGATACCGAGGTTGCTTTTCCCACGAGAAGAAAAGTTTATACTGAGCTCAAGTGCTTCTTGTTGAGGTTCACGTGAGGTAATAGGTGTGGTGAGGATTTTTGCTGCGCCGCACGCCGTGCTCCCGAGATACTAAAGGAAACGATGTGAAGCTTCAACTAGGTATCCTTCTTGCTATTGTGTGCCGGTGTAGTGCTCAATCAACTTCTTCTGTGGAACTCTACGGACCTGTGCCAGCACTACAAATTTATAATGCACTAGGCACAAACATCTCGCCCAGTAATTCATGGGAGTATCAGGCAGCCCAGGAAGCACATATATCATGGGGCCGCTTCGATTGTCCGTGGCAATCCGTGGAACAGCAAAGTCTTCCGCGAAATCTTTCCTTGGGATATGTCCTGCCAACCTCATGCGCGTTAGGATTGGCCAATGGCAAACACTACCAGGTACATTCCATCGTAGATGCTCTTTATGGTGCGCCATTCGGCAAGATTGCGTCAGGCATATTAGACGAGGACGTGTCAGTAGGTTCGGTTACTTTACCAATGCATCTTACGAGTGGTTCTTTAGAATACGTAAAACCTGGACAAACATATGTCAAGTACGGCAATGACAATATATCTTCTAAACATGCATATGCAGGATCATTAATTGTTGGTAGCACAGCTGATACAGTCACGTTAGCTTCGGCGATGAGTGTAGCTCTTCCGCGAGGATCAGTTCTAACTGTTAATCTTCAGCTATATGCCCCTGTGTTAATCCCACCAGATACCATATATCAAAGCAACTCATCATTGCGAGCATATGGTAATTACGTTCACTTCTTGCAGACGCAGGTTGCTGCGAGTGGTTTCCCAGGCCGGGTAAGCCTATGGAATGAGCCTCCATGGGGGGGGGATCCGTGGGATGACGCCGCCAACCTCTATGATGTACCGCCACCAGAGAGGCGTTTTAAAGCACATTTTGGTGTTGAACTTGCTTATTTTGCTGTGCGCCTGCCGGCCATGCCAAATGCTCTTCTGGACAATGGCTATACAAACAAGTCGGCTAATGGATCCCTGTTACAGCCTGCCCGAAGCAGTGAATTTGCTGGGAAGGATTCTATCCTGAACAGTGTTGCGAGTGAATCCTTTCATCCTTACGGGAACAATCCCGAGGACGGAGCGTGGGACCCATCCTGCGTTCGGACACACAGCACGCCGCAGACCTTAGGGAAAGTTTTCACTGACTGTACGCCACCAGGGATGGTTGTAGGATCGAACACTAAATGGGAGGCGGCATTCAGTCTATCTTTTGATGCACTACACGGCATGTCGTTAGGCATCACTGAGACAGGTCTCTGTCGGTGTAGCAAAGGTGGAGTGACCGAGCAGCAGGTAAGTCGCTTTGATGTGAGACAGTTTCTAGTATTTGCGGGGGCGGATGTACACCCGATAATCTTTTACCGGCTAGCAGGAGATAAATCGTTTGAATGGTTGCATTCAGATCACTCACCTTATCCTGTCTACTCAACCTTTCAGATGATAATGCGAGATCTAGGCGAAATTGCACATCCATCTATCGCATCCTCATCAACTACTAAGTTGCCAACGGTAACTTCATATGAGGGAGCTTTTCCTTTAGCAATGGCGGTGTTTGTCGGCTCAAGACTTGGAGATAGCGTTAGCTCTTTAGCGGTGTATACGTGGCAGCGTTCCTATTCGTCTGGCAGTTGGCTAGCATTGCCGTCGCCCTCGGCAAGCCAAGTCGCGATGTCTATCCCGCTAGGGCTAGAGGTGAATAAAGTCATTAATACGGTAAGTACCGTTCCTGTGACCTTTAGCTTTCATCGGCATATTCTGATCTATGCTGTCACCGACGATCCAATTGAAATCATGCTGACTCCTGAGCATGTGGCCAAAAGTCAATAGCGGAGCCATATCTTAAGTCGAACCTCTCCTCCCTACGCTATTAAGACGTTGCAGATATCTACTTAAGGAACAAGCTATCTAAGCTGCTACGTCGTGAAGTCAGAGCAGAAGCACAGTTACCTATGTGGTTCAACGCAAGTAGGGTTAGAGTTATCCCTTCATACTTAGGTAACAGATAACTTATCGCTTCGCTCAGCAAGAAAGACCTCTGTCAGGTACTGCTATGTACAGAGAAACGGGAGAAGGTTAAGTAGGAGGTAAAGAAGTGGTTAGCAATCGTATTCTGGTTACGAGGTGGACAGCATGACTGGTTCAGCAAGAGTGTTGCGGATGGTGTTTGTGTCGCACCGGTTTCAGCGGAATGACGGGCAGGGAAGGGTCAACTATGAGATTGTAAAAGCGGCTCTCGACAGAGGCTACTCTGTAACGCTCTTAGCAACTTATTGTGCAGAAGAGATTGCCAAACATCCCAATGCATGTCATATAGCTGTTGGTGTCCCGTGGTTACCGACATCTCTTTTGCGAAATCTTGTGTTTGCAACTGTGACTGCAAGGTGGATTAGGAAACATCGGAAGGACTTCGACCTCATTCAGGCAAATGGCTTTGTGACCTGGGAGGAGTGCGATATTGTTGCAGCTCACTTCGTTCACACAGCATGGAAGCAAAGTCCGTATTATCCCTATAGGAAGTGTTCTCCTTATAGCTTATATCAAAGACTGATAACGAGCCTGAATTCGCACTGGGAGACTAGAGCGTTTACAACGGCGAGGCATGTAATCGCAGTATCAGAGCACCTCCGCATGGAGCTCCAGGCATTAGGAGTTAAATCCGATCGAATCACCGTCATATACAACGGCGTGGACATAAGTGACTTTCATCCAGGAAGTGAAAGGCGCGAGGAGCTAAATCTCCCCAAGAATGTCCCTCTTGGGCTATTCATTGGAGATATAAAAACTTCTCGAAAGAATCTCGAGACGGTTCTTCAAGCGCTTCAACAGGTTACGACACTAAACGTCGTCGTTGCCGGCGCGCTTGCGGGAAGTCCTTACCCGGCCTTAGCACGAAGTCTAGGTGTAGCCGACCGGGTCATCTTCGTTGGGAAGGTGGCTCATATCGCTAGGCTTATGCGATCAGCTGACCTCTTCATTTTCCCCTCCCGCTATGAAGCGCATCCCCTCGTGGTCGTTGAAGCCATGGCTTCTGGGCTTCCGCTCATTGTCTCAGGTGTTTTTGGGGCAGAGCACTTCATCGGAAGTAGTGGACTGATACTTGGCAATCCTAATGACGTACCCGGACTTGTTCGTATGATAACTATGCTACTTGACGATGCAGCGCTGCGTGCACGTATGGGAGAAGAAGGCCGTTTGTTGGCTTTGGAAATGCGGTGGAGCATAATGGCTGCAAAGTACCTCACAGTGTACGAGGGACTTTCCGTAAAGAGATCGAGTCCTTCAGGTGATGACGCAATAACTGGAGCATAATACGGCGTGCGAAGGGGCCGTAAACCGGGCCTATTGGCCGTCTTCACGTATATCGAAGACTAGCTACTGTAGTAATGTGGCGAGATAGCGCGACGTAAGGCGTCCGGACTGGTAACTTTTGCTTGCGAAGGAACTAATAAAAGGCTTAAGCTACACTCTCATATGTCGTCTTTATCTAGTCAAATCGCCGCAGCTCAAGCTTACCTTCGCATCCTTATTCAAGCAGAAGAATGCAGTCACCTCTACCAAGACTCGGGAATCGAAATGCCTGAACTGCTTAAGACAATTGTGGCAGGAGGGGACCGCGTTAGCAAGGGTGAGAGTCCAAACGGGAACGTAACAAAGAGATCTACAGCCGTTCCGGGCGTGCCAATCCCCGTACCCTATCGTCCGTGAAGGAACTCAACTCAGTTCTGCCTGAGAACGGCTCCGACCGTCCACCTCAAGAGGATAAACAGACCACATGTACTCTCGGAGCTTTCGGCTAAATGCTTGATCTCGGGGCTGGGCCATGCTTAACTGAATATGTGTTATCCAAAAGCGCGACACAAACTTCTACGGGCGTTCCACACGTCTCTACTCGTCCGACCTTCTACGTCCCCCAGCTTGATGGATTACGCTTTGTGGCGTTCTTCTTAGTGTTTCTGCACCATAACCTTCCAGTAGGCGTTAAGCTTTCTAAACTGTTGGGCTCCCGTTATGCCAACGTTTTAGATGTTGCTCGTGAAACTAGTGGGTTCGGCCTGAGTCTATTCTTTTTCTTGAGCGCGTACCTGATAGGAAGTTTGCTAATCCTTGAGAAAACTAGGACCAACACAGTTCATCTACGTGCATTTTACGTTCGGCGAATACTTCGCATTTGGCCGCTCTATTTTGGTTTTCTAGCTGGAGTATCGGTATTCGGACTTTGGCTTCCTGCTGAACATCTAAGCCTGGCTCGCCTAGCTGCTATGACCCTGCTCGTAGGTAATTGGTACACCTCGTCGCATGGTCTAGGACCCTTTGTTATTGGTCCGCTTTGGAGCATTTCGGTTGAAGAACAGTTTTACGCAATCTGGCCAAGTGTCTTTCGCTCCTTATCTCAGAAAAACTTCACAATCTTTGCTGTGATTGCAACATGTGTTTCTCTCGGCGTAACAGGTTATTTAGCTGATGGGCGAGTCAACACAGGTAATATTTGGCTCAACAGCTTCGCTGAGCTTATCTTTTTCGCAGGAGGAACCCTACTCGCGCTCTACTTTAAGGCGAGCAGGACGCCTAATGTAACATGCGCCGTTCTGGCCATATCGGGTGGTGTGTTTTTATGGACTGCGGCTGAAATATGGTGCAAGGTAAATGATCGAGTAAGCCATCCATCTGCACTACAGCTCCCTTTTGGATACTTCTTGGTCGCTTGTGGATGCGCTCTCCTCCTAGGTGGTGTTTTGCTACTTCCTGTAAGTAGTTTTCCCAATTGGCTTATATATCTGGGTAAGATCTCTTATGGGCTTTACGTCTTTCATGCTTTAGCCATGCACATCGTTCGGAGCACTCCTGCCACTTGGCACTTGAGAGCCCCTGGAATCGACATCTTTGTTGTTCTTAGCTTGACAATCCTTTGTGCGTCCCTGTCATATCCACTAATAGAAAGGCCATTCCTGAGATTAAAGCGTAGATTTGAATCAGTCAGGACGCGCTCTGCTTAGCTTATTTGGGTACCACAGTGATGACGTTGCTATCTGGCTTACTGCGAATATATAAAAACATGTAAGATTTTTACGCAGGAACATTTGTAAAGGTGCGGGCCCACACTATCTGAGGGAATCCGCCGTTTCGATAAGTCTAATGGAGTGATGGACTTCCTAAGCATTGCTAGCTTCCATCTCGAACCTAGACATAGGACGTTGCTTTAGTTTCTTTACAAGATGCCCGGTTATACGTGGCGAGGCGAATCCTGCTCCAAATGTAAAACGAAGCAGTGGTCCAAAGCTCAACGCTGCAGCGGTTCCTACAAAGTAGAGTCCAGGTACGCTAGATTCGAAGTTCCGCGTGAGTACAGGACTTGTCTCCTCAATTACTATCTGCTCACACAACTCGTTTGTCATGAAAGGAAGTTTACTTATATCAGTCCGATAGCCGGTGCCTGCAATGACATGGTCGGCAACTAACTCTTTCTCATTGTCGAAACTGTCGCGTAACTTCAGGTGGACCTTGTTGCCGTTGACTTCAGCACCAACCACGGAAACACTGACGTGCATCGGGACATGTCCAACAATTTTCTCTTTAGTGAACCAACCCGCTGAAGGCCCTAGATGTTTCTTCACAACCTTTGCGCGAAACTCCTGCGGCATCCTATGAAAGATAAGTGGCAGATCGCATGCGAGCCGAGACCTCCAGCTGGGACCGAGACCGGACCACGGTGCACGTACACGGGTCATTAGAGATCGTTTGTCGGGTGCCCGATCGTGAAAAGAGATGCTTGGCCGACGTGTCACCAGTTGTGCCCGTGCTCCGGCTTCGCGAAGGGTAACAGCCACGTCAACTGCTGAAGAGCCTGCTCCTACAACAATGACATCTTGGTCCTTGAAATGATCTAGCCTGCCACGGGACGAACTGTGAGAGATAAATTCAGGCGGCAAACCCGCGAGGACAGGAGGCAAATACTTGTAGTGAGTAATACCGGCAGCGACTACGACACGGCGTGCCCTGATAGATTCCCCATTCTCCAGATCGAGATGAAACCCTTCACCATCACGAGAGAGCCTTGTTACGAGGGTATCCTTCAAGTCAGGTACAAACTTCTTTTGAAAGGCTTCACCGTAGGCACAGAAGGTGCTTAGCTGCACGGGGATCCCAATATCTGCGTACGCTATACCATTTGCTTTGCAGAAATCTCGTAGCGTAAATAAACCATCTGGATGGTAGAGGTTTGTCGCAAATCCTTCTGACTTAAGAGACATGCTTGCGGGCATTTGGTGGCGCCATGTTCCCATGGCCTTGCCTATAATTGTACGGTCGATCTTATTCTTTTGTAAGTATGCCGCGAGTGACAGTCCGTATGGTCCGGAACCTATAATTGCAACGTCTGTGTGGCTTAACATTCGCCCTCCCACTGTGAGATACTCTATCATCACTCCACAAAAATTCGGCATGCAACTCTTGCGTAGTAAGGTGTTTGCGAGTGCCTGTGGTACTTTGGCCCATACCGAGGAATTGTGCAACTGAGAATTTTGATCGCCTCAACAACGTGGTGGGCCATGCCGGCACGTTTAGCTAGTGCTTTCTCCAAGGTTGGGGCCAAGGTTAGCTGCATTGTTCCCCACGGCAGTCCTGTGTCGAAGGTTCGGCTGGTGGAAGATTGTTTTCACTATAGCTCTAGGCGTCCTTTAATCGCTCTGACCGAAGCTATTAACTCATCCAAAGCAGATCTTATTATTCCGTGCGATGACCGCGTCGTCGAACACCTCCACCGGCTTCATGCAATGAGTGCTACTTCCGAGGATTTACAGCTTTCTGCATTGATAGAACGGTCACTTGGGTCTGCATCGGGATATTCAACAACGAGCAATCGCGGAGATTTACTTCGGCTCGCACAAAACCTAGGAATCCGGATCCCGGAAACCCGGATCATCCGTACCAAAGAAGAACTTCACACATTTGGTGAGCGATATGGCTTTCCACTTGTTCTTAAAGTAGATGGCACATGGGGTGGGACGGGCGTTCGCATTGTCAATTCTGAGAAGGAGGCAGGTCAAGCTTTCGCAGATCTAACCGGGCCGCTGCCGTGGAGCACCTTGCTGCAACACATCTGTAGCCACGATTTCTTTCCAGTTTTTTCAAAAGCACGGGAAAGACATGAACATGTCACAGCGCAGGTGTATGTCGACGGCACAGCAGCCAATACGATGTTGGCATGTTGGGAGGGAAAGGTCTTGGACCTCCTTAGCGTCGAGACACTGTTTGCTGCTGAGTTGCTGGGTTCATCTACTATTGTCCGCACTATTTCGGCTCCTGACATGGAACGGGCCGGCCGGCTCTTAGTAGAAACGCTCTCTATTTCAGGATTCTGCGGACTGGATTTCATGATTGAATCCAAATCAGGAACTGTCTTCCTTATTGAACTAAATCCCCGCGCGACTCAAAACGGCCATTTAGAGCCTGGCGGAAGATCTAGTTTAGTCAAAACACTATACGGACAACTAAATGGCGATCCACCCCTTGAGACACCATTTTATGAAGAAACCATCGCATTCTTTCCTCATATTTTACGAGCCGGTACAAACATTCCAATACTGAGTTCCTCGAAGGTGTTCCAAGACGTTCCCTTAGATGAACCGGAGCTCGTAGCAGAACTAATGCGAAGGCCATGGAACCGGCGCCACTTATCGTCGTTGATTTATGCTGGCGCGCGTTCCTTGTTAGAACGCTCCTTCAACATCAGTAAACTGCTCCGGCAATAAGATGCCCTCGTATGTTGCAACTGGGCACGTCATCATTTGTTTGTGTGCATCGCATGTGCGAGTAACTCAGCTGAATGGCTTATTAGGCTAACTGAAGCATGCATCTAGGAGCGTTCAAAGCCAATATGCAGAGTTTCCAGGCCACGAAGACCTGCATTCTCGCGCCAGTGTAGTGTTTCTTGGCGTAGATAAGGTTTTCTAAGGCGACGTAGTAGGGTATTGAATGCAATCTGGCCTTCTATACGCGCTAAGGGTGCACCGAAACAGAAGTGAGCTGCCCAGCCGAAGGCAAGATGACGGTTGTCAGAACGGAGCAGATCGATCTGATCTGGGTTGGAAAATCGCGCCGGATCACGATTTGCAGCTGCTAAGACAACTACTACCCTCGATCCCTTCTTAATGGACTTGCCGCCAAGCTCCATATCAGAAGGAGCAATACGGGCCGTGTGCTGGACCGGAGATTCAAGGCGGAGCAGCTCCTCCACGGCAGAGCTCGCGATTTCCGGACAGCTGCGCAGTTGCTCGAGAGAATCGGGCTGCTGCAGCAGAGTCAAGAATCCACTAGCAATAAGATTCATCGTAGTCTCGTGTCCACCAATTAACGTTATGATGGTGTTCGCGACCACTTCATCATCGGAAAGCCGTTCTCCATTCACTTCAGCCATCATGAGGGAGTAGATTAGTCCTCCCTTTGGGTTTCGGCGCTGCTCTTCCATTTGGATGGCGATATAGCTCTTCAAGTCCTCCAGACTACGCACGATAGCTTCAACCCGATCGGGATGATGCTGGAAGTTGCCTAGTATTTCGGCTAAGTCAAGCACCCAGCGATTTAGTACTTCTTTGTCTTCTACTGGTACTCCGAGCAGCCGAGCCGTCACGATAGCCGGCATCGGGCTGGCAAAATCGGCGATCATGTCCATTTCGCCTTTTGCTATGACCTTGTCAATTAGTAGATCAGCTACTGAGCCGATCGCAGTACGTAATTCTTCAACGCGCCGTGGAGTAAAAGCGGCAGCGCAGATACTTCGCAGACGCGTGTGCATAGCCCCATCCATAAACATCATCTGTTTCAGCATCATGTTGGAGAATGGCGTCATGAAAGACAACCCGAGTGAATCGAGATACTCAGGCCGTGGCGTGCGATCGGCAGAGTACTGCATTAACACAGTCACAGCCTCCTTATAGCTCGTTATCACCCAGGCGTGCATGTAAGGATCCCAGTGTACAGGGTCGTAATTACGCAAAGCATGATAGTGAAGGTGAGGAGAGGCCACGACCCCCGGTTCGAGCATTCGCAGGAGACTCAACTTCCTCTCGCTCTCAAGTACATCCATACTTTTCACAAAAGTTACGGTGGCATGTTTATTCGAGCCCTTATCAAGCGTCGAATCTACTAAAGGTGGCATGGATTAACCCTCCGTTACATATGTTGCGAGGCACTTGCCGCTTCGCTAAAGCGAAACATTGCTTACCTGGTCGCTGAGGAATTGTATATCTGCTCAATATGACCAGAGATGGTCTCAGCAACTGTACGCACCGCCGGTCCGTCTACGAGTTCCAGGTGCATGGCCGCGATTGAGTGTTCATGGAGATTCGTCGGAAGAATAGATCGCCACCAAGGAAGAAAATGCTCGTGCGGAGGAGTATTTGGTTGCCGCTCAGCCGCCATGATTAATGCTACTCTGCCGTTATACCGCGTTGGTTTATATCGGTACGCGGCATCTTCCATAATTTGCTGGGTGCGTACGCTATGCTCTGGGACGAGTGCACGTTCTGCTTTAACCTGGATCTTTTCAGATGCGCGAGCGAATAATCTGCCTAAAGTTTTCTGAAGGCCGAGCTGCTTAAATCTTTTCGATACATAAACCGGTCGAGTGATCAGTTTCCGTAATTCCGCCGGTCGATAGTATTCGGGGCTGGGTACATCAAGTAATGCAAGCAAAGAAACATCGTACCCAGCGGACTGCAACTGGCACGCTACCTCGTAAGAAACTATTCCGCCTAGGCAGAATCCCCCTAGAATGTATGGACCCATCGGTTGCGAGGCAAGAATCTTTGGGACGAAGCAACGTGCGATCTCCTGAAGAGTAGGTGTATTCCCGAGCGCCTCAAAATCTTGTTCTGTGAGGGTCAGACAAAGAAACGGCCTTTCCGTTCCCATCGCCTCAGCAAGGCGTGGATTAGGGTAATGAAGCCAGAAGATGTTACTACTCTTCCGTTCAGAATTGACCATGAAAGCGCCGGGAGGTAATAATGCCTCACTGTTGACGACCCCATAGACCAAAGCCGTCTGGCTGGCGAGGGTTTGATTTGCAGCAAGTTCCCCCCGTGTAAAGTAACGGCCAAACTGACTCGCAATTCTCATCTGGACTTCATCTAGGAGACGGTCGTCGCCTCCTAGGGCAACAAAGTTTGCGTCCGTCCCGCATTGACCAACGTTCAGGACTTCCTTCCAGATGATGGCTAATTGAGTCTGCGTCAGCTTTCGCCCAACTCTATCCGAGAGTTGCTCAACAGTGGGGCTGTCAAATAGTTCTCGTGCGCTTAGATCGACTTTATAAGATTCGCGGAGGCGCATAATCAGCTGCATGCCTAGAAGGGAGTGGCCGCCGGCTAGAAAGAAATTGTCCTTCAGACCGATCTTTGGATTCTTAAGCAGTTCACGTACGATTGTGAGCAGCTTTGAGTGAAGCTGGCTACCGACATACTGGGCTGGGATATTACTAGTGAGAGGTTCCTTGGTCGCCTTGGATAAAAGAGAAAGATCGATCTTTCCATTGCTAGATACAGGAAGCTCTTTCAGCTGAAAGAAGCTGGTTGGAACCATGTAGTTCGGTAAGTGCTTCAGCAGGTGTTCTTGAAGCTCGGAAAGTCTAGCCGGCTGGTTAGGATCTTTAAACAGGACATAACCGGCAAGCTCTTTACTTTCTGCATCGGCGTCAGCCACTGTCACAATGGCAAACTGAACAGCCGGATGTTGGCCTAGTTGATTGCTAATTTCATCCAGTTCGATTCGTTGTCCGCGGATCTTAACCTGTCGATCATTTCGCCCATGAAAAAAAATCTGTCCATCTGCTCGGCGCGAACCCCGGTCCCCGGTTCGATACATCCGTGCATTTGCCACTGACGAGAACGGATCCGGCAGGAAGCTCACACGCGTTGCATCAGGGAGGTTACGATAACCCCGCCCAACGCCATCGCCTCCAATGTAGATCTCTCCAACCTGCCCCTCCTGTGTTGGGAGACCTTCTTCATCCAGCAAGTAGACCCGTGTACCAGGGATGGCCTTACCGATAGATGGCTTCCCGCTGGACTGAGGCTCAACCAAGCCAGACGTGGAAACGACGGTGCACTCCGTGGGCCCATAATTATTTACGACTGTAAACGGCTGGATGGATGTAGGGGCATTTGGTAACGCGTCTCCGCCAGTGAGTAGCACCTGCAGCACTGTCTCTGCGGGCCATTTCATATCGATCAAACGTACCGCGTGGACGGTTGGAACGAACCCGATCGTTACCCGCTCTCGGACCATCCATTCTTGGATGAGTTCAGGCGATAGCCGTACCATGTCGTTTGGAATGCAAAGTGTAGCTCCTGCGGCTAAAGTCGGCCAGATTTCCCAGACCGCCGCATCAAAAGCCAGTCCTGCCAGGTGACTCCCACGGTCCTTCTCTGTGATTCTAAAAGTTCCAATATGCCATCCGATGAGATGGCTCAAGTTGGCGTGTGTAATCTCAACACCTTTTGGGGCTCCGGTGGATCCTGAGGTATAGATTACATACGCTAGGCTTTCCGGCTCGATAGAAGGTAGCCGGAAAGCAGGAGCTTCCGCGATCCTTTTAGCATCACGTACCGGATCGATTCCCTGAACTCTAATCTGAAGCTTACTAAGCAGCGCGCTTGGAGCTATGAGCGCAGCAGCGCTTGAATCCTCTAAGGCATACCTAATCCGGCCTTCGGGCCAAGTCGGATCCAATGGGACATAGGCAGCGCCTGAGCGTAAAACTCCAAGAGCCGCTACAATCCATTCAGGAGAGCGCATCATGCAAATTGCTACCGTTGCTCCTGAATGAATACCACTTTCTGCTAAATAACCCGCAAACTGCGACGATTTGCGCTCAAGCTCCTCATAGCTCATCATCCCATCTTGTGAGCTTAAGGCGATTGACCGAGGCGAAATATTCGAAATCCTGCAAATTTCCTCAAAGACGAGAGGAGAAACGACTCCACGTTGATCCATCTGACCAATCTCCTGGGTTGTTTCTAAGGCTATAGCAAAACCTGCGTTTCGACATCACCCAAGAGCATCGCCACCGAACGTCCTCTTTGTTGTGAGGTTTTGCCGCCTCGTTGGGTGCGTCTTGGCCTGCGTTGGCTGTAGAGAGGTGGTAGCTCAGCCGACATGATCACGTATGCTGTCGACTCAGAATTCATCCATCTCGTCACCTCAAAGTCATCGATATCAATGTTTGCCCATGTTCTCTCACTTCACAATCGCTTTGCTGTGCATCCAAGTGAACCGCCACTTGGTGAAATGAAGGAGCCTCACGCACAATCGAGTTGAACTTACCTGGATGCCTATAGACTTGTACCTTGTAGCCCCCTCTACTGCTGGGGCCCACGATACACTACAGAAAGAATGCTGTAGAGTAGCACCACGATCGCGGTTTGAATCGCTTCACATAAGGCACTCCCCTTGCTAAGATGAACAAATGGTCACTTTCCATACATAGACTGCCTGTTCTGGTAGGCGATAAACGATTGGTCCTCGTCTGTGCATATGTTTACAACCCTTTTTACTGCATAGGTGATGCTATGCAGTACCTTGCATAACTTCCCTGGAGAATCTATGAGTTGGAAAGGCGTGCCGATTGAGGGGATAGTGTGGCTAGCTAATGCATTGGGTAAACTAAAGCCCCACCCCAGAGAACGAGTGCCCAACGAGATTGTCGTTTTCCGACCCAGTGATCTTGGTGATCTGCTCACTACAACCCCACTGTTTGAAGCACTAAAGCGACGTTTTCCTCACGCTCACATCATCGCAGGTGTTGGCAGTTGGGGGCGGCAAATAGTGACAAACAATCCGTTTATTGATGAGATTGTTGATCTTGATGCGCCTTGGAACAACAAAGTCTTGCAAGATCAGACATTGGGAAACGCTTTGCATTTCCTCTTGCGTTCAACTCAGGTTGCAGCTCTACGCAAACGCCATGGCTTTGATGTCGGTATAGATGTTCTCGGCAGTCACTTCGGTTCTCTCCTGATGATGCGGCTTGGGGTTCGTCACCGCATTGGGGTCCGGGGCTACCGGGGCGGCTGGTCTGGCTGCGAGAAGTATATTCATTTTACAAGGCAAATTCATGTCGCACGTGCAGCCTTAGCGCAGGCCGAGTTGCTTGGGGCAACCGATTTGCCGGAGGCACGTCCGCAGATCTATCTAACGACATCAGAGCGTGATCAAGCATATCAAATATGGTCTAGTACAAATTGCAGCCCCTCCAAGCGCATTCTTGTTGCTTGCGGAGGCGGTTTCGATGAAAAATGCTGGCCACCGGAAGCCTTTGGGGAAACTCTGCGGCAATTTTCCGTCGAGGTTAAGCAGCGAGGCGACAACCCTAACATTCTGCTTGTAGGCGCTGCAGCAGATCGAGATCGTGTTGGAAGAGTTATGGCTAAACAAATTCCAGGAGCTAGGTCAATCTGCGGTGAGACTTCTTTGCGCATAACCTTTGCCCTGGCGGAGGCTTCAGACCTCGTACTAACAAACGCTTCAATGATGCTCCACGCTGCCGCGGCGTTCTTCCGGCCCACAGTGGCGGTTCTTGGCGGTGTCCATACAGACATTGAAGAGCATGATCGGCTGTGGGGTTACAGTGCTCCCTACATGAGCGTAGGCCCTGAAGGAACGGAGAAGTGGCCATCCGTAGACCGTGTCGTCGCGGCGCTAAGATTGCAATGCGATCAGTTAACCGGCAGAAAGGCGCAACTATCTGATGACAAACTCGCCGAACACATGTAAAAACAAGTGCTTATCATGTCCTTTAGTACCACACTCGATTCGCGCTAAACCTTCTTCGGTCCTAAAACACGGTGCTGAGGCTGCTCCAGGAGCCTTAAAGCGACATAAGCTATGAGGAAGATGACCGGCATATAAAAAGCAACATCTTAGCGATTGCTCCACCCATTTTCCCTTGTAAGCACTTGGCCAACCAAGCACCTTGAAAAAGGTATAGAGCGTAACCATAGATCCGGTGAATACCAGCCGTTGCCACGAGAGTAATAAGATGCTTTTGATGCGTGGTGTGACGAGCAAAGCATTGACACATGCAAAATAAGTGCTGCGAATGCGTAACACGGACTATTGTAGATCGCGGTTGACTTCTCTCGGGTTCTCCCTCGTCCGACAAGGCACTTTGTTAGTCACCAGAGCGCTGTTCTAAAGTGCAAGTCGCGCGCTGCTGAAACTTTTTACAAGTAATGCCCTGCTTTCACCTTCCATCAGCAAAGCTAGAAGGCAGCCACTTCAGTCGTCAGCCCGGTATGGGCTGCTATTCTGCGTCCGTCGGAGGACGGAGTTAATTAGAAGTGCCGAAGGACTAAAAAGGTTTACGACTACAAGCAGATGGTGGTGGTAAAGAAGGACGGTTAGAACAACACTCCCGCGAAGACTCATCTACATTCTTGTTTCGCAAGGTCTCTCCTAATGCCGGCAAATCTGTAAATACACGCCTTCAACCATTCTGGCCGTCTTCTGAACCGTGAAGTGGTCGAGAGCGCGCACTCTTCCTGCTTTGCCCATGCTCTTCCGCAGGTCTGGATTGTCAAGCAAGTACTCAATAGCTTTGGCCATGGCGTCAGCGTTCCCCATTTCAACCAGAATTCCTGTGGTGCCATCGACCACAATCTCTGGAACACCGCCACCATTAGTAGCAATGACTGCCTTTTCTGCAGCCATGCCCTCTATGATTACCTGCCCGTAAGGCTCCCCGGTTGTAGATGCGTGTACGAGCACCGTAAGCTGGGCCACGCGCTGAGGAACATTCGTAACAAACCCAACGAATGTTACGGATTCGCTGATACCTAGTGATCGACAGAGTTCATGAAGCTCAATCTCGTATTGTTGTTCATCAAATAAAGCGGCCCCAATAAGCTCGAATCTTGTCTTGGGGAAACGCTTCAGAACTTTGGCTGCTGCATTCAGGAAGACATGCTGCCCCTTCCATGGACTGATTCGTCCGACGAGGCCGATCCTCGTTTCATCGGCTTCAACATCTTTGCTCTCAGCTCTAGCGGTAAGGGCCGTGGTGTATTTCTCTACATCGACACCAGATCCGATGGCCATTGATGGGCGCCGCCCATTCAACTTAAGCGTAGACAGTGTAGCGCTGGAATTTGCGATTACGAACGTGGGAATAATTCGGCTGAGAACACGAAACAAATGCACTACCGGCTTTGAAAGATAGTCCACATCAATTCGATCTCTGACATGCCAAACAACGGGAATACGAGCTAATCGACCAGCTATACCGCCAATTATGTCAGCCTTTAGGGAATTCGTATGGATGATGTCTACCCTCAACTCTTTAGCGAGTTGTGCTACCCGTATGACATGGCGAAATGTGAGAATGAGGGCACTCATGCGGAACAATGAGCTCCATCCGAGGCTATCTTTTTTTGCGTCCGCAACATCGGCAGCAAGTGGAATCAAATGCACCTTAGTATGCGAGGGAAGACGCTCTTGCAGAGGCCCATCTTCGAAGAGCAGGACAGACGACTCCACGATGTTTTTGTCCAAGTTACTAACCAAGTTGGCTAGTGCAATCTCCCCACCACCAATTTTTGCTGTATGGTCTATGAACAAAACACGCATGAAGGCCCCTTAAGGAACGCTAGGTTAATCCGGTAACTTTTGCCCGTCCTGACTCCACCGCATCGGAAAAGCTTAGTCATCTCGTAGCTACCTCGGGTCCTGCTTAGCGGCTGAGGAATAAAGGTGCCCTTCAGAGAGATGATCAATTGAGGCTCCTGCTCGACGAAGGAACTTTGCCATGCGAGCCCGAAAGACCTCTCGACTGAATCCCTCTGCATGCTTCCGGATAACTTGAGACGACCATTGTTGTTTTTCGAACCTCTCGACTGCTTCGATTACTGATTCAGTTGTCTGTGTGTCGAAGAAAAGGCCCGTAACATTCTCCACTATTGTTTCGATTGCGCCTCCAGCCCTAAATGCGATCGTTGGTCGTCCTGCCGCTGCCACTTCAAGCGGAGACATCCCGAAGTCCTCTTCTCCGGGGAATAGAAGTGCACGACACCGCGAGACATATTTCTCTACTTCTTCATCAGAAAGCCGGCCGACAAACTCAACAGTAGGACCGGCTTCTGACATCAACGACTTTTCAGCAGTCCCCGTTCCTATCACCACGAGGCGCTTGTTCAACCTTGTAAATGCGCTCACTGCCAAATCGATCCGTTTGTAGGGCACAAGACGTGCAAGCACAATATAGTAGTCATCCTGTTCAGATGAAACGCTAAATCGATCTATATCAATGGGAGGTGCAATTACTTCCGAGTACCGTCCATAGGCACGCATTATCCGCTGAGCTACGTTCTCAGAGTTGGCAATGAAGTGGTCCGGCTGTCTGGCTGCGCCCTCGTCCCACAGCCGAAGCCCTCTGATTAAACCTGACAATAACGTGCTAAGCCCACCACCAAACTTCTCCCTAGCAGAATAGCTGTCGAAGCTCCACGCCCACCGCATTGGAGTGTGACAGTAACATACATGGATTGCGTCTCCGTTTACCTTTACGCCCTTGATATACCCCGACGAACTGGAGATCACGAGATCATACTCTGAAAGATCTAAGGAGCGAACGGCAAAAGGGTAAAGCAAAAAATATAAACGGTATAACTTGTCGATTTTGGGTAGGTTCTGCATCCACGAGGTGTGGATCGTAACAGATTTGAGGGAATCCGGGATTGTTTTCTTAATAGCTACTGTTGCAAACAGGTCCGCGCCCGGCAGCATATTGTAGAGTTCTTCGGCAACTTTCTCGGCTCCGCCCAGCTGAGTAAAGTAGTCATGCAGCACTGCGATTCTCACTATGGCTTCAGAGCTCCATTTCTTGCTGCAAGCCACCATATACAAAATGACTTGCCATTACTCCGGCATGACAATGTTAGCTAGACGTAGTCGCAAACCCTTCAGACAGCTCCGGAACGTCTAAACACAACGATAAGCGTGAGGGCTAAAATCTTAAGGTCCAGAGCTAGCGATCTTCGGTCAATATAGCGGTTATCCATCAGTACCCAATGATCAAAACC
Organism: uncultured Acidobacteriaceae bacterium; assembly: GCA_964245715.1. Classification (GTDB taxonomy): domain Bacteria; phylum Acidobacteriota; class Terriglobia; order Terriglobales; family Acidobacteriaceae; genus Edaphobacter. Next base: position 78,009 of record CAXTNM010000006.1, on the reverse strand, counting down.
TGTCAAGCTTCGTCCCGTCACCTGCCAGAGCCCAGTTATTCCTGGTCGCACACTAAAACGGCGAACGAGATTAGCTCTGTCGAATAAAGAGACGTCACGGACACTCATCGGACGTGGGCCAACAAGAGACATCTCACCGACCAGCACATTCCACAATTGCGGCAGTTCATCAAGCGAGGTTGACCGTAGGATCTTTCCTAAAGGCAAAATTCGAGGATCATCCTTGATCTTAAATATCGGGCCATCGGCCTCGTTTGCATGCTCCAAATCTGGAAGCAGCTCTTCAGCATTTTGTACCATGGTACGGAATTTCAAAATACTAAAACGACGTCTGCGATGGCCATATCGTTCTTGACGAAAGAGGACCGGCCCCTTACTCGTAAGCTTGATGGCGATCGCTATAATCAAAAAGATCGGCAACAAGAGTATAAGGCCCGCTGCAGCACAAAGGATATCTAGAAGCCTCTTGGTTGCCAGGAACATTAGATATTCGTCTTGGTCTGGGGCTAACTCACGAAAAATCGACTTATTTGGATCATCCAGCTGTCGCCGAGTTGAATAGATATCTTCTAGATAAAGTACCTGTACACCCGCGCTTTCTGCTATGTGGACTGCCTCTTGCATTTCCGAATAACACGAGCGAATCGGCATTGCAATTAGAATCAAATCCACAACCTCTTTTAAGAGGATGTTATTCAAGTCGTTTAGCGAGCCCAAGTATCGGCGCGCAACATCCGGAGGCATGTCATCGGGATCTCGATCATCAACGAATCCAATCAGTCTAAGTGATAAACGGTAGCGGGTGCGGACCGCTCTCCACGCTTTGCTTGCTCTCGGACCACTACCAATTATGATTGCGCGACGAGGATCGCGTGCAGCGAGCCGGTCAAGAAGCTGAGCGCTGAACGACGTGCGGTTTATTTCGTAGCAATAAAGCGCCATGAACGTGATGATTGCTGACCGACGCGTTACTGTATGGGGATGGCACACATGGTAATAGGCTAGCGCTGGAATAATCATCAGGGTGACCCCTTGAAGAGTTGCCAGCATCCGGCTTGAAATTGTGGCGAATTTGTCATACAGCTTCAACATCACGAAGCAGTAGCGCCACATGTATATATAGCTAATACTAAATACCACGTCTGCAAGTGTTAGACGTGCCAACCTGAACTCACCCAAAGTATGGTGTAAATGGCTTCCAGGCAAAAACCCGAAAGCTAAAATACCAAAAGCTACCACTCCATCCAACGCGCCAAAGCCAAGCCGCTGCTTAGGTTGTGTCATATCCGATACCTGCAAGATGGAGCTGGTTGGATGTGCGCTGAGATAACGCAATGACGGCACGCGGCTTTCACATCCATCGCCAGAGAGTCTTTATTATAAGCATCCATTATCGCGGTGCTGAAGCTTGAAGTCAAGGCCGACGTGAAGTTATAGCCCTCTTCTAGCATGAAAGTTCTCTGTGAATGAACAGCTACCTTTTTACTAGGAGCAGCTCACAACAACAACTCACAGGCTCCACTTATTAGTGCGCTTGGAATAGAGTATCTCATTGCATAGTCAAGATGACCGCTTGAGTGTGTTCTACTAAGCCGCTACTAGCAACCACATGCAAACTGTATGTCTGTGATGCTTTCTGAAGATCAATGGTTGCACAGCCATTCAAGGCAGCGACCGAGCAAAAGCCTGCAGCAATGAGGAATATGACAGCAATGTGCGGAGCGATAATGCGCCGTTTACGATAGCCGAAATAAGTCAAGAAGAAGAGTGCTGCAAGTCCACTCCCGTGATTCTTAGACGATCTTGAGGGTTCACCCTGATACGCGGCCTGCGATGTGGTTTGGATTGTCAGATGTACACTCGATGGACCTGCATCAGTGGGGAGATTAGATGGTGTGATAGTAGCAATCACATTACTAGGGAGACCAACCACTTTGAATGTGATTGGGCCATCATAAAGGCCATAGAGTGGCGCAAACAAGAACTTGTATGAGGCCGCTTTCCCCGGCTGAATCGTATCTTCGTTCGCGCTTTCAAGTGTGAAAGCAAAATCCAGTGGTGAGACCGTGATTGCTATTCCTGCAGTCGTGGCACTACCAAGGTAATTTGTATCCCCCGAGGCGCTGGCCGTGATGAGATTTGATGTTCCTGGCATCAATGTTGTAAGGAGCTGAGCAGAGCCATCTACCAGAGAGACGGTCTGCAAAGGAAGACCGTGATTATAGAAGGTAACTGACCCAGACGGGACGCCGGAGGTAGAAGCCGCTACGTGAGCTGTAATCGTCACGTGTTGTCCAGGACTGGCCTCGTTAGTGTCAGAGGCGATCGTAATAAGGGAAGGTGCTTGAGACACCGTTAGCATGCCATCGATTGAGTGGACCGTATAATTCGACAGATTGGTTCCAGCAGCCGCTGGAACAATAGGGTACAGACCTGGTGCGGAAGAACTGGCAGCCGCCGTGCTAAAGCTTTCGGTGAATACATCGCCTTGGTTCGCCCCCGTTACAGAACCGCCGAACGTGGGGTTCGACGTTCCGTAGACACGTCTTGCATTATTTGCCTCTACTGTAAGGACAGGTAAGCCAAACACGAATTCTGCGTTCTTAGAACCTGTCGTGTAGTTACTGTCCGGCGCCTGTAGGGCCCTCAGAACGACTTGCCCAGACCCAAGCGGAGTGATGACATTGCCGCTTACGGTCGCTGGTCCGGAAACAACGGAGTACGTAAATACGCCTGTGGAATCGGAACTAGCTGACACTGAGACTGGTACGAGTCGGGCCTGATTAGCAACTGCGAAGGTTATGTTAGGGCTTCCAGGAGCTACAACAAAACTGGTTGTTTGTGTCGTACTGGTGTAGTCAGCGGTCGCTGCTTGTAAAGCCTGAATAGTTACTATGCCAGCACCTGTAAGGGTGACTAATCCAGCTGGCGTTACAGTTGCTGGTCCTGAGACTACAGAATATATGATTCTTCCCGGTGAGTTTGACACGGCCTGCACGATGAATGGAGGATCGCCATATGTATGTCCTTCTTTAGGACTGAATCTGCTTTCCCTTGTCGCTGTTCTAACGGGAATATCAAAGTGCAAAAGTGTTCTGACGGGGATGGTGGAAGAGCTAGAGATGCTCAGTGGAGTTCTGAGAACTACGTCATTGAAAATACAAAGGTCATGTCTCTTAGAGAGCTGGGAGTTTGCCAATTGTCTAGTTGTCTCGCCCATCATCTGAGACGCGAGAATGGAGCAGAGGAAGACCATTCCAACACCCCCGAGACATGGTCTGAAGACTCGCATAACGGGAAGCATGTCACTTGACCGCGGGAGCGCTCAATTGCACGGATGGGGGAGGCAAGATCTTTAGGGTTATTTGGTAGCTCTATCTAAGAAAGTCGTTCTAACGGTGTTCCTTCAGAGTGTTTCTGCTGGCTGCCGTAAGCCTGATGATCTCTCCCATGGTTGCGCGGCCATGCTGTCGGACATGTTCGACGATCTCGACCGAGAGACTGGAAAGTGCGGCAACGATCAACTTCTCGCGCTTGATCTTGGCCGCAAGCCGGCGCTTCTGCGTTTTTCAACGAGGACATACTTGTGGCATGCGGGCGCTCAGTTTGGTTCTCACAGTAGGTATCGTATTGAGTCATTTTGTTTGTGCTGCAGAAAGCCTGAAGCCATTCCTGTCAGCAGTTGACAGCATGTTTGCTGTAGAGCATGATACACAGCAGCGAGGTAGCCTGATGGCGCATACAGCAAGAGCGAGGGTCTTCATGAACGGAAGAAGCCAGCATGTCACAATACCAGCCGAATTTCGTTTCAGTACCGACGAGGTCTACGTGCAGCGCGATCCGAAAAGTGGTGGACTCAGTCTTTCCGAGAGGCCGCCGCGGGCATTAATGGCAGATGTGTTCGTTCAATTAGATGAAGCAGGCGCGGCCGACTTCGTGCTGGAGCGGGATCTGTCGCTGCCTCCGGACTAGGAGTTTCTGTGACCCGTACCCCGCTCTACATGCTTGATACAAACATGGCCAGCTACCTGGTCAGTGGACGCTCACCAGCGCTACGCCGTAACTACCTTAGTACTGAGCCTCATGCCTCAATTGCCATCTCAGCAATTACAGAGGCTAAGATCCGCTTTGGACTCGAAAGAAGGCCTGAAGCCGTTCGCCTGCGAAGCGCTGTAGAGGATTTTCTTCAGACGATCCGGACTTTGCCGTGGGACTCACAGGTCGCGAAAGCTTACGGAAAGCTCCGAGCAGGCATTAGTGCAGCGGGGAAGAGCCTTTCTCTTATGGATCTTCTCATCGCGTCTCATGCTCTCTCCGCAGGTGCGATCCTGGTGAGCCATGACAGAGCTTTTACTCAAATCCCCTCACTCCTCACCGTGGTGAATTGGGCTACCGACCTTTAGGAAGCATTCGCTTAGCGAGCCTGGCAATCTGCTAGATGTGACGGTAGTGGACGTATTTGCAAAGGAAATCATTGAATAGGCGAAAACGTGTAGGCAAGATTCTGCTGACAGGAAGTTCCGGCCTTATTGGTAAGGCGTTGGGTCACCAGTTTCACGTTCGCGGTTGGCCCTGCTTGCAGGCCATGCGAAATCCAGACAAGCAACTTGTCAAGGTCGGAACTGTTCTGGTCCTGAGCAGAGGAAGCCATTCGCGGATCCTGCAAGTGAATGCGGGTAGTGGATCTCTCTGACCGGTTCAATCTTTGCGCCATCGCCAAAAGCGAGCGTGCACGTAGCCCACTCGCCGACACCATCGACAACAAGGGGATCGCCGCACTCTCGAATGGCGACGGATAAAAACAACTGGCTGCATGCGCCATGTGATGTTGGGTAACAAGCAGGCGAGGCCGCTCGCCGAGTGTAGCTTCGATGTCTTCCCCGAAACGTGCCTTGGCACACAGCGTCCCAGAGCGGTCAACTTGGGCGAATACAAGCTGATGGGGGTTGGCGCCCTATGGCAAACCCCGCTATGCGAGCCTAATCCGCGACGAGCTGATCGACGTAAAAGATGTTTACGCCGATAGCGGTTCCGACATAAAGGTGACAGCTTGGGCTTCCGTCTCAGCCGGCTATCATGGAGGTCCGCCGCTCAGCCTTATGGAACATCTTGTTGGCAAGAATGTTGCCGAATAAGTAGCTATGGAATGATCCATCGCGGTGAGGTATTTGATCAAGCCTTCGGAATTTCCGCCTTAAGCTGCTCGCTGAAGAATCGCACAATGGTGGAATGAGACCACAAGATGGGGACGACAAACTTGCGATAAATGTCGCATGTTTGTCGCACTACGTACCAAGGACGAGGCATTAGCGAATTAAGTCTTACCAGTATTAGAGTGTGGCACGATCTTTTTACGATAAAGACCTATTCCGCAAGCGTATCGGTGCACTTCAAAGCTCGTCTAGTCGCAAGTTATATCGCGACGCAAAAAGATCTATGAACTTCACGGAATTCTTGCAAAAGTGGCCACCATGTAGAAGAGCTGTATGTCTGCCGAAAGAACCCCGAGCCGTTAAGACTTATAACTCGATGCTAGTGCCTCCACGCTTTCAAGGAATGCACTGGTCCGCAGGTGAATTCGAGGTCTTCCGCGTATGAACGCGTCAAGGCCAAAGGGAATGTCTCACGATGTGCGAATCAATCTCTACTTATGATGGGCTTTCCGATCGAAGCTGCAGAAGAAGAGCATGGTTCTTTGCGGCGTTGTTCTGGGTGCCCGGTGCCAAGGAATTTTCTTTATTGAACGCCGCTTCGGCAAGCTGTGCGTGGACCAAGGCTTCGCGTATGCGATGCTGTCCTGCAAGTGCGCGTGCCCAGGCTGCCTCGCAGACGCCCATCTGCGCACTGAGCGGATTGATCTTGTCTTTCTCGACGCGCACCAGGTTCTCCGCGGAGGTCTCGGCCTTCACGTAATCGCCGTTTGCGATGTAGGCATTCGTCAGGAAGAGAAGCGGCGTGGCAAGTGAATCGCTGTCCGGCCCGACGATCTTGAGCCACTTCGGCATGGACGCTTCTAGCATGGGAACAACCTGCTTTGCCATGCCCGCACGCAGCATTGCGGCTGCGAGATAGCCTTGACTCTCCAACGCGCTCCGACTGTCTTCTCCGCTGCACCGTTTCGTGCCTTCGTAGCTCTCGCGCATCAGTGCGAGGCTGCCTTCAAAGTCTTTGATCTGGTTGTGAACAAGCGCCAGTTGTTCCTCAGCGCTTGCCTGGTCGCAGATGGCATATGGTTCGCGCGCATAGATGGTGATCGCTTCGCGGGTGAGTTTGTCTTCCTGCTGCAAGTCGCCGCGGGGGCCGAGCGTGAGAGCGAGGGTCAAGTCGGCGAGGGCGAGTTCGCTCTCTGAGACCTCTGGCTGATGGGCCTCCTTTACTGCGGCTTTGAGCAGCGAGACATCTTCCTCAGTGCGGAATCCTTCGTCTTCCTGATTCTCCGCGTAGAAGACCTCGATCATGACGCGAGATGACGGTCTGACACCGCGAGCATGAGCCAGTGAGAGTGCGTGCTTCGCGAGCTGGTTCCCATGGTCGGTGTCGCCGAGGTTGTAGGCAATGCGGCCAGCGTAACTCTCGGCCTCAGCTTCCGCGGGTAAGTCTCCGGCTGACACCGCGCTGGCGATCACCTGATTAAAGACACTTTGTGCTTCGGCGTAGTCGCCGTTCTGAAACATGGATTGGGCTAGGCTCATCTGCGCGGCGCGCTGATCTGCGGGGTTCTTGATGAGGTCAGGAAGCACCTTCACACCAAGCTGCAGAAACTCCGGTACGGTTGCGGCCGGCTTACCCATGTAGCTGGTGTTTGCGAGTCTAAACAGCTCGGAGAGGAAGGTCTGCATCTGAAGCGCACGACGAGCTTCTCGCACCGCCTGCTCCTGACGCCAGAGGCTGTAGCTTGAAGTTGCAAGCAGGGCGAATGTGGCCAAGGTCGCGGCCATGACCGGTTTGCGATTGCGTCGTACGAACTTGCCGATCTTGTACGTCGTCGTTTGTGGACGGGCGAGAATGGGCCGACCATCGAGATAACGTTGCACGTCCAGCATCAGAGCGTCCACCGAGGCATAGCGATCGCGTGGCCTCGCGTTTAAGCACTTCGCGCAGATAGTTGCAAGATCACCCTTAAGGTCGCCGCGTAGACGAGTGATGGTAAGGCCACGATGGGCCGCAGCTGCCTCACTCGCGGCTTGTGGAAGTGTTTCAACGGGTTTTTCTTTCAGCGATCGCTCAATCATGATTGCGACGGAATTGTCTTCGTTCGGGCGGCGCCCGGAGAGAAGCTCGAAGAGAACCGCTCCCAGGGCATAGATATCGCATGAGGTAGTGACTGCTTCGTTTCGCAACTGCTCTGGGCTGGCGTAGGCGGGGGTTGCCATCACGGTTGTGGTAAGCAGACCATCCTGCTGAATTAGCTTCGATGTTCCAAAATCGACGAGTTTAACCTTTCCTTCGCTCTCGGTGACCAGGATGTTTGAGGGTTTCAGATCAAGATGGACGATGAGGTTGCGGTGCGCGTATGCGACCGCTTCGCAGGCCTGTAGGAACAGCGTGAGACGTGCGTGAAGTCCAAGAAACCGGTGGTCGCAATAGTCGTTCAAATGCGAGCCGTCGACGTACTCCATCACGAGGTAGGGCTCGCCCGCATCGCCGATGCCGGCGTCGAGCATGCGGGTAATGTGTGGATGGTCGAGCGAGGCGAGGATGTGCTGTTCGCGGGCGAAGCGGTTAGCGAAGAATGGTCCTGTAGCGTGAAGTGAAAGCACCTTGATCGCCGCTCGTTGCACTGTGCCGCCGATAAGGCGTTCAACGAGAAAGACTGAGCCGATTCCGCCGGATCCAAGATGGCGAAGTGTTTTGTAGGGACCGATTCTGCCTGGGGTTGGAGAGGTCTTCAGGGGCGCGGCCTCTTGCTGGCTCTCTCTTTCGAGAAGGATAAGGCGCTTAGCTCGGACACGCAGATCTTCGTTCTCGCTCGCAGCGAGCAATACGGCGTCCACTTTGTCAACTGTGACATCTGCGGCTTTGTGAAAGAGCGCCTGAAGCTGCTCCCAGTCTTCGGTGTCGAACGCCATGAGTGTCTCTCTTCTCCAGTACGCGACAGGCGAGGATGCAGTGCGTCAAAGCAGGTTTATTCGGAAGTGCGTTGCAGCTTGTCTTGAATCCAACCGCGGACGAATCGCAGCTCGCGATCAACGCTGGCTTTTGAGGTGTGCAGCAGTTCGGCTGTCTCTTCAGCAGTAAAGCCAAGGAAGAAGCGGAGCTCAACCATGCGGCATTTGCGCGGATCGATAGCCTCAAGCTCTTCGAGCACGCGGTTGAGATCGAGGGTTTCAGCGGGGTCCGCGTTGCTCCAGATCAGGTCGTCACGTAGAGGAACCGAAGTGCCGCCATCACGTTTCTGCCTGGTTTCGGCTCGCGCATGATCGACGAGAACGCGGCGCATGAGTCTGGCGCAGAGATTGTAGAAGTGCCCGCGGTCTTCGAAGCGCAAGGTTCTTTGCTGGAGCAGCTTGAGGAACAGTTCGTTGACGACACTTGTGGGTTGAAGAATGTTCTCCGGACGTTCTCCGCGGAAGATCGATCCGGCTATCTTGCGCAGGTGCGGATAAACCATTTCGAAAAGTGCTTCAGTTGCCGGCGTTTCGCCTTCGCTCCATTGATGAAGCAGAAGGGTAATTTCCCCAGGATCATTCAAGGCCTGACTCTCCCCAACTAGGTCACAAAGAGAACGATTGAACTTTGATTCTCGCTATTCTATAGACCGGGAGCTAAAAGGGCTTGCACGTTTCGAGAATTCTGCTGTCGCACCGCGTAGAAGGCTAAAACATTGTCCGTCGCGAGGCATTGCTGCCGCCAGCAAATTTTGCGAAGTATTGGCTCCAGAATCCATCGTTGAGCCACAACCGTCCTCTGGGCTTCTGCCTCTTCGGTACCTTCATCCCTTCACGATGCCAGATGCGTTCGACCCGGTCCTTGCCCACCTTCCAGCCGGCACGCACTTTAGCTAAAAACGTTGTCAGATGACAAGTGAAAGCGCGCGCGGGGGGGGGGGGGCGTTCCCTGGTAAAAAAAAAAACACCAGCAAACGCAAACGGGGCCCCCAACGCTATTGCTTGGGGGCACCCTTCTTTTGTTCAGGTTTGCCTGCTAGTTGCCGGTGCCGGATAAGGCGACTGACTGCGGAGAGGCAGCACTTACATCCACAATGCTGACAGTTGCCTTGAGGGCGCCGGTCATTTTGGGGCTGAAGGCAACGTAGACAACGCAGTTGGCGCCTGCAGCGAGGGTCGGACCGCAGTTCGTGACTTCCTGGAACGACGACGGATTCGTTCCGGTCAAGGTAATCGAGGTGAGATTGACCACCGCTGTGCCGGAGTTTGTCAGTGTGAAGGATTGCGCTTCCGAGGTCGTCCCGCTCTTCGTGGTGGTGAAACTAAGAGTCGTCGCGCTTAGCTTGACCGACGGGGCAGCCGCCCCGGTGCCGGTAAGCGTCACCTTTTGCGGCGAACCAGTGGCTGTGTCGGCGACTGCGAGCGCGGCAGTGAGTGCGCCCGCCGCGGCTGGCTTGAAGGCGATGTAGAGCGAGCACGAAGCCTTCGCAGCCAGGCTAGTGCCGCAGGTCGTCAGGTACTCGAAGGCTGTTGGGTTGGTCCCGCTGATTGCGATAGAGTTGATCGTGACCGCTGCCGCTCCGGTATTGGTCAGGGTCACCATACTCTCATCGGACGTAGCACCGATGATCGTTGTCGGGAAGGCGATGGAGGTTTCGCTGAGGCTTACGGTTAGGGTGGTGGCCGCCGTTGCCGTACCTTTCAAGGCGACAACCTGTGGAGTACCCGTGGCATTGTCGGCGACCGAGAGGGAAGCGGTGAGAGCGCCGGCCACCGTTGGTTTGAATTCGACCGAGACAGTGCAGCTTGCAGCTGCCGCAAGCGAGGTGCCGCAGGTCGTCGCCGATTTTACGAAGGAGGTGGCATTGGCGCCTGTGATGGTCTCGGAAGTGAGCGTGACAGCAGCCGTACCTGTGTTCTTGATGGTGATCAACTGAGCCGCAGTCGTGGAGCCTACGACCGTCGACGCGAAGGCAAGCGATGTGGGCGAGACCGACACCGTATAGGTTGAGGCAGCGGTTGCGCTCCCCTTCAAGGTCACACCCTGAGGCGAGCCGGTTACATTATCGGCGATCGACAGGGAACCGGTAAGGGTGCCCGGAGCAGCCGGTTTGAATTCCACCGAGATAGTACAGCTTGCCCCGACAGCCAATGAAGTTGCACAGGTGGTTGCCGACTTCACAAAGGAAGTGGCGTTCGTGCCAGTGAAAGTCTCTGAGGTGAGTGTGGCGGCGGCGGTGCCGGTATTCTTGACGGTGACGACCTGGGCCGCGGTTGTGGCACCGACTACGGTTGAAGCGAAGGTGAGTGATGTGGGTGAAAGCGTAATCGCGGGTGCGCCGGTCGTCGAGGTCCACTTCGCGACCAAGTTATTGACATTGAGAGAACCGAGTCCGATCGCCTCGTCGTAGCCTTTGGCGGCTGCATAACCTGAGAGGATACCCAACTGGTCGCCACTGGTGTGAGTCACGCAGTTAAGATCGCCTGTCACACATACCTGGGCGATTGTTCCCTGAGAGATGTCGTGGAAGACGCAAGTGCTCGCATTTGTGTCCGTCGAGGAGTCGCATGCCATGCCAGCGGCAGTCTGGTTGGCGTAGAGCTGGTACAGCACAGGGTTTGCGAGACCCTGTGCGGAGCCGCTCTTTTGCAAAATGAGCGCCATAATTCCGGCCATCAGCGGCGAAGATGCAGATGTTCCGCCAACCTCCTGGTAGATGACGTAGCTGGGATTGGTGTAATCGCAGGTTGCCTCGGGAGACCCACTCGAGTCGCAGAAGAGAATTGCACTGCCGTTGATACCGCCGGGAAAACCACCCGAAGCGAACAAGGAGACGTCAGGTAGATCACGTTTCCCGTCCGCTGGAACGCCTGTACCTGTTTGCCACGACGGCTTGGCATAACCACCGGAACATGTGCTGCTTGCGGTTCCGGAAGGCGTTGTGCAGTGACTATATCCTCCACTACCGCCGGTGATTCCAACCAACTGATCGTAGGTGCCGTCATTTAGCGCATCATTGCAGAGCTGTTCAGAAGTACCTTCACCTGTGAACACATTCAGCAGGAGGGGATTGGTGCACGTTGAGTTCCACGGCACTTCCGGAAGGTAGCCCTTCGCCGTCGCAAGGTCCGCATTATTCGACGCGTTCCAGTAGGTAGTGGCGGGCGAGCTCAAAAAGCTCCAGGTGAAGTCTGTTCCGCCCACCGCGGTGACGTAGGGGCTCGAAGCCATTCCGTTTACCTGGACACCGTAAGTGTCAGCGTTGGGTTTGGCCGCATCCGAAGAGGTGCAACCTGCCGAACCCTGATCTCCTGCGGATATAAAGATGCTGATTCCTTCGGTTGCGCCCTGCTGCCACATCTTATTGAAGGCCGCGTTTCCGGTGGTACCGAGCCCCAGTTCGCACTCACCGTAGCTGGCACTCATAATGGGCGCGACCTCGTTATCGATGATGTAGGCCGATGAGAGCTGAAATCCGTTGGACGTGCTGGTGGTGCTCGAGACGACGAGGTCGATGGTTGCTCCTGGCGCAGCGGCAGACACCATTTCGACATCGAGTGTGTTTTCGGTCTGTTCTCCACTCACGATACCCGGATCAGTCCCGTTGTGAATGACATTCAAGGTGGTTGCCGGCAAACCAAAGCTCTTGCGGAAGTTCGTCAGATCCGTGATGGTGATATCGCTTCCGGCGGCGATGGCCACCTTCACCCCGGTGCCCGTTTTCGAGGCGCTCCAGAGCGGCAGGTAGTTGTAGATAGTGGCAAAATCGTACGGGGTGACGTCCTCATGGGTCAGCCCGTTGCCGTCGGTGTAAGTCAGTTGAGGCGTCGCGGCCGAAGTGGCACGGGCTTCACTGTGGACGGAGGACATCGGATCGAGTACCGTGATTCTGCCGGTTGCCCGATCGCGTTGAACGAGATGGCCGCGGACGAACTGCGGCTTGGGGAAGAAGTTATGCAGCGAGGCGATGCCGGTTACGACAGGGGCTAGCGCTTCGGGGATCTGTGGGTCGCGATCATTGGCAATGTGCTCTTCACCATTCACAAGGTAGTGATGCATCTCGACGTGAAAGGCATTTTGTACCTGCGCGACGTTGCCGCTGAACTCAATCCAGGTGCGGCCTTTTGCTACTGCGCCAATGGTGAAACCCTGGCTGACGAGCCAGTTCTGCACAGCCAACATATCTGCATCGGACGGGCCATAGAGCTTGCCGAACTCGTCGGCATGGAGCCAGTGATGAAAGTCCGGCGACTTCGGATTCTGTTGGCGTTCACCCAGGGCAGCGAGCTCCTGCTCCTGCTCCGGACTGCGCTGCAGGATGAGCATCATCCGCTCGAGGTTGGTAGAAGGATCCAACAATCCCTTCTCGAACCGGGCTTGGGCCAAGGGGTGTATGTTGCCGGATAGCTTGACCAGGTGATTGTTGTTCTCGATGGCAGTCACGATTCTTGAGGGAACCTGGATGATCTGTCCCTGGCTTGTGTGATCCTGCGGTTCGTTTTGAGCGTCAGCGGAGAGCCAACCGATTCCACCCAGGAAACAGAAGAGAGCTGCAAGCAGATTTTCTTTACGCATGAAAGCACTTCTTTCTAGCCCAGAGGGCCCTTGGATGTGAAGACGTATGGAATAAAAATGGTTGAGACACGACGTGGGCACGGTCAAACGGTCGCGGCAAAGTCCGGCTGTCGTTTACGTAGCTTCGTCTGGCATGGAGTCTCTTACGAGGGATAGCGACAAACGCAGATGGAATGCGTCAGACTTCCTGATCTTTTCTGGGGTACAGCTCGAGGTGTACGGCTGAAAAATTGGATTTCCTTGATCGCCATTGGAGTGCCCGGCTGAAATGTGCCAGCGGATAAGAGAGACACTGGACAAGGAGGCATATGAGACGATGCAAGAAGTACCAGCCTGAGCAGGTGGTGAATCTGTTGCGACAGATCGAAGTAGCCGTAGCGAACGGCAAGACGACGGCTCTCGCGTGTAAGGAAGCCGGGATCGTGGAGCAGACTTACTTCCGCTGGCGCAAGGAGTACGGTGGGCTTCAGGTGGACCAGGCGAAGCGGCTGAAGGAGTTGGAGCAGGAGAACTCCAAGCTGAAGCGCTTGATAGCGAACCTGAGCCTGGACAACCTTGTGCTGAAGGACTTCGCCTCGGGAAACTTCTAGCCCTAAGCGACGACGGATCGCAGCAGACCATGCGCAGCAGACGCATGGGATGACGGAGAGCAGGGCGTGCCGGCTGGCCAACCAGTCACGCGGGACGCAACGCTATCGAGCGATACAGCGTGAAGACGAAGATGCACTCACGCAGGCGATCGTTCAGCTTGCCAGCCAGTACGGCCGTTATGGGTATCGCCGGATCACGGCGTTGCTGAAGCGGGCCGGCTGGCGGGATGGACAGGTCGTGCGTCTTTAAGCTGACAAGGGTAGCGAGACTTCCGCACAATTAGAGAGGCCGCCAAGTTTGGAGACACCGTCTATATAGTGTCAGCTTTGGCTCTTTGAGGATTGTGGTGGTGGCGTGGAAGATGATGAGCTGCGCTCGTGAGTGATATTTGGTTCTGTTCTGACGGACGATTGTAAAAAAATGCTTGTTGGCAGGATCAATTGACGCCACTTATGTAGAGACATGCGATGTCTGGAAGCCTACGATTCTGCCATGCAGGTCACGATCGCTGATTTACGTAGAGCAGTTGAGCGAGACGAACTCATCCCCTACTTCCAGCCCATTATAGAGTTGCGCACCGGACGTCTCACCGGCTTCGAGGTGCTTGCGCGTTGGCTTCACCCGGAACTTGGCGCTGTGCTGCCGGCAAACTTCATCGCGCTCGCGGAAGAAAGCGGCCTAATTGGAGAGCTGACGCGGCAGGTCTTCGAAAAGGCTTTCCTCTCGGTACCCGCTCTGCCCAAATCGATTGGCATTTCCGTCAATATCTCACCCCGGCAACTGCGCGATCTTAGCCTCAGTCGCCAAATCAGAGATCTGGCTGAGACGGCAAACTTCCCATTGGAATGCCTCACCATCGAGATTACGGAGAGCGCGATTCTAGATAATTTAGAGACGGCACAGACGATAACCCGTGACCTGAAAAATATCGGGTGCAGACTCGCTTTGGACGATTTTGGTACAGGATATTCGAGTTTGAGGCATTTGCAAGCATTGCCGTTCGATCAGTTGAAAATCGATAGGGGCTTCATTAGTCGCATGATGCAAGAGCGTGAAAGCCGCAAGATCGTGGCAACAATTGTCGGGCTTGCGCATACGCTGGGTCTAAAGAGCGTCGGGGAAGGAGTAGAAACAGAAGAAGAGGCCGACATGCTGCTCTTTCTCGGCTGCGAGTTGGGACAAGGCTGGTTGTATGGACGGGCAGAGCCGGCGGCCCGGATTCCGGACTTCGTCGCATCCCCACCCAAGGCCGCCTTTCAACGCGTGCTGACGCTTAGCGACGGGTTGGCCGTCTCCAGTCTCGAAGCAATCCCGAGCCAACGTTTGGCTCAGCTGCAGGCCATCTATGATGGCGTCCCCGTAGGCTTGTGCTTCCTCGATCAGTGCCTCCGCTATGTCAGCATCAACCGGCGACTAGCCGACATGAACGAGATGCCTGTCTCTGCCTTTCTTGGACGAACCGTCAAAGAAATGATTCCCCATCTCTTTCCTGGCTATGAGCCATACCTGCTTCGGGCACTGAAGGGCGAAGCCGTCACCGGAGTTGAGGTAATCCGTCCGGCCTTCAGCCCTGGGAAGACGGATAGGGTCAGTCTAGCAACCTATCAGCCTGCTTGGGATGAAGCGGGTGAGGTGATCGGAATCTCGGTAGCTGTTCTTGACATCACTGAACAAGAGGAAATCAGGCAGACGCGGCGTCCTATTCGCCGGACTGCTGGCCTTGGCGGGCCGCTGCGGAAAATAGCGTAGATGCGACCACTTTGGCTGCGTCTGGCTGAACTTGCCGGTCCATCTATGGCATTCGGTGAACCGGCAGTATCAACCCCTCATATCACGCCGATACGCACTTTATCAAAGAGGTGGACTCACAGGGTATCGAAATCCGGAGTTCTGGCCATCTTCAGGAGTCGGCCACAAACTCCGGTTGGGAGTTGGCATCTTAGCTCTGGCCTCGACCTTAGGTCCGGTGGTATTAGTTCAACTCGTAAGGCGGTGGAAACCTTCCTCAAGGCGCGGAAAGGACGAAAGCTGAAAGTCACGGTCGGCGATGTGACGGTCAAAGGTACAGCAAGCGAGGTGGCAAAGCTCATCACGCCTGAGCAGATCTCGAAGATGCTCGACGCCCAGAAGAATTCACCCAAGAAGAGCCTGCATGACTGAGCTGATCATTACCGTACCGGGCTCGCTACAGATGGCAGGGCAGGGAAAGGGCCACCTTGCGCTTCCTCGAATTATTCATCGTCAATATTCGCAACGCCAATACTCGGGCTGCCTACACGCGTGCGGCTGGGTAGTTCCTGCGCTAGCGTGAGGAACGCGGGATCTCCGAGCTGGCCGCTATTAAGCCCATGCACGTCGCCGGCTACATCGAGCAGATGCAGGTGAACGCTCCGCACCACGGTCAAGCAGCACTTGCATGGACCCCTCAACGGCAGTCGGGCTACGCGATCGTGCGCTGGTCGCCGTTCTGGCTTTCACCTTCGCACGCGCTTCGGCCGTTGTCGGCCTCAAGGTTGAGGACTACTATCCCCAGAACAAACGCTGGTGGCTACGGCTCCGCGAAAAAAAAGCGGCAAGGTCAACCAGATGCCATGCCACCACAAG
The DNA here is from genome assembly GCA_964245715.1 of uncultured Acidobacteriaceae bacterium. GTDB lineage: Bacteria > Acidobacteriota > Terriglobia > Terriglobales > Acidobacteriaceae > Edaphobacter. The sequence goes on along the minus strand of CAXTNM010000006.1, from coordinate 62,130 downwards.
CTCGAAGCCTACATGACGCCTATGTCGCGGCGGCCAGCGTCGAAGATGATTGCAAGGGCCCGCTGTTCCGGGCTGCGATCGGTCGCACCGGCCGGCTTTCCACACGGCCTCTCTCCCGCACCGATGTCTGGTACATGATTCAGCGGCGATCGGCCGACGGAAACCTGGAGACGGCGATCAGCTGCCGCACCTTCCGCGTCACCGGGATTACTGACTACCTGACCAACGGCGGCAAGCTCGAAGTCGCGCAGCGCATGGCCGGGCACTCGAATGCCAAGACTACCGGCCTCTACGATCGGCGTAACGACGACATCAGCATCTCTGAGGTAGAGCGGGTAGGGATTTGATTGCCTAGGCTATTAAGGGTGCGTCAATGCTGTATTTGCAGGAATGATTGCAGACTTACCAGGTTCACGGTACGGGCGTAACTCTGCCAACTCCTCTGACGGGTAGCTGGCGGCAGTTCCATCAGAAAACGTCACAACGATGCCACACCCTTGAATGATCTCCACATCCACGATGTTAATTGGTTTGTTCATATATTTGCATCCTAGACTCTCTTGCTTCCCGTTCTCCTGCTCAAGCTCCTTCAACCGCTTCGCCTGGTCCACCTGCAACCCGCCACACTCCTTACGCCAGCGGAAATACGTCTGCTCCACGATCTCAGCTTCCTTGCACGCGTGTGCCGTCGTCTTGCCATTCGCTACCGCCACTTCGACCTGTCGCAGCAGGTTCACCACCTGCTCGGGTTGGTACCGCTTACCTCGTCCATCTTGCTCTCCTCATTCCAGTGTCTCTCTTAGTCACTGGTACAAAGCAAGCCGGGCAGACCATTCGTGATGACCTCGAACAAACAGGCTCGGCCCACTTCGCAATGAGGTGATGGGCTTTCGACAGCAGCGGTTTGATCAAGCAACTGACCGATTGGCCTGTTACTCCTGAAACGGACATTACAGCTGAGTACGCGTTGCGCTCACACCTCTTGAGTCATGCGAGCGCTAACGCGGCGCGTGACGGGCCTGTTGTGCATAGTAGCGGCGGTCGAGTGCTTCCCGGAGCATCGTCTTGATGACGGCCTGACGGCTGATATTCAACGTCTCCGCCTCTCGGTCCAGTTCCTGCAGCATCGGGGCGGTAAAATCTACATTGATCCTTTGTACTGCTGGCCTGACAACGGTGAACTGATTCGTGAAGTGACCTGAAATGTCCTGGCCGCGATCAGCCATCTCCGCGATCTTCTCCGCACTCGTTGGTTTAGTAGATGTTTTCGGCATACGCTTTCCTCTCGTCCTTTGTTGCCTTCCATAACGTCACAAGGTGGTAGAACTCACCTTCCTGGTCACGACGTACTTCATAGATCACGCTGTAGAGCGTGCCATCCACCCACTCGATGGCACGGAACTGGTCGGGATCATCGGAACGGTGGTCGGTAAGATGCTCTGATTCAAAGAGCACCTGCACTTCCTCAAAGCCGATGCCCCTCGCAGGATTTGTTCGAAGTTGCCTGCTTTTACCGGGGTCAAAGTGGAAGCGCATGAGTAACAGTTATACCATTTTATCTCTTAGGAAGAGCTTTATCGTTCCATCACTCTTTGAACCTGCACCGCAGACCATTCCCCAAGTCGTCCGGGTGTGGGGATCTCGCGAGCGTTGAGCTCTGCCGCGATCGCGCGGAGCGAGCTCGCACCAGTGGCTTGAATGGCTGTAATCGTGGGAAAGAGCTCCGAGCGGACTTGGCTCGCTTTCTGGCTTCGCACCCGGCGCGCGGCCGCTCCGATCTTTGCAAAGCGCTCAGCAGAGACGCGGCGGTCGCCGAGCTTCGTTCCCCGCGCTTTTGCGGCTGCGAGGGTTGCCTTGTTCTCTTTGAAATGTCCTCGGCCTTCTGCTCAGCAACGGCGGCCAAGGATGCGGACCACGAACCGATTCGCTTGGGGCATATCGACACTGTTAGGGTGCATACTGAAGGCACGGCTTACAGGAACGAGGACGCATTGCCGATACCCTTGAAGAATTCTCTGCTGAAGAACCTGCCAGCCGATGTCATCTCTCGCCTTATGTTGCACCACGTCACATTCGAGCAGGAACATGAGATTGAATTTCCTGGTAAAGCCATCCAAAACCTCTACTTTGTCGAGGAGGGCATGGCGTCGATGACGACAACCTTCAAGGACGGCGATCAGGTCGAGGTCACCATGTTCGGTCACGAGTCCGTGATCGGCATCTCGGCACTCATGGGCACCAAACAGAGCCTAAACCGCGTCTATACGCAGATCCCGGGATACGGCTATGGCTGCCCAATCGAGAACGCCAAAGACGAGTTTCGCCGCGGCGATATCTTTCAAGCGTTAGCCCTACGCTATGTTCAGGCCCAGCTCATCCAGTCCTTGCAGTCTTCCGGTTGCAACCTAAAGCATAACGTACAACAGCGTCTAGCACGGTGGCTTCTGCTTTGTGCCGATCGGACCCATACCGACACATTCCACCTCTCACAGGAGTTCATGGCCGAAATGCTCGGCATCACCCGGCCGACGGTCACCACTGCGGCCGGTTTGCTGAAAGAGAAGAATATCGTCGAGTACCGACGCGGCCAGGTGCATATTCTCGACATGGCTGCGCTTCAGGCGGAGTCCTGCGAGTGCTATCAAGTCATCAAAGACCATTTGGACAACTACACGGAATTTGATAGCGGGATCGTCGCCTGATCTGCCGCGCCTCGCCCCCAGGGGAGCAATCAAGCGTCCTTTAACGTTTGTAGAAAGAATGTAACAGGGGCTGCGTGCACTCTCCATAGGCATTCATCGATTCAGCCTTCCTACAGCTTGTTCTCTGACGATCGGGTGCTACCGCAGCGGCTGGCTTGGTATGTCCTTATTCCTGCAGAGAGCCGATTCGGGTCTCATCGGCATCTAAGAAGAGTAGAAGGTCATAACAAAGAACAAGTTGGCGAAGCGTGCCTCACTCCACGTACGTTGGGGATTCAACTCAACCTACAAGTGGTTTGTCCGTTGCTCTCCGCGATTCAATCCAAAGCACCATTTGAACAAAAGCTAAAGTGTTGGCAATCCAATATGCGGAAGCTAATCAAGCGAACCCGGCGTAAAGCGAAGAAAGGACACTATGCCTCGTAAACTCCGCTTCGGCGTTCTCGCCTGCAGCGCGCCGATAAGCTGATCGACAACGCCGTCGACATCCGCCAGAGCCCTGACGACTACGAACGGTCGTATATGGCGCGCCAGCTCGTACAGTGCACCCTTCCGCACAGCGATTCCGGGAACGTCATGCGTTGGAGCCGAACCAACGGTCATCTCACCCTCGCAACACGCCCTACGTCGACGCACAGAATAAGTGCTCTACCCGTACGGCTCTATTCCACGGTTGCTGCTGTTCTGGCTAGTGACTGAAGCCACGCAGAAGAAGAGCCGGCACATTCGCCCAGGGTACAGCCTGAACGCATTCATGCGAGAATTGGCTTAAACCCGCACCGGCGGAGGGAAGCGCGGGGACGCGGCACGCCTGCATTTTCCCTGCTTTGTGCCATTGGCGCTTTCTGCGAGCCAGGTTCTTGCTCAGTGTCACAAATGGGGGATTGACGCTATTGAGGCAACTGGACGAAACTGCAACTGGGATAGAAGGTGAAGCCCGAGGATCAGCTAATCCTTTATGCGGCTACATAACCTGTAATCGTTCGAGTTTCAAAGATCAATTGCCCTTCCAAGGGCGATCGAAAGGATGGACAGCACATGGACGATATAGGAACTTTACAGCTTGCCTCGATAGTTCTTCTTGGCCTGTTAGCAATTTGCTGCGTGCTCTACTGGGATCGATTTAGGACTTGGAGAGATCATGTGCAGGAGATGGCGAAGCAAAGGCGGAACCGACGAGGCCATGCTTGATGACATATCCCTCGGGAGCGCAGCACAGGGGCACAGGCTTCAAGTTGAACCTGAGGTAATGTTTTGCAAAGGATAGGCCCATAGCAGGAGTTATTTTCGGTGAGTTTTATCCAATAGCGACACATGAAGTCGTAGCCGGGTGTACCTTGGCCCTCGGGAAATACCAGGTGCTGACTCCTGTCTCTTCCCTAATCAAAAGTCCAGCCCTGTGCTGGCGGTCTCTTCCATGTACCAGGACCGGCCTGCTTCGTGCTCCACTTTGAGGAGTGTCCGGTAGTGGGTCCAGCTCAATTCAGGACGCAGTGCGTTGCGAATTGGGAGGGCCTGATAGAAGACCCGCATATGCCGGAGGTTTGTTGCGCAAAAGGCGCGCCCGAACTCTCGCGTTAGAGACTCAGCCAGGCGAGAAGTTGGGCACCATACTCCGCCCGCGCTGCTCCGCCCTGTTCAAACTCGACGATATGCCGCCCAATCTCCCAGCAGGTCTGGACCTGAACCGCATCAACCGCGCGAAGAGCCTTCGACGCGCGCCTTGGATGAGCTCGCGCAGGCTAGAGAGCAGCCCCTCAGTTGCGAGCGGATCGTCTTTCGGTTTGTCCAGATCGGTGGCCATGACTCACCCTATCGTAACTGCCTCGTCCGGCCTCACAGGCCCAGACTATCGTTCACCGCTATGGCGATCTCCTGCTCGGACCCGAGATAGCGCTCCGTCGTCTGAATAGAGGAGTGTCCGAGAAGGAACTTGATCTGTTCAAGGTCGCCTCCGGCTTTCCTACAAAGCTTCGCGCACGTACGCCGCAGATCATGCGCTCCAAACCGCTCGATCCCGATCTGCTTGGCCGCCTGCTCAACCACCGACCAGACCGCCCAGTCGCTGAGGACTTCTCCTTCGATCTTGCCACCCTTGCGAATGGGTCGCAGCAGCCTGCCCTGCTTGATGTTCGCAGCCGCTGTCTAGACATCGATGCCATTCTTCACCCAGATCGGTATCGCCACGGTCCGAACGCGTCTTCCCTTCCCTTCAAGGTCCGCCAGCACCCAACGGCCTTCTCGCTGCTGGATGGTGTTGACATCTAATTCCGCCAACTCCGTCCGGCGCAGGGCAAATGCTACCAGCAGCGCGAGGATCACGTAGTCACGTTTACCCTTCAGTTTCGAGCGATCCGGAACCAAGAGGACTCCTTCGCCCGCTCGCGCGTTAGCCAGTTCCTTTCCGGCCTCCCGCCTGCTTGATGTTGGGGATGTCCGTCAGCTTCGTCGCCTCCTCGAACGAGACCATGCCCGCACGTCTAGCCTCCGTTACCAGGCTGCGCATCGCCGAAAGCCTGATGTTAACCGTCGAAGGAGACTGCTCCTCCATCGACGCTCGTCACGCGAGCAGAGCTTCCCGGGTAAGAGGATGGCCGGCAGCGAAAGCAAAAAGATGATCGAGGGCCTGACCGTAGTTGCGCTTCGAGTTTGCGGCCGACAAGGAGTCGACAACAACCTGCTTGAGCCGCAAAAGACGCGGGTCGACCGGCACCGGAAGATCCGCAGCCGCCGGGATCAACGCCAAGGCTGTTGAGCTCACGAGTTCTCCGGTTCCCGTGCCTCAAAGCGCAGGCGCGCTGTCCCGATGGCGTCGTGAAGCTTGCGCTCGAACTTCCCGCGCTGGGAAAACTGTCAGATACTCCGCGACGTGAATGCCGGCCGCATCGAGCTCAAGGAGCTCAACCTGCCTGGTGCTGGCCCCGGCGCAGAGAATAATCCCGAGAGATGGACCCTCCGCATCCTCGCTCTAGTACTTCGTCAAGTAGCGGAGATAGAGCTCCATCTGGCCTTTATATTCTGCCCGGAAGCTTCCCTGCTTCAACTCGACTGCGACCAGCCGTTTTAGCTTCCGGTTATAGAACAGGAGATCAATGTAGAAGTCTTCGCCATCGAACTGGATCCGCTTCTGGCGAGCGATAAAGGAGAACCCCGCACCCAACTCAAGCAGGAACAGCTCGAGCTCGCGCAGGATCGCCTCTTCGAAATCTCGTTCCAGATAGCACATAAAGCCCGAAACGCTGAAACTTACCGTAACCGGCAAAGGCACCGGTACGGTTCAAAGCCTACGCTGGGTCTGACAGCCGCTGCACTTACGATTAGCACGGTAAGTCCCTGGCTGCCGGCACGTCACATCACCAGCAGTCTCTTTCATCAAGTCCGACGATGCAGGCACCCGGAGTGACAGCGGGCCAGCCGCCGTCCCTTCCGGGAGAAGGAATTGGAAGCGCCGTTAGAAGCGGAGGCGCTCTGTGCATTTTAACGCGAGTGTCAATGCAATGACTCGAGGAACATCATGTCCCTGTCTACCGCGGCACCGGCATTAATACAGGTGCGCTGGTGGGCGCCCCCTGGTCGCCTCCGGTGAGTCTCGGCAGTAGACTCCGTGTGTTCGCAACGAGCGACGTCTTCAAGGATCTGTTCAGCCTAAGATCGCTTGCGCACCTGCGCATCGCCACGAGCCCTTCCATCCGAGGGCTCGTGCTATGGTGCGGTTCCCTGCAGCCGAAAATCCGACTTAGCTCAACCCATAGATAACGGGTCCGCCGCTTGCCCGCTCACATGTACTTCGCAGCCCAGTCTATAAAGTAGGGCCAATTGGGACTGGGCGTGTGGCCTTCGCTATGCTGCCGGAAGGCGAGCGCACCGTTGGTAAGCCCGGTGAGCATGGGTGGGAACTCGGCCGTGCCCAGTCCTTTCGAGCCGAGGAATTCATACACCGAGCTAGCGCTGACTGCGGCCAGAAACATTCCCTTGGCATCCACCCAGCCGTCTCCCCTGGTGGCACCGCCGCTGATGAAGACTGGGCGCGGAGCGCAAAGAGCGATCAACTCGTTTGAATCTACGGGAAGATCGTTCACGGTAAGAGGACCGTCATATTTGAGAAAATTTCCTGCCATCCAATGGTATTCCTGAGTACCAGCAATATTCCCTACATCCTCCCCAAAGAGATGACGCCACAATTTAGCTCCGCCCTCGCCCGATGAGCTAATATACCCGACCGCGAAACGCGGATCGTATGCCATTGCCACCAATGCGGCCTTTCCGTAACGCGAGTGTCCAGTGATACCGACGTGCTTTGCATCGATGGCTTTGTCCGTTTGAAAGTAGTCCAGAGCACGGCTAGCTCCCCATGCCCAGGCACGTAGCGCGCCCCACTGGTCCGGAGTGCGCGGCCGCCCTTTATTCGTGAGTCCGATGATGCCCTCGGTCAACCCAGCACCGTTGTCCGCCTGCACGCTGGTGGGAATATAGCTAGCGTAGCCCCAGCCCCGCGCCAGCATCTGCTCCTGCCACGACGGACCTGCAGGCGGTCTGGCCGCTTGAGCCTCGGGGTGCGAGACTGCAAAGCGCTTTCTAAACTCAGCCATCAACGCCGGATCCATGTCCAACTCCATGATGATCGGCGTTGGACCTTTGGCGTTGGCAGGGGTGCTCAGTGTTAGCTGAATGTCGACCTTGATGGCCAGGCAGGCGGAGTTATCTACATGACCGACGAGCTTCTTGGTGATCACCGGTACGGCCCCGACCGTCTCGCGCGAAGTGCTCACGACTTCCCAGCGGACGGTGGGCACATCTTTGGGGACCCGCCCGTAGAGATACTCGTCAAAGGCGTCGACAATTTGGGGCCGGCGCTGGCTCCACCACATCTTCGCGGAGGTGACCGGTTTGCCGTCATTCATGACTAATGCATTCGGCGGTTGCGAAAGCGGGCCGGCCTTTGTTTCGTCGAAGTTGGCTGCATTTGGAGCATCCGCGGTTCCAGAGGGACCGGGGCGGAGGAATTGGATCGCGAGGAGATTCATCATGTGCTGGTGATCCTGCTCGGCGGTCATGTGCACCGGCGTGCATTGCGACAAGGCAATGGGAGTGAGAAGCACCAGAAACAGCGCGGGGACAATCTTCGTCGCAGAGGTCATGGGTCGATTCACCGATGAGATTGAAGTTAGCTAATCATACCTCTCTCTTCGGCCGGCGCGGTACCTGCTGCGGTCTTCTACGTCGGCTGCGGCCGCCGTGAGTGCGAGCAGATGACTCAACGTCTCCACCACGATCTGAAACTTCAAACCCTCGCGACGCTTGGCTCCATCGTGGCCGGCCCGCTCGAGTCGAAGAGTACATAGTTACGATAAAGTGAGATGTCGTGGCTCAACCACCTGAAGCTGATCCAAATGTCACTCAGGCACCAGCTAGCCTACGAGGTAAATAATGTTTGCGCTATTGTTTTCCGTTCGAGCAAGTAGACTCGCCGCCTACGTCCTGTCAGCCGTGGCCGCCTTTATTCCTGCCGTCAGACCAGCGGCGGCTTTCGGTCAAGAACAGTATGTGCGATTTTCGCCAGCTTCCGACAGTTTCACGGTTGTGAACGCGAGCACAACGTCGCCGATCTACGTGGATCCGAAAGATTGGCCAGGTGTCCTTCGGGCCGCCAACGACCTCTCGAATGACATCAAGGACGTAACCGGTAAGACTCCCAAAGTCCTATCAGGCGGGAATTATTCGGCTCGCAACATCATTGTTATAGGCACCGTGGGCAAGAGTCAGATCATCGACAAGTTGGTCGCCGCGCACAAGATTGATGTCTCGACTATCACTGGCAAGTGGGAGTCCTACTTCACACAGGTTATCCGCAAGCCTCTACCGGGGATTGACTCGGCTCTGGTGATCTGCGGTTCTGATAAACGCGGTTCCATTTACGGTATCTACGATCTCTCAGAAGAGTTCGGCCAGTCGCCTTGGTATTACTGGGCCGACGTGCCTGCCAAAAAGCATGCCGAGCTTTATGTCCGAGACGGAAAGTTCTCCGTCGGCGAGCCTTCAGTCAAATATCGCGGCATTTTTTTCAACGATGAAGCTCCATCCCTGTCCGGCTACATTAACGCGAAATACGGGGATGTGCCGCCCAACAACGATCCTGCCAAAGGGGCCTATCGTACCCGCCGGAGTCGCCGATTTCGGCCGCGATTTCTACTCGCACGTCTTTGAACTCTTGCTTCGGTCCAAGGGCAACTACTTGTGGCCTGCCATGTGGAACAATGCATTCAACGAAGATGATTTGGCAGACGCCGCCACCGCCGATATGTACGGTATCGTTATGGGTACCAGCCACCAAGAGCCGATGCTCCGCGCACAGAAAGAATGGGACCGCCTGCCCCGCTCCGTGACTGGCGGGCCATGGAACTACGCCACACATCCTGAGGCGCTCGACCAGTTCTGGCGAAACGGCCTGACCCGAAACAGGAACTTTGAAAGCATCATAACCATGGGGCTTCGTGGCGAGAACGATTCCGCCATGATTCAAGGAACAGACCAGGCCATCGATCTGCTCAACAGAATCATTCCCGCCCAGCGCAAGATCATCGGTGAGACTATCAATCCTGATGTCACCAAGATTCCCCAGCTTTGGTGCCTTTACAAGGAGGTCCAGAACTACTACGAGACGGGAAGACTTCAAGCTCCCGACGACATCACCCTTCTCTGGGCTGAAGACAACAATGGGAATATCCGCCGCCTTCCCACGGCCGAGGAACGCAAACGTTCGGGTGGCGCCGGTATCTACTATCACTTCGACTATCACGGCGGCCCTACCGATTACCGCTGGATAAACACCAGCCCAATCTCCCGCATTTGGGACCAGATGTCTCTGGCCAAGGAGTACGGTGCAGATCGCATATGGATCGTAAATGTTGGCAAGCTAAAGAACATTGAGTTTGCTACCGATTACTTCCTCCATCTCGCTTGGAATACAAATCGCTGGACCAACGAATCTATGCGCGATTACACGCGTCACTGGGCTACCCGCGAGTTCGGACCTGAACATGCCGACGAAATCGCCGACATCATGACCCTCTACACCAAGTACAACGGCCGGCGTAAGCCGGAACGTCTAACGACTAGGACCTACAGCGTAGCGAACTACAACGAGGCGGAGACCGTCGCTAACAATTACAACGCACTGGCCTCCAGGGCAGAGGCTCTCTCCCAGCTCTTACCGAAGGACGAGCAGGCCGCCTTCTACGAACTCGTGCTATTCCCCGTGAAAGCCGGAGCCAACCTCAACGAAATGTATGTCGCAGGCGCGAAAAATGAGCTGTACGCTCAGCAAGGGCGCGTCAGCGCCAATGACTACGCCGATATAGCCCGCAGAGACTATGCCGAAGACGCTGCGCTGATGAAGTACTACAACACAGAGTTTGCCGGCGGCAAATGGGATCACTTCCAGGACGATGTCCATATCGGCTATACCAGCTGGGCCGAACCACGCACGCCGAGCATGGCGCAGATTCATCTCACCTCAATACCTGCGACGACCCCTCCTACACTTGGCGTCGCCGTAGAGAACTCCACTGCGGCCTGGCCTGGGGGAGAGGGGCACCCCATCCTGCCAAAATTCAACTCCATTGCCCAGCAGCGGCGCTATATCGACGTATTCAATCGCGGCACCGGCACCGTCCAGTACTCCGCCACACCCAGCGTTCCATGGATACTCCTTTCTGCCGTTCAAGGTTCTGTCGCGAAGGACGAACGTCTCTGGGTCAGCATCGACTGGTCAAGGGTTCCGAAAGGCGCCGTCTCTGGCAGTGTGAGGATTGCGCAGGGCGATGTAGCGGTCAACGTTGAAGTCGACGCCGTTTCCGCTGGCCACGTCACGAGCACTACACTCGCTGGCTTTGTCGAAGACGACGGCTTCGTTTCGATCGAGCCCGAACACTACACGGGTAAGACGGACGCAGGCGATCTGAAGTGGATTAAAGTCCAGGACTACGGTCGCACCCTCTCTGCGATGCGCGGACAGGGTCCCGTTGATTTTGGCCCCTTGGAGCCCGGCAAGAGCTCACCTCACCTCGAATATAGGATCTACTTCTTCACCTCTGGAGAGGCTAGTGTCGATAACATTCTCGCTCCCAATCTCGCTTTCATTCCAGGCCGCGATTTACATTTCGCAGTCTCCATCGACGATCAGAAGCCAGTGCTCGTCACGGGTGTGCCGATGACCGTAACCGCCTCCAGCGATCCCTCGAAGGGAAACGACTGGGATAAGAACGTTGAGGATGAGGCTCGGATTATATCCGCGAAAGTTAACATTCCTTCTGTTGGATACCACACGCTCAAGGTTTGGATGGTCGATCCCGGCATCACTCTCCAGAAGATTCTCATTGACCTAGGAGGACTGAAGCAGTCCTATCTGGGCCCTCCTGAGAGCTACAACTCAAAAGTTGCTCCTGTCGCAGGAAAGAGCTAGCCAGCGTTGATACTTGATGGCGACCTGGCGGGGGGAGGTTTAGTTCCTCCATCATACAACTCGATTCATCAAAGGCGATGAGCAAGCTGATGCAGCTCCGCTTCGCGCCGAGCGGGAGCACGACGTCCTACTTTATAGCGCTAAACGGATAACTCACGACAGCTCTACCGCCTTCAACCCGATAAGCACACCGTCTTGCGAGTGAACCGTCCCGATGCCAAGGCGGTTCGGTAGGACTCAGTCGGTCTTGACTCGCAGAACTGAACATCGAGATCTTGTGTGGAACTTATGTTAGGCAAAGCCCGCTTGGAGGAGGCGAATCGCAGGCTGCAGGACCGTCTGGTCAAGGAGCTGCGTCATCGCCGCGCAAGGCGCGTCCCCGGACGTAGCAAATAAGTGCAAGCGGGGGGTAAACGGCGAGGAGTGCTCGTCCTTGTGAGCCGAACTTGAACAAGGCCCTTCATACTTACCGCGTCTATTCAGTCACTAAGCCTCAGCCCCCGCCTAGACGTCTAGCTGACCCAAACCTCAAGGCAACCAAGTGCTATAACTGGCGGGCGAGCAGCAGTGTCATATCGTCCGGCTGCTCCTCATTGCCAATCCATTGATGCACGGCTAGGAAGACGTTCTGCGTGATGGTTGGCAGGGGCAATTCGCGATGAGCCTGCACGAGTTCCACCAAACGGTCTGCGCCGAAGTCTTCCTGTTTCTCTACGTTCTCAGGTTCAGTAAGGCCATCTGAGTAGGCAACGAAGAGGTCGCCCGGATTGAGTTGTACGGTCTGCTCCTCAAAGGTCAACCCAGGCAGCAAACCGATGACAGAACCGCCGACTTCGAGGCTCCTCACGCTTCCATCCGCGCCCAGGATTATCGGCGGCAGGTGGCCGCCGTTAGAGTACGTCAGCGTTCGCGTTTCACTGTGGTAAAAAGCGATGAAGAGTGTCGCATACTTCTCCGCCGATGTGCTCTGCAGAAGGTGCCGGTTGAGCAGGTCGAGCATGCGTGCCGGAGACGAAATATCTTCTTCTCCCAGGCCGAAGGCGCGAACGGCCGAGTGTAGCGTCGCCATCAGCAGCGCTGCCGACATGCCCTTGCCGCTGATGTCGCCCAGCGCGATGCATGTTGTTGTTCCCTCTCGCCAGGTCGCCTTGGCTTCAAAGATAAAATCGACATAATCGCCACTAACTGAGCGCGCCGGCACGCAGACTGCGTGTAACTGCAGACCCGAGACAGCGGCTGGTGAGGCGGGGAAAAGTTTCCGCTGCACTTCCTGAGCGATGGCCAATTCGCTGAGCAGCCGTTCCTTCTCACATTGCTGCACCAGAAGCTCTTCTATAGATCCTGCCATGCTGTTGAACGAAGCGGCAAGCGCTCCGAGTTCATCCTGCCGACGAGGCTGAATCCGATAAGCGAGATTTCCACTATCGATCTCGGCCGTGCCACGAGAAAGACCCGCGACAGACTGAGTGATCGTCCGGCTCAGTCTAGTCGCCATCCAAAGCGCCAGGATCTCGAGCAGTCCAAACAGGAGCGCGACCGCAAGCAGCATAGTACGCAGAATGCTGCCCATCCGCACCGAGGTGGAGAAGAGCCGCGTATACAGAAGGCTTGGACGCGAGATGACCACCAGCATGGCGGGCCTGCTTACATTGCTGGACCATGCGACAACAGGCAACGGTGCGGTGAAGTACACGCGCGGATCAAACAGGAAAGCAGCGGCTGGCACCCATCCGCCACTAACGGCAGTGAAGTCCTGCTCTTTGGTGTCAGCGCGATCTGCCGGCTGCGCTGTGCCCGGTGAGCCATATTCTGCAGGGTCTGTAGAGGCCCCGGGGCCAGAGGGTGGCCCAGGCACAGTCGTTTGCGGCGGACTTGGTGGCGAGATGCTTTGCAGCTTCTCCTGTGCAGACTGCACTGTTTTCTGCACTTGGTTCTGGGTCTCGTCGAGTTTGCGTTGTGCCTCCTCTAGACTTTTCTGAGCTTCGCTTTGGTCATCTGGATTGTGAGCGCGTGCGGCATCCCGTTGCGCCTCTTGTACGTCACGCTGGGCGTCCCGCACTTCCTCATTGGAATCCCGAGTCGCCTCGCGTGCCTCCTGCTCTGCGTCGCGCGCTTGCTCCTTTGCATCCTGCGCTCTATCTGCTGCATCCTCAGCTCGCTGCGCTGTGTCTTCCGCATCATCAAGGCCGCCTGTTCCGAAGGCAAAACCTGAATACAACAAAATGCGTCCTAGCGAACTGGACATGGAGTTCAATGTGGCGTGATTCAGCTCTAGGGTTCCCGCTACTTCTGCGGTCCGGCCGTTCTCGACCGTAGTCGTGACACGGGAGAGGTAGAGTTTCCCATTCAGCAGCACTATGCCTTGATAACCGGAAGGCAGCCACGCCGGGTTTGGCTTGCCGTCGAGGGGACTCGTTGTGGTGCCACCGCGCCGGGTCACCAAGGGCACCGTGTGCCATATGCCTGCCTGCAAGACAGCGACCGCATTCTCGGCCTCTCGTGCGTTGCTGGCTTGATCGAACGAGAGCGGCTCGCTTATGGATTTGCTATTGGGCAAGACAAGAATGTGGGCGACGCTTGAGGTCTCCGCCTGCAACTGCTGCTGCGCGTCATCGAGCGCCGAAAGCGCCGAGTTAATTGCATACTGACCGGCAAGAATGTAATCGGTGATGGATGTGAGTGTGACAAAGAGCACTACAGGAGCGACGCCCATCAGCACATAGGTCAGGATTAGCCGGTTCCTAACCTTCCATAGAAGCTGCCGATTCAGTATCTTCAGCAGCAAAAAGAGCAGGAATGGCAGACTAAGGCAGAAGCAGGCGATTGCAAAGAAGAGGAGGCCTCCTCCATGGCGGAAGAGAGAGCTTAAAAGCAATAGTAGAGTTGCCGACAAAAGCCAAAGGGCTATGCGGCCTATCCGGCTGTGCGGCTTTATGATCGTCTCCCACCAACTCCGGTTCGCTTCCGCGCCTTCAGTCATGCTTTCTTCGGCCCTCACATACTGTTCACAATCAGTGTAATCATGCGACACATGGGAGCACCTGCGAAGTCGTTCGTGCGAGGACAAGTCAAAGCGCACATCAAGAACTCTCAATGCTCAACACGCCGGGGTGCACGATAAATCTCTCCATTTGTCGGTGTTGTTCGGATTACCGCTTAGGGAGATTCTAGGGCTCGCATGGAGCCGGAATCCACTGTGATGCGAGGTCACCGTTCGTCCTGATCTGTAAAGGGTCCTTTGATCGCCATCGGAATCTCTGACGACCGGACCTTGAAGACGATGTATCGAAGGGGCTTGTGTCTGCAGGAATAGGAGATAGTTACGGAGGGAGAAAAGGCCACTCGGGTGGGAGGGGCCAAAGTTGAGCAGCCTTAAACGTGTAGGTCTATTGCCTCTTGGCAGATCGGTTATCGGAACCTGAGCGAAGTAAGAAAATGAGCCTCTGAGGGATCCATGGCCGTAAAAGGCGCAGAGGTGCTCCTCTACGCTCCAGATCTTCGCATCCCAATGGGATGTACCGCTGAGATCCACACCCTAGGTCTTGCTGACACCAGCAGTATGAAGATGCGCGCTGAAGGCGTCCTCCACCTTCTTCGTTTGCCCCCGCACCGTTCCTGAATCAACACCCAGGTCAAGGGATGTACCACAGAGGCAGCTAGCCTTAATAACGCGCCAGTCAATTCTCTCTAATACCAACGGGGCGTGTTTAGCCATACGAAGAGCTTACATCAAGCAAGAATCTGAGCTACATCCAGAAAGGAACATCAAACAGCCACTTTACGAATCTGGACCAGCGCGTCTGAGGAATGCCTGGTTGTCGAGGCACCACTCTCAGGGGCACGGGAGGTGAAAGCTGAGCTATGTGTTTAACTGTGGTTCATTGCCCAATAGAAGCGTCTCAGCTCCAGGATATTGTGTGAGTGCATGAAATAGGCGCAACCGGAGGCGCGATAGGACGACGCAGGAACTCGAGAGGCTAAACAAATTGCTCGAAACGTTCCGATGCGCTGCAGGGCAGTTGATCACTGACTGTTCTGCTTCCTACTGCTGGGCGAGCAAGGAAGGAGCTGATCGTATTGCTACTCCATTTCCTATGCGCATACACTTGGTCCACTCTGAAGCATGGATCCACACTTCATGCCGGCCTCCCGTGAAGCTACGCCCAGAAGAACTCTCTCGAGCACTACGGGCTTCGTAGCAGTTAAAAGAAAAGTCGGAATCATCAAAGATGAGATTTGAATACGCTCTAGGGAGTAGTGCGGGCGTCAGTCTCTTGATGCTTGCTTTGAAGGTCTTCGGGAATTGTCTGGGCAGCCATACCATTGAGATGTTTAGCTGATCAGACACAAGCGAGAATGCGTTGACTTTGTGGCGATGACATTGACGTTCTGAGTCAACTATCGGTAGTGCCGAGACCGGTACCACAAAGGTGGTGCGCCCGCCCTCCCCATCAGCGTCATTGCTACTTAATCGTTATATCCCTACTCTTTGGTTTTAGGAGAATGCACTTCAGTCGCAGTTGTTAGACGCGTATTTCTGATGCTTATACTCACTCACTGCCCGCAAGTTAGAAAAACCTACTCGAGAAACTGAGCCAAGGAGCTTACTTCCGTGAATCATCAATCATTATTTTGCAGAGTTATCCTTTTCTCAGCCTTGTCCGCCTCACTTTCTGCAAGCGTGTCTGCTCAGAGTGCCGGTGCGAAGCTTTCTCCCGATCTCGCAGCCGCAACGACTTCAACTGCGTCCGTCATTATCCAGTACGCTACTCCTCCAACATCGGCTGAATTAAAACAGCTTTCTTTGCTTGGCGGTTCCTCGCTTGTCTCGCTTGGCATTATCAAAGCCGTTCAGTTGACGCTTCCGATGTCTGCGCTTAGCACGTTGGCCGCCGACCCGAACGTTACCTATATAAGTCTTGAACGCGCCGTAGCGAAGCGCAACGAGGTATCCACCATCTCCACGAGCACTGAATTCACCGCAGAACCGATCAATGCTCCGGCTGTTTGGGCTCTCGGCTATACCGGTAAAGGCATTGGCGTTGCCGTCATCGATAGCGGCATTACGAACGAAGGAGATCTGCAGGTCTCAGGAAAGAGTCAGGTTGTCTACTCTCAGGGCTTTGTTGCCTCTCAACCGAATGACAGCGGCGACCATTACGGCCACGGCACCCACGTCGCAGGTCTCATCGCGGGCAATGGCTCGAATTCGACTGGATCGCAGTACAGCCACACTTTCAAAGGCATAGCGCCGAGTGCAAACCTCATCAACCTGCGTGTGCTTGATACCAACGGGCAAGGCACGGACACGCAGGTGATCCAGGCCATCAGTACAGCCATCGCGCTCAAGAACACCTACAATATACGCGTGATGAACCTCTCTCTTGGCCGCCCCATCTACGAGAGCTATACACTCGATCCGCTCTGCCAGGCCGTTGAGCAGGCGTGGCAGGCGGGCATCGTTGTGATCGCAGCCGCAGGCAACGACGGCCGCAATCTCGCGCTCGACCCGGAGGGCTATGGCACCATTGAGGCTCCTGGAAATGATCCCTATGTGATTACAGTCGGCGCCACAAACACGGTTGGTACGCCGGCCGTCACCGATGATGTCATGGCCAGCTACAGCTCGAAGGGTCCCTCGTTCATCGATCAAGTTGCCAAGCCCGATATCGTTGCTCCCGGAAACCTGGTTAATAGCCTGGTCTCCGGCGGCTCGACACTCCAGAAAGAAAACCCGCTGTTCGTCACGCCGATGAACTTCTACCAGAAGAACGGAAATGCGAACCAAGCTTCCACCAACTATATGCCGCTCAGCGGCACAAGCATGGCCACCGCCGTCGCTTCTGGCGCTGCTGCGCTGCTGCTCCAATCGAACCCGTCCCTTACACCTGATGCGGTCAAGGCGTTGCTGATGCGCGATGCGAATAAGGCGGCTCTTCCCCTCGTCAACACCGTCACCGCCAGCGGCGTCGCCTACATCGCCAATAAGGATGTCTTCACCGTCGGCGCTGGTTATTTGGACATTTATGCCGCCGTCACCGATGCCAAGACTGTCGTTCCTACAGGTTCCGCACTTTCGCCCACTGCAGCCTATGACCCGGTGAACAACATCGTGACTCTCAACAACGGTTCGACAGTCCTCTGGGGCAAGGACACCAGCTGGGGAGCTTCAGACGTCTACGGGCAGAATGCGTTCCTCGGTGGCAGCACTGTTCTCTGGGGCAAAAGTGGCATCTATGGCACCAGCGACCCGGACGGCATGACCGTTCTCTGGGGCAAGAGCGGTACGAGCGGGTCGACTGTCCTCTGGGGGAAAACCGTTCTCTGGGGCAAAGGTACTCCAGAAGCCGCGAACGCGCTCTGGGGTGCAAGCGTAACCTCCGCAGCTGGTAGTTCAGCTGTTTGGGGCGCTGCTGCCGTCGACGGCGGGAGTAGCACATGGGATGTCACTCCGACCGTCGAGCACTAATCCTTCAACCAGCGTCAAAACCAACAACGAGGGTGCTGTTCTACTATGGCATCCTCGTCTCACTTGTAGTTCATGAGTGTTTTGTCGCTGGAGAATCACCGAAAGGAACGGTCAACCTGCCTGCTGCTCTCCGCCCAACGAGACGCGGACGGGCGAGCTGACGTCCAATCCCTAATCAGTCTTCCGTCTGATATATGATCTGCCGACAGGCGCTTGCGGCCGGATCAACACTAACATCGGATGACCATCTTTGGGCCACTAGCATTACGCCGTATCTCAAGAAGGGGTCACCACACCAAACGTCAAAAACCGTACGCTAAGGGTTTGTTGCGCAGACCTATCGCCAATGGAGCAACAATCGCAACAGCTTTTTGCAACACGAAACGCTGGGGAATGCGCCTAAGCACCTTGGCTTGCATAAACGTTCGTTTGTGCAAGCCGACGAACGTCTTCCGGTCGCCGCAGCACCCAAACTTCCGATATTGCGACTTAGAAAGATTGATTCAGGAGATAGTAAAGTTTCAGCATGCAGTTTCTTCTCTACCCTACGTGTGTGAGATTTTCCGCAGTTCTCTGCCTCGCCCTCTGTAGCGCCAACGCAATCGCTTCCGGTCCTTGGGACGGTACTTGGTTTTGTGATGCGCAACGCTCTCATCAGCCCGATGTGATCCAACTATCCTTGCAGACAGATGGAACATGGACCTTCTTCGATGGCTTCGGGGAAGAAAACCTCGTCGCGGACGGAAAGGTGCACAGGAACGGTTCGTCGGCTTCAGAACTTCGCGCTTCTCAACCCGATCCGCAGACCCTAATAATCGTCGAGGGCATACATGGGCGCGAATACGCAACCGAGTCGCTGTCGATTTCGGCAGACGACGGACGTTGACCCGGAAGGTTCAACGGCTAGGGTGGGATGGACAAGAGCGACAGTCTTCTGAGAACTACCTGCGTACAGCGCCGGGGGTTCTTTGCAGGGGCTCTGGAAGCTGGCGCCTGCCTCCACTGGCTCAGACGTGAACGGCGCGCAGCAGCCTGCAGCGAGCTCAGCTCCGCAACCAAGCTGGGTGATTTGGACGGGCTCTGATGGAACAATGACGTGGTTCATTCCCCGAAGTGGCGAAGTCCTGCGTGGTAAGGCTGACATGGCACCGAGATCGATAGCGGGTCCGTATCACGAAGGAGAAACCTTCACTTGGAGGCAGCCGGCTCCCAATCGCCTCGAATTCACAGCGTATATCGATGGACGACCAGTAGAGTACGCAGTCGAACCGGTCTCACCAGACGGTCAGACGTGGACGGATACACTCCGGGCTCCAGGTCATGAGGACACAAAAGCAGTCAGCAGCTTCCAGCGGCATCCGTGATGTCATAAGTCGCTCACGCCAGATGCCCGTTCTGCCTCAATTCGCTAGCGTACGATTTTTGACGTTTGGTGTAGGGACCCCTAGAACGGCACCGGATGTACCAAATGGCTGTGGAACACCTCTGGGATTGCGTCCGACCGTGAGATTGATCCAGCGCTCCTGCGCCAAATAAGGTACTTCTTGAGGAGGTCGCCGCAGCCTAGAAGCCGAAACTGTTGCTCATCTGCTCGAACGCGACGCAGAAGGAGAGCCATCGTTCTGTTGCAGCATATTAAGCTTTTCAGCTTCGCCTTCGCTATGTCGAGGAAGGATGCGTATCCGCTCCGAACTGCTGTAAGAGGGTCTGAGTAGCAATGAAACAGAAAACCTACATAAGGATACTGGTTGCGGTTCTCCAACAAACCCGGTTTGATGGAAAGCATAGAGGGGGCGTCGCGGCCCCCTCTATGAGCATCATTTCTTCGCAGAAAGCCATATAAATATCTATAATCACTAAACCCCTTGCTCACGATACATTGACTGCAGAGGGTGCGTGTGTCGACGGGCGAACAGAGCCTCGGCCTGCAGCGGGATGCTTTGAGTCGATCAGGCTGTGAGCGAACCTATGAGGACATCTGGCCATCTCGGACACTAGTCGATTCTGTAGAAATTAGACAGCACGGCGTCAGAACATGAGAGACATTGACTGCTGACATGAACGATGTCAGCTAATCCTTCGATCCGCCGGCAGGAATATGCTCATGGAAGTTCCGGACCGGACACCCTGCTTGCTTCGACAGCGGATTGTTCCTCCGCCCTTCTCAATGAGGCTCTTAGTGACCCAGAGTCCAATACGGTTCCACCTTCAGCTTTCGTCGTGAAGAAGGCGGAAAAGGCGCTAGCCTTAACGTCGGCGGACATTCCCTCACCGCTATCTGCAACCAGTGCTCTTACCCCAACTGCATCATTTGCTGCGTCACGTGCAGCATGGACTCGGAGGACAATCCGTCCTCCTTTTGGAGTTGCGTCGATGGCGTTCACGAGTAGATTTGAGAACACCTGTTTCAGATCTCCGGGTACTCCAAAAACCTTTTGACCACCTGCTATCTGTTGCTCAAGGCGTATCTCCTTGGATGAAAGAAGCCCTGCATAAACGGCCGTGGTGTCTTTCATCACCTCACCCACATCAACGACTCCCGCGTGCGACGGTTCACGGTAGAAACCAAGAGTCTGCTGTGCGATCTTGCCGACACGGGTGAGTTCCTGGTCAGCAAGGCTGAGCATACCGGAAAACTCCTGAGTGATACCTGTGGTCGTTTTCGCAAGGTATATGAGATTTGTTACTGCCTCCAGTGGATTGCTGATTTCGTGCGCGATCGTGGCGGCCAAGCGACCCGTAGCCGCAAAGGCCTCGGCCTTCATCAGGGCACTCTGAGCCCTCCCGAGCTCAAGTTGCTCTCGCTCTTTTCGTTGCGTTATATCCCTTTGCACAGATATCCAGTGTGTATACCAGCCGGCTGTATTTGCGACAGGAGAGATGCTGAGTTCTACCCAGAACTCAGATCCGTCCTTCCTATAGTTGAGCAACTCCACTTCAACCGACTTCCATTGTGTGAGCGCCACGCGGATCTTCGCTCTTGCCTTCATCCCACTGGCTGGCCCTTGTAAGAGCCGAGGAGTCTTGCCCAACACTTCTTCCATGGTGTAGCCCGTGAGCCGAGTAAAAGCAGGATTGGCATATACGATGCGCGGACCAGGCTCCGTGACCGGTTCCGCTTCTGTGATCAAAACCGAATCATTGGCATATACGACAACAGACTGGAGCATCTTCAACTGTTGGTCGATGGAGTCCGGCTCCAACAGACGATCTGCCTGCGGCTGATCGATAGCACGCCACGCCCCAACCAATTCACCGCTTATCTCAACAGCTAGCTTTTGCAGTATGCATTCCTGAGCCGGGGTGATTGCACCGTTATACCCATTATTCACTCCGAAAACGCCGAGAAATCTTCCCTCTTCTTGTAGCGCGATCGTGACGAGTGTTGTTCTGTCGGCTACGGAATGGGAAATCACGGAGGCCCCACCTCTTGCTGGCCCTGAGTCCACGGCGAACTGCAGCGTCTCGACCTCGGTTGGGACAGTACTGCCGGATTGGCAAACAACCGTGAGAGCCCCTTCAGTATTGAGGAGCAGAAACGCTCCGTCGGCATTGAGGTTTGTGGCTGCTACCTTCGTAAGCCGGTTCAGACACTCCAAATCCAGGTGACCCAGCAGTACAAAGCTCATTGGTACCTGCTGAGCACTCTTCTTGATCGTATCCGGCAAGAAGGAGAGCTTGTTTGGAGCATTGATCAGGACGGTACCATCACCGGGCTGATCGCCTTGCGGAAGGGAAAAGCCGGGTAAGGCTTCGAAGGCTGGTCGAGCGAATAAGTATCCCTGCATCATCCGAACACCGCAACTTCGTAGAGCGTGGAATTCTTCTTTCGTCTCAACGCCTTCCGCAATCAGAACGACGCCCAGCTTCGTGCAGAGTTCGACGAGCGAGCGCACGGTGATGAGAGCCACTGAACGCTTGTGCAGGTCACGAATCAGTGCCATGTCGAGTTTTAGAATGTCCGGCGAGAGGTCGACGAAAAGATTGAAGCCGGAGAAGCCGGCTCCAAAGTCATCCAGCGCCATTTTAAAACCATGTCGCCTGTATTCGTCAAAGATCCCCCGTAAGTGAGCGCGGTCTTTTACCTCTTCACCTTCGGTAATTTCGAAGATCAGGCGGTCCAGCGGAAATGCTAGCTTTCGAGCTGTCGCAAGAGTCAGCTGAATGCATGCAGCAGGGTTGTAGACGGCGCCCGGCATGAAGTTAATAGAAAGCTTTGCAGGAGTTTTTTCGAGACCCAGTGTCTTGGCCAGCGTGATGGCTGTGACGCGGCATGCTTGGTCAAACGCGTACCGGTTTTGAACGGTCAACTGAGAGAGCACGGTGAACGCAGATTCGCCATCGGTCCCGCGCACCAAAGCTTCATAAGCGAATACCCTCTTGGCCTCAATATCGATGATCGGCTGGAACGCCATGCTGAATGGAAAAGGTTGCGCTACGCCATTTTTTTTACAGGCGTCGCAATTCTTTGGTGCTTCGAGAGCCATCATTGATGAAGCCACCTGTGGCTTAGCGGACCTTGGGATGAGTACAAGCAAATGTTCAGGATCGGGTTCTTGTTTGAAGCAGCTCCCCGCGCCAGGCCCGAAACATCACGCCTTGTGTGATGCCAACCTGGAGTAGGCTACAGCGTTCATTAGAATCGAGGCTCCCGCGTTACGGAGAAGCCTCGTGTTGCTTCCACCTTCCTAGACAGAGCTATCCTCTCGAACAACAAGGGAGCGGAGGAGTGCGCCAACCTGCTTGGCAGTTTCGGACCTCTCAAACGGTGTTTCCATCCTTTCAAACTCAGCAAAGTGCGATCCAGTGGAACCCGCGAATGCCATAGACCACTCTGGAAAGTCACGAAATTCCACATAGCCCGCCTCGAGCACCGTCACATCTGAATGCCGCATGTCGGTTTGGATTCGTTCAAAAGTTGTCTCCACCTGTTCGAGTGGTCCTTCGAGTACCTGTGCAAACATTTGACAATTGAAGAGAAGTGCTCCGGTTACCCCAACAGCAACATTGTTCTTTCGAGAGCTCGCAAGAATGCTGCGAACTTCGCTGAGTTGATGTTCTGAGGAACCGTTCATCGAATTGCGGCTACAGTACAAGACACGGTAAATCTTGTCCATCGAGACTCCCTCTTGACGTCACTTCTTCAAAAGATCGCGAACGAAGCAGACTCTCTACAGAAGAAGGGAGATCTGCTGCTGGGACCGCTTTACTTGTGAGGTATCCCTGAACAGAGTCACAACCGTTCAACCGAATACGCGACAGGTGTTCAGGGGTGCTCACTCCGGCAGCCAGAGTCGTTATCCCTAAGCCCTCACCCAATGCAGCGATCGCTCGAACGATAGCCCTCTCATTGACTCCGGCGCGGCTCTCCTCAATGAGCGTTCGATCGATCTTAATCTTGTCCAAGGGAAAGCCGACCATTTGGCTAAGGGAGGCAACGCCACTTCCGAACCCATCAATCGCTACCTTTACTCCGATCGCACGTAGCTGAGCAAGCACCGGACGCACGGAATTTCCGTCACGTAGAAGGATGCTCTCGGTGACTTCGAGTTCCAGTTGCTCGCCGGAGACCCGATGCTTCTCAAGAGCACGCTCGATGACCTCAACAAGGCGAGTTGTTTCAAAGTGTACAGCTGCGAGGGACACTGCCACCGTTACACTCTTCGGCCAGCTTGCCGCTTCTTTACAGGCAGTGTTAAGAAGCCATTCGCCTATCGACGCAATAATGCCGATTGCTTCAGCAGTCGGCATGAAAGTATCGGCGTGGAGTAGACCGCGGATCGGATGGCGCCAATAAACAGCAGCTTCCAGAACTCTGAGTTGTCTTGTTTGTACATCCACCTGGGGGCGAAAATGTACCTCTAGCTGCTTCAGCGGGAGAGCCTTACGAAGCTCCATCTCAAGCGTTCTCTGTTCCTTCGCTCGAACTTCCATCGCCGATTCGAAGCAAACGAAGCGATTGCGGCCTTGCGCTTTAGCTTGATAGAGGGCTAGGTCCGCCCTCTTCATCAGCTCTGAGCGCGTGGTGCCATCCATAGGACTCATTGCTAACCCGATACTAAGCCCGATATTTACGGCTGAGCCCTCTACCAGATAGGGCCGCTGCACCACTTCTATCAAGCGGCTTGCCAGTTCTCTGGCCATGTCATACGTGCCGCAAAGGATCCCGAATTCATCTCCTCCAAGCCGGGCGAGGGTCTCCTCAGGACGGAGGAGAGTGCGCATCCGACTGCAGACGAGACAAAGTAAAGCATCGCCCGCAGCATGTCCGAGGCTGTCATTAACAGCTTTGAAGCGGTCGAGGTCGAGAAGAAGGAGAGTCGCTTCGGCGCCCGTCTTCGGGTCAGAGGCGAGAACTGTATCCAGCCTATGCTCGAAAAATTTTCGATTGCCAATCCCCGTAAGATGGTCTGTAAATACATCGGTGAGGTCTTGGCTAGCGTGAAGTTCAATGTTGTTTAAGGTTGCCACGTTTCATCTTTCATTTGACTGGCAGCTGCGAAATTGTATGTTGATTTTACCGCTGGTCTAGAGTGGCTCGCGCTTTAGCTTGCGTCGCAGCCGAGATCAACTTCGAAGGTGAATGTAGCTCGTCTCTGGCGACTTGAAGACCCTAATCAATAGACGGCATTGTTGCGGATCTAGTGCGTAGCAAACTGTCATAACGCCATGATGAAGTCGAGTGAGGGGGCTGTGACTGTACAGAAGGTCGAACACGAAATTGCGAAAATGAGAATGTCCGCACGAGTGACCGCATCCTTTACCAGGTTCAGGCCACCATGAATGATCGTGGGCTCACAGCGTACGGGGCGCGTTCAAACACTTCTAAAGGCCGGAGACTCAAGTCGTTCGCTGAATCTGATCAAGTGTGCCATGCTTGCCGCCAGAGAGATATAACCAATAAGAGCCACTTCCGATCAATCCCAGACTGTTACCTTCACCAATTGAAATTACATAGGGGGAATGTGTATGAGTTCACGCCATCTTGGCGCTTTCCTGCCTTGGCGGAAAGAGTGGCGAGGGAATGTGCCCCTCCCGCGAACAAGATGTGTCTTATATGCTTTCGCCATGCTCAAAGCGCGTGAAATCGTTGATGTAGAGATCATCCGAGGGTGCGGTATCGTCGGGATGTTCTCAGATAGCACAATTGCTCTCGGATCCCCTAGTCCTGCGACACCCGATCCACCGGAGCATCGTGCGTGCCATACTTCATCTCGGCCGGAGCTTCGGATTGGAAGTCGTTGCGGAAGGCATTGAAACAGAGTAGCAATGCGACCGAGTTCGATGAAAGGGTGTGAGCAGGTGCAAGGCTATCTCTTCGGCAAAACTGATGCCTGCAGTAGACTTGGGAGGCTCTTCTGCCGGTAAACCACAGCCTCAACTCGCGCATGCAATTTGATGCTGAGTCACATAAATCATTTCGAAGCCGACCACATGAATCTCGCCGGGCCATCGGCGCGTCCGCGACTGATTCTCCTAGAGGTTGTTCTGTGCTGTAGCAAGTCACTATGTGTGAAACTCGATGGGATGCGACTAAATCACGAAGATCATATTCACGATTACCGAGTCATTGAGCGAAGATTTGTTCGGCGATCCGAAATTTTCCTTGAACCGCCTGTAGGATAAACAGCTTCTCGGAATCTGATCGTTTAATGATTAGCAGCAACATCTCCGTCACCAGCTCAGGAGCACAAGTTGATCTCGAAGCCTTCACTCCAGAAACTCGGAACCGCGTTCGAGGGAAATCCATTGGCGATCTTGATCTATGACCTAGAGTCACTCCGTATTGTTGAGGCCAATCAGAGCGCGTTACGTCAATATGGGTACGGGAGGAATGAGTTCCTCTCTTTATCACTCCAAGACCTGCGCGAAGAGACGGGAACGACCGAGGAAGAAGACAGCGACTCGGGAGCAAGGAAGATTGAGTCGGTTGCTTCTCATCGAAAGAGGGACGGAACTCTCATTCAGGTTCGGATCAGGTGCAACGCATTTCTCTGTGAGGACCTACAGTACCAGCTGGTGATTGCCGAGGATGTGACAGCGCGCCGAACCGCCCATGCCGAATTATTACACATGGCTCATCATGATTCGCTCACCGGACTTGCAAACCGAACTTTGCTGCGGGATCGTATGGCTGAGGCAATGAGGTTAGCACAGAGATTGAACCGGAAGACCGCAATCATTTGCATCGATCTGGATCGATTCAAAGTCATCAATGACTTGCATGGTCACTCCGCAGGTGACGAGTGCCTTATACACGTAGCGGCGCTCCTCACTGGCCGCTTCCGGGGAATGGACACGATCTCCCGTACCGGTGGTGATGAGTTCACGGTCGTGTTGGGGGAGCTAGAAGGTGTCGGCGCTGCGGGATCAATCGGCAACATGCTTATGCATGCCTTTAAGCGGCCTTTGGAACTCGGGAGCGGGCCGCTCCAAATCAGCGGTAGCGTTGGAATCGCTATATTTCCCAACCACGGGATAGACATGGACGAGATCTGGCGGAGAGCGGACAAAGAGATGTATCGAGCCAAAAAGGCGGGAGGCAATCGCTTCAAGGTCGCAGAATGAGGCGAGCAAACGTGGGACTATGCGTTGAAAAGTCAGGATCTCCCTATTTATCAATTATGCGCTCACGAACACTGCTTTTTTTGCTGAAATTAGCTACGCTCTTTATATCTTCCATTTGTTCATCTTCAGACTCTACGATCGGTATGTAGGTCTGCCGACTGTTGGAGATGAATCTGCGTTTTGGATTCGGATCGCAGTGCTTTTCGTAGCAAGCATAGCTGTAAGCATTGGTAGCAGATATCTTTTAGAGCTCCCAGTACTTAGCTTGAGGACGAGGATACTTTCACATCCTCGGAAGATCGATCCCGCGATTGATCCGCCTCTCCCTTTGGCGCAAATGTAGTGGCTCAATGGATGGAGATTGTACTGCTCTCCCTCGGTCATGTCTAAGCTCGTCTCTGCCGTACGGCTCTCATCTCAGCAACGGCTTCCTTGATGGCCTGCTCAGGGACTCTATGAGTGATCAGTCTCTGGCTGAACTCCGCGACGGTCGAGCATTTGGCCTGTTGCGCTTTCCTTTCAGCCAGGTGCTTGCGGAGCCCGTTTGAGACGTAGGCCCGGATGAGTGCCCTTCCTGCGTGATCGCGCAATTACCGAAACGTGGGCTCCTAATGGGCTCCACCCGGCGCTAGCAAGAGCCACCTTTATCTTCCACGCTGCGCTTGTGCAGACTAGCAACGGACGCCCTTCGGGAAAAGAATTCGGGGCCACCCTTCTGACCGGGGCCAAGGCCAAGGCGTGTCTATCAACGCATTTCTGATTAGGGGTAAGCCGTCTGATGCTTCTAGCGGAAGCACGAGCAGCTGAGAGGGCGAGAGCGACTTCACCTGGAAGTTGCTGAGGCCGCCCTCAACCAACCACGGTTGCCAAAGGCAGTGCTGTGCAAGACCGGTAGCTGGAATTACGTGTAGTTGCTCGAAATGGCGATGGGTGAACTCGCTCAACTAAGCGAACCAGTCCGCCGGTTGTCCAAAAGGCGGCGGCGCAATCTTTGTCCTGGTGCATTGGCCCGGTAGAAGCCGCTCTCACGCTTGGTCGTTACGAGCACACCACCCTTGGCGCCTCGTTGATACTCCTCTAACAATTGCAGCATGGCAGTTTCACAGAGAAGCACCTCCTCAAACGACCGGGAAAGAGTCCTCGAAGATCGCCGTCAAGCTAAAATGGCCGCGTCGGCACACCGTTATGTCAGAGGCAATACTCGGCACTTTTACGAATGGCTGGAAGACAGTTCTGGCGACATCATTCCCGAGGGTCCTCCGATATGGATTTGCGGAGACTGCCATATCGGCAACATAGGACCGCTGGCAAACGCTGCTGGACAAGGTCGAGATCCAGATCCGGGATCTCGATCAGACTGTTATCGGCAATCCTGCCCACGATCTGATCCGAATGGCACATTCGCTCTCTAAGGCCGCGCGCGGTTCTGACCTCCCGGGTATCACGCTCCAAAAGCCCATCTCTGTCGACCGGCTGACGCAACCTCATCAGTGACGCCATGCAGAGTGAAATCTAACTCGGGATATCGACGTAAGAGGTTCCCGGCAGCAACCTCGACCTCACTGTGGCCGATGTACGTGGCATCATCGACCATCAACACGCAATGTTGCGCCCAAAGTTCCTGCACAGCAGCCATGCGTTCCACTTGATTCCGCTCGTTGGATATATCAATAAGATTGCGCGAGAGAAAATTTGTTATCCCAGTCATGGCCCCAGGTCCGCTCATTGAATACACCTGCAAACAGATCTGTTTTTAGGACCGTGGACATGGGAGGGTAGTTGCCGGTCCGCCGTTGCCCTTTGTTCATGCCTAACGTGCGGCTCATGAACAAAGGTAGACGGAACCTTCGAGGCTTTCGCTCAGCAGCCTGCATGAAGGTTCTGAATGCCAAAAAGGAGAGTAGCAAAGTACTAATGACGGCGTGCACTTCAACGCTATCCGATACCGAGATCATCGTTAACCGCTATCGCAATCTCCTGCTCGGAACCAAGATAGCGCTCGGTTGTCTGAATCGAGGAGTGCCCAAGCAAGAACTTGATCTGTTCGAGATCGCCTCCGGCCTTACGGCAGAGCTTGGCACAGGTACGGCGCAGATCATGGGCTCCGAACTGTTCGATCCCGATCTCCTTCGCCGCTTGTTCAACGACGGACCAGACGGCCCAGTCGCTCAAGTTCTCTCCAATCTTCTTGCCGCCCTTGCGGATGCTGCGAAGCAGACGCCCTGCTTCGATACCGCTCGCGACCAGCCAGGCGTCGATCGCCTGCTTGATCCAGACTGGTACAGCGACGGTGCGGACGCGACCTCCCTTCCCTTTCAGATCGGCCAGCACCCAGCGGCCTTCCCGCAGCTGGATGGTTTTGACTTCGAGCTCTGCCAGTTCGTTCCGACGCAGAGCGCAGCCGGTCAGCAGAGCCAGGATCACGTAATCGCGCTTGCCTTTGAGTGTTAAGCGATCGGGAACGGCAAGAAGCTCTTTTGCCTGCTCCTTAGTCAGCCAATTCCCGAGTCGGGCGCCGCGTTGGGGGATGTTCGGCACATCAGTCATCTGCGTGGCCTCTTCGCCAGAGATCACGCCGGCGCGTCGGGCCTCACCGAGAAGCTTGCGAACGGCAGAGAGCTTGACATTGATTGTCGAAGTGCCAAGCTTACGCTCTAGCAGCGCTTCCCGAAAGGCAAGCAAGAGCCCACGCGAGATCGTCTGCTCGCGTTCCTTACAGAATGCAGCGAGCTCATCGAGCGCAAGAGCGTAACTCCGCTTGGAGTTTTCTGCCGTGACTCCATTGAGTACGGCGAGGCGCAGTTCGTCGAAGCGACTCGACTCCGGCAGTGCCTCCGAGGCAAGGAGTAAGGGAACGAGGGCTGTGCTCAACGGCTGCCTTCCTCAAGCTGCTTGTTCTCGAAGCGAAGCCGGGCCTTTCGGATCGCCTCGTGCAGCTTGCGTTCGAGCACCGCGGCCGGCGGCAGCACGGTCAGGTACTCGGCGACGTGGATGCCGGCCGAGTCAAGTTCCAAGAGCTCGACCTGTTCGGTGCTCTTGTCTGTGCACAGGATGATCCCGAGCGGCGAGCCCTCGCCAGGCTCGGTCTCGTACCGGGCAAGCCACCGGAGATAAAGTTCCATCTGGCCCTTGAACTCGGGTTTAAAGGGCGTCTGCTTGAGGTCGATCACGACCAGACGCTTGAGCTTGCGGTTGTAGAAGAGCAGATCGATGTAGAAGTCGACCCCGTCGAGCTGGATACGCTTCTGTCTTGCAACAAACGAGAAGCCCGCCCCAAGTTCCAGCAGGAAGGATTCGAGCTCGCGCAGGATGGCGTCCTCGAGATCCCGTTCGAGATACCGGTCATCGAGCTCCAGGAAGTCGAGGATGTACGGGTCTTTCAGGATCAGCGCCTGGCTGACCTCCCCTCTGCTCCGCATCCTCGCCAGTTCCTGTTCGATGACCCGGTCTGGCTGTTCCACAAGCGCGGTCCGCTCGTAGAGCATGGACTCGATCCGCTCGTGCAATGTCCGGACGCTCCAGCCCTCCACACGGCACATTTCTGCATAGAACTCGCGCTGAAAGGGCTGGCGCAAAGGCAGCAGCTCCCGAAAGTGGGACCAGCTCAATTGTCGCGACAGTGTAGCGACAATCTCCGCCTCGGGAAATGTCTCCGCAAACTGGACCATGCGCCGCAGGTTCTTCTCAGAGTAGCCGCGGCCGAACTCAGCCACCAACAGGTGCGACAGTGTGGCGACAATCTGCTCCCCGTACCCCGCCCGCTCGGAGCCGAGCACCTCCCGCAGGATTCGATCCCCGATCTTCCAGTAAAGCAGGGTCAGTCCGGCGTTTACCGCGAGGGCGGCCTGGTGCCGGGCGACTGCGATCAGCTGCCTTAGTTCGTCGACCAACAGAGGAGAGACCAGGCTGGCGGACGGGTTCGGAACTGGGGTTATCTCGCTCATGAGTGTTCAAGGACGGTTCGAAGAGCAATCGTGCAACAAGCTGCTGCACAATCGGGGTGCTGAGACCGGGGACACTCCAACTCAAGGGTAGTCCGGCATTCCCGGCGCTCAAAAGTGCCACAGCTGCGGCATTTCTCGCATTAGCGACCTCGAAACGCCTGAAAGCAGGTTAGCACGGGTTTAGCTTCGATAATACACATTGTCGTGGGTAAAGCTACACGGAACATAGATGGATAAATGCGTCTACGCGCAGCTATTCCTCTCCCCCAGAATCCCGCCTACACTAGCCCTAGACGAGCCTTTTGCCGCTGTCTATCTCAAGGAGGATCTGAGAAACCGTGCCCCGCCCCATCTCCTGGCTCCCGCGCCTGCACTTGATCGCACGCTCAGTCGCAAACTCAGTCCGGTCTCACTATGACCGCCATGATCTCGAAACCCTCTTCGAGCTTCAGCCGCGCGCCGCCCAGAAGCTGCTCGAGCTGCTCCCCACCGTCCGTATTGGAAACTCCCGCTTGGTCGACCGCGAGGTGCTTGCCGGCTTCCTCGACCGCGTCCGCGTCGCCGAGGATACCGCGAAGCTCTTCGACGAGATCCGCGCCGAGAAGGCACAGGTCTCCCGCCGCAAGCCGCGCTCGCTCGTCCGTCGCGATCTCGATCCAATCGGCATCGCTTCCCTGCCCTCGTCCATCAGGCTTGAGCCCGGGCGGATAGCGGTGCAGTTCGAGACCGTCGAGCAGCTGGCCGAGGCCATGTATGCGCTCGCCCGAGTGCTGGAGTCGGAAGGGGAGGAGTTTGCGGTAAAGTTTGAGGTTGATCGAACTTCAGAATGAAATTCAGTTGACTTCACGGCAGAATGTGGACGGTCTCTCGGTAATTACAGTTTCTTGTCCAACAAAATCAAACTTGCCCCGCACGTGGTGATGGGACGACTTTAGAAGGCTTCTGGCGTCATGCGTTGCCCAAATGCGGCAGTAAACCTATCCTGCTACCGTTTCAGCTTATCTTTCTAGGTTGCAATCTACTCGCCGACCGTATCGAGGAGACGAATGAGGGCCTCATGGTAGGTCACTTTCTGACGATCAGCGTACGCAACAAAACGATGATAGGCACTTTCGGATAAACGGATAGCGAGGTGACGGGTGGGTTCACTTGGGAGAGCACGGCGCCGGCGACCCGAAGGCGTCTCATGTGTTTGCGCGCTCTCCCTGCTCGTAAATCCATGTGGGGCGGCGGCAGCGTCAATTGCCGCAAAGTCAATGAGCCCGCGAGAACGTACAGGCGGAAATGCAGCGATCCGGTCACTGATTGTGGAGCTTGGTTGCTCCTGAGTCGGCACTGTGTCATCGAGAAGCCCAAATTTGTTCATACCGTACCCCCTTTATCTATTCTCTCAAGTAGTTCAAGCAACTCAGTCGCGAGTTGATGCACGTTCTCGAACGCTGCTTCTAAATTCCCCACTTTTAGATCCTGCATCTCTGGAAGAGTTAGACGTTCTACAAACATAGCTTTATACGCCATACGTTCTGCCAAACTCGTTTGGAACCGCGGTATCCCAGCCGCCTCGATTTCAGCTTCAAGTTGTCGCTGGACTGAAGAAATCGGAGCGCCCGGGGCGGGAGTTCGAGTCATTAGAACCCGAAATGGTATTCGTCTGGCTGGGTTCGAGCGTTGTGCGACTTTTTCTTCATCCCGGACGGCACGAATGGCTTTTCCGGCTTGACGGACGTCAACAGCACTTGCTTGAACAGGAACAATCACAAAGTCGGCCATCGCAATGGATCGAGACACGAGCAAGCTGGCGGTGCCCTCTAGATCAATAAAGACGAATTGGTCCGTCTGGTGGTCCAGATGCTCCATCAGATTTGCTTCTCGAACGTTACCAACGACGTGCAGGGTAGTCTGCGAATTGCCGTTCTTCTTCCATTCCATGATTGGTTGATTGGGATCGGCATCAAGGACGCTGACTGTAGCCCCTTGTTGCGCGAGAAAAGTAGCTAACAAGAGGGTTGTTGTGCTCTTTCCAGCCCCTCCTTTCGGATTAGACACAGCTATAACCGGCAAATCGAACTCCTCACGCAGAAACATTGCAGGACTTATCGCTGCGATATTGCAACAGTATCATGCTGTGTGCGATATCGCAGCAATATTCCACATTATGCAATATCGCACCAATAGTCTGCAGTATGCGATATTGGTGCGATATTGCATAATGGTGCTTGCGGATGGCCTATACTCTCATTGTGCATTATGCGATATCGTTGCGATACTCATTGTAAGAGCAAAGACGGGATTGCTACCGTCGTGCAAAGATCAAGCAGGTCTATATGCCTAAACGAGTCGGAAAACCAGGGGCAACTCAAGCTAACACCCTGCAGTCGAGCCTCACACCCGAAGAGATAGAGTCCGGTCTCCTTTACAGCCCGGTAGGATCAGTCCAATTCGAGAATCTATCACAACCTGACGGCTTACTCCCCGATTCTGAGGATGATCCTATTGAAGGTTTGTCTCCTGTTGCCCTACGGCTACTTCAGGCGGCAACAGACATGAAGCAATCTCCAGATTCCTACGAGAGAGCTTTCTTAGCTCGGCAACTCATCCAGTGCACTTTTCCACATAAAGATCCCGGGAACATTCCTATATGGAGTCGAACAAATGGGAACCTTACGCTTTCTATACGTCCACTCTACGACGAAGAAAAACAGGCCCATCGCTACCCTTATGGAACCATTCCAAGGCTGTTTCTTTACTGGATGGTGACTGAAGCTGCTCGGACGAAGAAACGTCGCCTGTATTTAGGGCAAACATATCCGGAATTCATGAGAAAACTTGGCCTCAACCCCTCAAATGGGGGTATTCGCAGTGATTCTACGCGACTTAGGGACCAAATTGAGAGAATGCTACGAGCGACAATCAGCTTCAAACAAACATTCCGAAAAGACGGAAGGGTCGGTGATGCTTGGCTCGACATGCAAATCGGCCCCGAAGCAGTCCTCTGGTGGAACTTTGACAAAGATTCTCAAAGTTCACTGTTCGAAAGCTACATTGAACTGAGTGAGAAGTTCTATAGTGCAATAACCTCAGGCCCAATTCCACTGGATCTTAGGGCACTACGGGCGCTACGAAAGTCTCCGCTGTCACTTGATCTTTATTCGCTTATTTGCCACAAAACGTACAGCGCACGTAAAGATAACGACACAAAAACGATCCCTTGGGAAGGTCTTCACCGCCAAATGGGAGCAGAGTACAAAGAACTTCGAAATTTCAAGCGGAAGGTAATTGCAACAATCCGAAAAATCCGCCTAGTGTATCCCCAAATGAAAGTCGATCTTTCTGAGTCCGGAATGCACATCCATCCAGCTCCGCTAGCTATACCTGAACGTCTAGAGTCCGAAAGATCCAGCCCCTTGCTTGAGGCAGCGCCACAACAACGCAAGAGAGGCTCGCAGAGAGGGAGGATATAGTAACGCTGAAACGGTAGCAGTTTAGGTCAAAGCTAAGATCCTGGACACGTCGCGCGCCTCAGCAAAAGACACGTATACCTGTGAATCACAACCATCACTATAGTGTCTGCCTTCTGCTACCAACATTTGCCCCCTTCCACCCTTAATTTTAGGAATCTCTGGTTTTGGCTGAGACTCCCAGCTTGGCAGCCCATCTCTGCACATCACGGGGCCGCATAATACACTAACATCACAGTCCATCTTATTAAATACGCTGAAACGGTAGCAGCTCACTCTTTATAAACCATTCTCTAAGGCAGCTACCAAACGCCAACGCATGGCAGATTATTAACGCTGAAACGGTAGCTGCATTTTCCTTGCTGTTTCAGCTGTCCACGCCGAAACAGTAGCGGCTCCACGCCACAACGGTAGCCGCTCCACGCCGAAACGGTAGCAAACGTACGCTGAAACGGTAGCCAAAACCCGACTGCTATAAGGAAGCCTATAGTTTTACCTTTATGTTCACCTGTACCAAACCTAATAGCTTACGCACGACCAGATATTCCGCGGCTTTGTTTTCTCGGACTCTTTGATTCAAAATCTTTCTACACCTCCATAAAGCAATCTGATTTCCCCGACACTCTCAATCCAAATAAAGATCCGCACTGCTACCGTTTCAGCGGACTGATTTACATGGAACCTAATACTGTTTGCTGTTCCCTTGGCGAGACAGACCTCCCGCCTCAGTCAGCATGTTGGACGATGTCTCTGGCACACGGCTACCGTTGCAGCGGAAAACGCAGACTCTATGGTTCAAGATGCCCGAGCTCCAGCTACCGTTTCAGCGAAACTCGAAAAACAGCGCTCAAAGTGTCAACTGGGGTACCGATGTAAGGCTCGACCTCGCCGTACCTTTATTTCGGCTCGTCTCGCGTGCACCATAAGTTGGCTCGCCTAACTTTCTTAGCTCTTCGTTTGTATTTAGCGTTATGATGACCGGGAGGAAATATGCAAACATCTGACATTATCAATGCAATCAACGACGAAATTGAGCGCTTAATTCAGGCACGGGCTTTTCTGAGCGGAACAGCCGATCCAACAGCACAAACAGGTGCTCGATCTAAAAGCACAGCTCAGACAAAATTACCTATCAAAGCACAAAGCACCACCCAAAGGGTCATAAGCATTGAAGGGAAGGCGCGCATTGCTGCTGCTCAAAAAGCACGCTGGGCGGCGCAACGGGCATCTGACAAGCCAAGGAAAGGCATCTCTAATAAAACTTTGGGAAAGAAGATTACGAACGTTCTATCTTCCAAGAAAAAGAGAACCAATGAGCAGGAAGGTTCTCCTTCAGCCACAGGAGCTGAGACAGCAGTGTCCTAGCATATGAGCCGATCGTTGCCGTTATCACCCTCAAGGACAAAACGGATTCCTCATTGCATAATGAACTGTAGGAGCAACTGACAGATACTGAACTATTATTGTGAATCGTGGTAATACGTCCAAGATTTTGCGTAGAGCAGTTTTTGTCTACTGCTGAGTATTCGTCCAATGGGACATTCACGTCAGCCTACATGTGGGTAGAGCACCTGGCACATTCTGATGGCCTTGCGGGAAAGCACAAACTAAGCTTGATGAGCGCCAGCCATCAACTGCGTTTTTGACCACAATTGAGTTGCCAACAACGTAATCGGCTAGTACACTCCAGCCATGTTGACAGAGGAAAAAATAGCTGACCCATCCTGGCAGATTAGCGCCCGGAGCCAGGAATCTCAACAGTCGCCCATTGGCACCCGCGAACGACTTGTTGGTATCGATTCTCTTCGATTTGTCTGCGCTCTAATTGTCATGTTAGGCCACCTGGGACCAGTAGCCGGCGGCAAGTTAACTAGCTATTCAGCAAATCCTTTGTCCAAGCTAGCGGTAGGACTTGTAAATTGTCTATTCAATGGTCCCGCTGCAGTGATCGTTTTTTTCGTAATTAGCGGATTCTGCATACATTTTCCATTTAGGAACGGCCGAAAAGTAGCGTTGTCTCCATTCTATGTACGACGGTTCTTGCGAATTATCCCTCCTGCGATAGCGTTTACGGTCGTGAATCGAGCACTTCTTAAAGATAACTCAAGCATTCAAGATACGGTCTTATGGAGTGTGCTCTGCGAAACCATCTATTATTCACTGTATCCACTTCTAGTCGTTCTCCGAAAGTTATCCAGTTGGATGGTTATGATTGGGTTTAGTTCAGTTTTAGCTGCTATCGCCGTAATGACTCACCTTAACGCACTTAGACCTAGCTCTCACTCCTACACAGCGCTCGGCAATTTGACTTGGCTTCTTGGCCTACCATGCTGGCTTCTTGGCTGCTGGCTCGCAGAGAACTATCTACGTTTTTCGGTACCGTCTACATGGCGTATGTGGTTACTGCGTAGCGCAATACTCGTCTCTTCCATAGTTCTCAGGTTTGGCAAGTTCCACTTTTCTTCAGTCCTTGGAAGCAATGCCATTCTTTTAGACCCATTTGCGATATTGGTGTGCATTTGGCTTGGCGTGGAGGTTATGTATGCTCGAAAACATGAGCCTTCGCGTCTTCTTGAAAGCGCTGGCCGATGGAGCTACTCCTTGTACTTAGTTCATCCTCTAACCATTCCATTGCTCGCACTTAGCGGCCTCACTTCGCATGTTTGGCTGTTTAGATTCCATCTGACAATCCTATTGGCGGCACTAGGCGGTAGTTACCTCTTTTACCTCACTGTAGAAAAGCCTAGTCATCGCTTGGCTGTATGGGCAGGCCGCGCCGTGTTAAAGCGCGAAGTTGCTGAAGCATCCTGAACAAGCGCTGTTTCATCTGGTGCCAAATAGATGCCGGGCAGACGGCCAATTTGAACTTTGCTACGTCACCGTTCAACTACGCTCCAATTGTTCACGGCACCTTCTCCACCAACCTTTGCCTAGCCTCCGCTTAGGGGTTCGTTGACTGCGACCCAGCATCTTCACTACATCGGGATACTCCTTTTAGGAGAGAGTGGGTATGATGCGCCGTGTCGTGTGGATCCACTCTAAGATGGAGTTCAGAGGATTCTGTTATAACTCGGTTGCGTTAATAGCAAGGTAATCAATATCCAGGAGAACCCATCGGAGCTAGACTAATACCAGATGCTGCGATCCTGCTAATGCAATTCATGGGCAGGGCTAGGGCTGTGTGGAGCCATTCTTGGAAGGTTTCCACCTTGAGCCCTTATTTACTGAATCCGTTTAGCTTGACCCAAGCGGGCATGTAGCGGATACTTAAGGCGTTGTGGTTTTGTCAGGATCAGCCGTTGCCGAGAGCATTGGTCGAATGGAGATAATTTGTGGCAACGACCTTGATCTCCTCCCGGCCAAAACGTCTCGATTACCTTGACAGTATTCGTGCTCTCGCAGCCATCGGCGTTGTCTACCTTCACGGGGCACTGGAGTTCAGGCCTATCGCGCACGGATGGGATGCGAAGCTGATCACCTTTTTCACTGAGGTCATCGATCCAGGTAAGATCGGCGTCCTTGTATTTTTCATGGTCAGCGGCTTCATCATTCCATCAAGCTTCAGATTTAACCGACCGAAGGGAATATCTGTGCGAGATTTTCTCCTTGGACGACTCTTCAGGCTTTACCCCGCATATTGGTTGTCGATGATCGCGGCTTTCTTCCTTATCTTCCATGGATCTTTATTCCTCTGTTCGGTCAAGAGAATTCTTATGAATGCCACAATGTTTCAGCAGTTTATGGCATCACAGCAAATCAATCTGTTGGGAGTTTATTGGACGCTGCAAATTGAGTGGTCATTCTACATTTTGTGTTTGGCTATGTTTCTGCTTGGATGGCTTAACCGACCTAAACATATCCTTGGTGCCTATTTGTTCTTCTCTACCGCGTCGTTAGCTATGGCCGCAGTTCGCTATAGAACTCACCGCGCTCTACCTCTAGCTGCTACTCTAGGGCTAAGCATGATGTTCGCCGCAAACCTGTGGCGAATGTTTGTTCACGATCGCCGGCCTGAAGCTGCACGACCGCTCCGAATTGCCTTTGGAAGCTTTGCCATACTCCTTATCCCGATCTGCATGATGGCTTATAGTTTTGATGTCGGGTATGGAAAGCGGTGGACTCGCTATCTACTGGTTTATTGGCTGGCGATGGTGTTGTTCACGATGTTGACCACCCTTGTGAAGATTGAGTGGAGGCCGCTTGTTTTGGTAGGGCGCGCAAGCTACAGTCTTTATCTCTTCGCAGACATCTTTCACATACTTTATGAAAAGCTCCTCCCCCCGAATCATTACGCTAGAGCCTCCGCGAATCTCTATTTAGTTGGTCTAGTTCTAGTAGCGTGTGTCTGCTCGCTACCTATCTATGAGTACATAGAAAAGCCTATGGTTTCGTTGGGTAAAAAGCTTACCCGCCGTTTAGAATATCCGGACAAAGCAGCTATCGATCCAGTCGCTGCAAACTCTATGTAGAAGTAGACCTGAACATGTGGTGATAAACTGCCATGTCACACAAGGATTCATTGGGGTTATATCACAATGTGGATAGAGGCGTTACTTTTACAGTTTTAGGTTTCTCAGGCGTATATGCGCAACAAGAGCTTGGACGGTTTACGGGGTTTAGCGGTCTTGATGGTTTTGCTTTACCATCATGCCGTGTTGAACATGGGATGGACTGGCGTCGACCTGTTCTTCGTACTCTCTGGTTATCTGATCACTACTATCCTGCGGCGTACCCGCGATGATAAGTGTTTTTGGGGCGAGTTCTGGAGCAAGCGTGTCACACGCATACTTCCACCGCTCTTGTTGCTTATCTGCGCCTCTGCAATTCTAACCCGTGATGTTTCTTTCCCGCAGGCAATAGCTTATTTACTTTCCTTTGGGGATATTCTTGCATATGTCCGTACTAACGTTGAACCTGTTAGGCTTCTCTGGTCGCTTGCCGTGGAAGAGCACTTCTACATTGTTTGGCCTTTTGCAGTGCGCTATCTTTCTCGTCGCTCGCTTGTAGTAATCCTTATTTCTACCTTGATTGCTGAGCCGATACTCCGAGCTGCCGCCTCCTTATTTTCCCATGATTGGACATTCGTCTACTTCCTCTCTCCGTTCCGGCTTGATGGCCTTACGTGCGGAGCGCTTCTTGCTGTAGGTTTCGAGCGGTCAGCCATAAGATCATTCGTCGGGCGCTGGAGCGTCTCAGTCGGTGTTGGTACTATGGCAGTTTGGAGTGCCCTTAGGCTAACATTTGGCGTTTCATTTACGCGGGCGGGTGACTCAGTGCTTTATAACAGCACATGCTATTCACTGACAGCATTACTTGCTCTGTGTCTGATAGCCTATGTCCTGACTCATCCTTCATCGTTTATATCTAATGTGTTCGCATTTCCGCCCCTTGTATTTCTTGGCTCGATTAGTTACGGACTCTACCTGTATCAGATGTTGATGAAAGAGTTAATGGTCCGTCACACTCATCTTGCGGGTATAAGACTATTGCTAGTCGACACCGTAGTGACGATTATAGTGGCATGGCTCTCGTTCGTTTACTACGAACGCCCTCTATTCTCGTGGGGGAAGACATACGCGGAAACTCTACGTTCGTCGCCAGGTGTGAAGCAAGCTGGTCTTGTCTAAGTCACAGTGGCAGCACCTACCCGGGAGCCACATATTTGTAGCATTGCACGCTCAATTAGATGAACTCTCGAAGTCTACTGAGTGAATGCGAAAGCCTAATATGTGACCTAAGTTATTGGAAGTTGTGATTTAGACGTTCGGCGCAGAGAGTTAAGACCTGGAGCTCAGAAGAGTTTCTACAAAGAGCGAGAGGGGCTATTTTGTTGTTGACGTTAAGAGTTCACAGCAAGGCACTTGGGTTAAAGCGCGAGGAGCCGTCGCTGTAGACGAAGTCAGCAGTTATGAAAACCATCAGATAACTTCCATAATTCCAGCTAGTGCAACTTCCGCCTAAATGCTTGTTGGCGAGCTAGAAGTGAAGTAGGTCCACGTCTTACCTGGCCTACAGTGCCCTAATGTGCCTCTGAACGGAAGGTTATCAGGGCAGGGACGGCAGTTTACCTATTGGCAAAAACTTCCTAGTGAGCTTGATATGGCTAGTAGTTATTACGTTGTTGTGAGAAATAAATACACAAAGTTGACATAACTAGGACATCTCTTTAGGTTGAACTCATACCTGTGTAGGGCGTATTGCAAAGAGAACAAGGGGATGAACACCCATGCCTGCGCATACATAGGAGTTGTTGCTTGAGTCGAACTAAGCCCTTTGTGGCCTTCCTGCTAAACATGAACATTGATTGGAATGGAGATCCTGGGGCTTATGAGAAAGATAATGTTGTTCGCTGTAATCTGCTCTTTTACCGGCTGCAGCATCCTTTTGGGGCAGTCGGTGACGCAAGAAAATCTCGGTGCAATTCCAGCGTCTCGTGCGTCCCAAGGGCTTGGTTGGAATGTGAATGGTCTTAATCAGGTGGAATTCGCAGCTGCAGTAGCTGCAGGTGCAACTCACGTGAGACTAGATGCTTGTGCGTGGTCTTCTGTTGAAGTACAAAGCGCCCCTCCTAACAATGTGTCGGCTGGTTACTCTCTACCGGCAGGGTGCCTTACTG
This sequence comes from uncultured Acidobacteriaceae bacterium, assembly GCA_964245715.1. Classification (GTDB taxonomy): domain Bacteria; phylum Acidobacteriota; class Terriglobia; order Terriglobales; family Acidobacteriaceae; genus Edaphobacter. Next base: position 21,912 of record CAXTNM010000006.1, on the reverse strand, counting down.
CACTGAACTATAGTAAACAGTACGGACTTCAACCAACGCTAATCGCCGGATACGGGCCACCCTATCATCAAATTCTTACCCTAACGTTGTTAAAAGCCGCGTCTGTAGGTTCCAAGACGCTGGAGGTAGAGTATGCGGACGGAGTAGGGGGTGACACACTGGCAAAGATCTCCTATCCCAACGACTATGTGCTGGAAGCCTCGGGCGATCAGATATCGCCTAGATACTCGTACGAAGGCACTCTTATTTCGGCGATCTCCAAGACTAGCGCTACTACCGCGAATCTTTCCTTAGCGTCGGGTCTCAGGGGTGACCTCAGTGCTGGAACCCGATTGACAGTGAATGAAATTCTGTATCCATCAGTCGCAACTGGGAACCCAGCTGAGCGTTCCACAATCGCCTACTCAAAGTATGTCGAGTACCTAGCCAACCAGATGAATGATCTTGGGCTTTCGGGGGACATTGAGCTATGGAATGAGCCCCCTTGGTTTGAAGATTGCTGGGACAATCGTGTCGACTGCTTTGACATCGATCCTCAGCTAGCAGATGAATTGAAGGGAAATGATCCAAACTACGGATTTGTAGCTGCTTTGCAAAACACAGAGCCTATCGGGAAAATTCGGTACACGTGGGCTGGAACAGACAAGTCTGGCAGTGCGGATCTATTAGGAAGTCGATTCAGGCAGTTTACAGGAGCAACCTTTCATGAGCCCGCTGCTGTTGTTACCAACGAATCGTTCCATCCCTACGGAAACAATCCGGAAGACATGATGTGGAATCAGCCGTGTCTTCTTGATGATCCAAACTTGTCGCAGAAGTGTAATACAATTCCCGCAAATCAAGCTAATTTTGTGCTTGCGGAGGTAGACGATCTATTAGCACAAGAAACTAGCGACACTTATGGAATCCAGCATGTTGTCACTGAGACGGGAGCTTCTACGTTATACATGCCATCTAACCATATGGCTAGGTATGCAATGCGGCAGTTCCTGGGATTCATGGCAGACGGGTTCTCCTATGTCGAGTTTTACCGGCTGTTTGATACAAGTCAAGCCACTCAGACGGGCTTCAGTTTTATAACACTTACAGATAACAACGACTCATTCGTTCCGCTTCCAGCATACACGGCCCTTGCAGGGCTGATGGATGATCTTGGAACCATGAATCTTGCCCCTGTAAAGGATTATCCAGCCAGTTCGCTGCCAGTAGTTACCGAGTATAGCGGAACATATAATTTGGATCATTTAGCATTGGTGGGAACCCGTAAAGGGGATACATCCAACTCGATGCTCTATGTGCTGTATCAGCGTAGCGTGTACCCGGCGGCATGCCAACAGGGGGATCCTACCCCTTGCTGGGGGACGTTGGCCCAACCGACTGCTGCATCGACGGTAGTGACCATTCCGAGCAACCTTAAAGTAGCTCAGGTGATAAACCTAGATACGCGTGTAGCGGTTCCATATACACAGAGTGGATCGTCTCTGAAGCTTTTCGTCAGCGATGATCCGATTGAGGTGATGCTAATTCCTCTCGCGGGTGCGACTGCTATTGCAACCAAGCTAGAGTTAGCGAACATTGTCACTCAGACGCAGGGAACGACCCTAACAGCTACGGCTCTTTCCAATTCACCTGGTGCGATTACCTACTCGGTTGTTAGCGGCCCGGCGACAATCTCAGGAAAGTCAGTCTCACTTACCAGCACAGGTACTGTGGTGCTGAAGGCAAGCCAAGCTGCAAGTGGTAACTATAGTGCAGCTACAGCAACCACTAGTTTCGCTGTAACGGGAACGACACCTGTTCTCACGTTTGTTCCGATTTCTCCAAAGACATTTGGCTCGAGCGTTGTTGTCTTAGCTAGATCGGCGTCACCCGGAGCGGTTTCGTACTTGGTGAGAAGCGGCCCCGCTAGCGTCTCCGGCAATGTGGTTACCATGACAGGAGCTGGAACAGTCATACTTGGCGCCTCTCAGGCAGCAAGTGGCAAATATACTCCCGCGACAACAAGCATTAGTTTCTTAGTTGAACCGAAAGCTACTCCGCTAACGTTCAACAGCATCCCAACAGTGACCTACGGCACCCCGGTTGCTGTGACGGCCACATCTTTATCTAAAGGAGCGATCACTTACTCCATAGTGCAAGGACCCGCAACCATCTCTGGTAATGTGATTACGCCAACTCTCACAGGCGAAGTGTTCATCCAAGCATCTCAGGCCGCCGATGGTGGTTATGCCGCTGGGGTAGGCACAACGTTCTTCCACGTATATCCTGCAACACCAACGCTAACCTTGCCTACGATCACTTCAAAAGGCTACAACGTCTCGTTTACCGTAAATGCTACATCGCCTTCAAAGGGTAATATCGTCTACAGCATTCTGAGCGGTCCAGCTCGCATCAAAGGCTCAACTGTTACAACACTCTCAAGCGCAGGTACAGTGGTCCTTCAGGCCTCGCAGGCCGTCAGCGGCGGATACAATGTTGCAACCACGAAGACCAGCTTCTCAGTTGCGAATAAATGACACCTTATTACTGGTAGTTGTTGGCCAAGGAGAAGACCTCTTACTTCTGCAAAGACGTTATCGTCTTCTTTATGAGAAGGGTAAGTGCAGGTCTTTGCAATCTGAGAAATGTTGAGGCGAAGCAAGTGCTGACTTACAGACAGAGATGTGATGTTCATCGAGGCTCAGCAGTAGCAACCTCTTTAGCTAACAAGCAGCATCTTCAAACAAGCCAGACGCAACAAAGCCTCGGAGGGTACGTAATGCTTCCAATGAAGGGATATCTCGATCGGTCACTCTCTTCGTCGAGCCGGCTGTCTTCTTAGACATTCCCAAAGTAGTTGCTGAGCAGTCAGAGTTGAGGAGGTACTACCAACGGCTGCAACTTTGGTGTGAGATACCTTACGGGATGGGCGCGCACATGCTAACCTTTATGCTGTATAAGATTCAAGGTGTTGAGTGATGCCGTCGGCGCTGCCATGGAACGCTGGTGGCCTATGCCATCGTCACCTTCCCGGAGCTTTTCTTGAAGACCATTCCTTCTCTGTTGTTATCCGCTTTCTTGACTGTGGCAGGGGCCAGTAACGCTCAGCAGTCCGTACGCATCACGGGTGTGACCGCTGTTGGTAAAAGTGCACTGACCGCGGTTACCCTCACCCTACCGGATGGGGGAACTGTTGATCGAGTCAAAGTTGTAACTCAGGGCAGCGAAGACCGGGATTTTCAGGATTTCGGTGACAACTGTAAGCATGTTGTGTACGCCCCCGGTCAGAAGTGCGTTGTCAATGTGTTATTTAAGCCGACCGCACCCGGAGATCGACATGGAGCTGTAATTCTTCTAGATGGTTCTATGCACTCTTTAGCAGCTCAACCGCTCGCTGCCATGAGCTCTGGTCCAATAGCGACTTTTGTTCCAGGAATTATCACTACAGTTGCTGGCAACTCATCAACTTTCTTCTACGCCGGCGATGGTGGCCCCGCAATAGGTGCCTCTTTATTTCTTCCTTTTGGAGTTGTGCTAAATGCAGCATCAGATCTTTACATTGCTGACACATACAACAATCGGATTCGCAAGGTAGACGCACAGACGGGAATCATATCGACGGTCGCGGGTAATGGGACAACCACCTACTCGGGAGATGGTTCGTCGGCGCTCACGGAAGGACTGAACGGTCCATCATCAGTAGCCCTTGATTCAGCTGGCAATCTGTACATCGCGGACACAAACAACAATGCAGTACGTATGATTGACGCTGGAACTGGCGTCATCACCACTATCGCTGGGACGGGTGCACTTGGGTACAGTGGAGACGGTGGACCTGCTTTAGCGGCACAATTGAATCGCCCTAACGGCATAGCTGTAGACGCTAATGGAGACCTCTTTATTGCTGATACAGGAAATAACGTAGTTCGTGTTGTCTCCGCCACAACGGATCTAATTTCAACAGTTGCCGGAACTGGCACCGCAGGTTCCTCTGGTAATGGTGGGCAAGCGGTACGTTCTACCCTAAACGGGCCATACGGAGTTGCCGTGTCAAGCGACGGGAAGCTCTATATAGCCGATCGGAATAACAACGCAGTTCGTATGGTAGATTCATCCGGTATTATCTCAACCATAGCTGGAGGTGGTAACGCGGGCTTCGCTGGTGATGGTGGTCTCGCTAGTGCATCTCGCCTGAGTTCGCCTTCAAGCGTTGTGATCGACGCTGTTGGTAATATCTACATTGCGGACACACAAAACAATCGTATTCAAAAGATTAACCCACAGACAGGGATTATCAACACCATTGCCGGTGGAGGTGCGGACCTGGATAAAAATCCTGCGACACTGGCCGCCTTGTATGGACCCGCCGGGATAGCTTTGGATGGATTGGGAAGCCTTTACATCGCGGATGCCGCACATAACCGCATACGGAAAGTCGCGAGCAACGTAGCGATTCTGAATTACCCAAATCTACGAGAAGGTAGCGTTTCTGGTGTCATGGACCAAGTCATCGAGAACGATGGCGTTGGCGATCTTGATGTTTCCTCCATTGGAGTTGTTGCTAACGCTGAAGTAGATTCATCGACAACCTGTAACTCTGGCACATCACTGCCAACTCTTGCTCAGTGCTTCGTGGCCGCAAAGTTTGCACCCGCCACTACCAACGTCACTGGAACTATCCAAATAGACTCGAATGGTCTTAATGCAAACAGCACGCTGGAGCTTCAAGGGGGAGTGGAAAGCACCTATCCGGCAACAGTCGTACTATCGTCCTCGCCAAACCCTAGCATTGTGGGCAATACAGTCCAGTTTTCCGTTCAGGTTCTGAATCAAGCCGGCATTGTAGCCACGGGTACAGTGACACTATTAGATGGAACGACCACAATTGGATCACTCCAGCTGAGCAATGGGAACGGAGTGCTTTCTCTCAGTAACTTGACTGTGGGGCAGCATAACATCACTGCGTCCTACGGTGGAGATGCGAATGATAGTAGTGGCGTATCACCGATTGTCACTCAAGTTGTCACCACTCAGCCTCCAAACGCACTTACAACTATCTCTCTTACATCCAGTCAAAACCCCAGCAACATCGGTCAGATACTCGACCTGAATGCGACTGTTACCGCCGTTACATCTGGGCAGTCAGTGCCTACCGGTTCAGTGACCTTTATGGATGGCGTAACCACCATTGGTAGTAGTGCTCTTAACTCCGGAACCGCGAGCTTAGCAACTTCGAATCTCACCATCGGAACACACCAACTTACCGCCGTATACAGCGGAAGTAGTTCTTATTCAAGTAGCACAGCACCAATTCTGCCTCAGGTTATAGTTGCCCCGAATACCATCACAACAACAACGCTCCAATCAAGTGCCGACCCCATCGGAGTCGGGTCTGATCTAACCCTTTATGCCGCTGTAAGATCAGTCTCTCCCGGACAGGCTATACCCACAGGAACCATGACGTTTATGCAGGGAAGCACGATTCTGGGCACGGTTACCCTGACGTCAGGATCAGCTAGTTTTAGCACGACGGCATTGCCTGTAGGAACCTATCTGCTGACAGCTGTATACAGCGGTAGTACCTCCTATACTGGAAGCACTTCACCGCTTTTCACAGAGATTGTTGTATCTACGAGTACTGGCAACACCCCTCAATTTACGATAACGACTAATCCAAGTAGCGTTACGCTACAAAGCGGCTCACATGCCACCGTCCAGATCGCCGTGGTTTCTACCGCTACTTTCGCAGATACTCTTGCGCTTGGTTGTGGAGGATTGCCGAAGGCTGCGACTTGTACATTCTCCCAGGATCAAATAACGATAGCAGGAGCTGTTACGAAAACCGTAAGCGTCGTGATCGATACTGGGAACCCGCTCGGTTCTGGAGCATCCGCAGGAGTAACGGCGCCTGGATCTCGCGGTCGTGGGAACACATTCGCATTACTTTTTCCGCTCGGGGGACTACTAGCTCTCTTCTGGCGGCGTCGGCAAGGTTCCTTGCCTAGTAAACGTCTTGCAGTGCTCCTTATCAGTACTGGAATGCTGACAATGCTTATGGGCTGCAGCAGTGGAAGTCTTTCGGTCGCAAGCACTCCAAGCGGGACTTATACGTTGACGGTGTTTGGTAATGGAGAAAATACAGGCGCAAGCTATGCAGTTCCCCTACAGTTGACTATCACGAAGTAAAGAGGCTTTGTGCGACTGTAACTCAGTATCTACGAAATTGTTATAGGTGCGAGCTGCGCGTCTTATTGTCTCGCAGCGGAGGTAAGCTGGAAAGATAGAAGGAGCGTGCGTGGGAGGGTTGGATCGGATTGTGGGAGGAGCGTTCGCTTATTATTCTGTACACCACGTCATTGTTCTGTAAGCGGTTGTCACTCTGTACTTTATGTCGACGTATTGACCATTTTGACGAAACACTTGTGCAGCGCATCGTTTCTTGGGGGAAAGCGTTAATCACGATGCGCAACTGGCCGCCGTCCTCAATTACCACTGACCGGCTCAGCTCCTACCTGAAAGCGATTCACTGGCTCCAAGGGGGGCAAGTTGTCTGTCAATGCGAGACACCGAACCTGCAAATACCTGAACAACATCATCGAAGCTGATCAGGGCGCGCTGAAGCGAGTCATTCGACCTACCCGTGGCTTTCAGACAATAAAGACGGCAGCAGCTACCCGCAAAGGCTTCGAAGTGTTGCGGATGATTCGTCGCGGTCATTGCCTCACGCAAAGCACGAGGTGCGCTTTGTCAACAAGCTTGACCTCAAATGAAGGGGGTACTGGTTGAAGATAGCGGCTAGAAACCAGGCGCTAAAATCTGGAGTGCATTAAGCTCCTGCTTCCCGATGGCGCGAACCCGCCACCGGAGTTTTGCGACATTGATCAGCCGACTCGTCGTCTCTCCGTCTCTACGGAGTTGTCACCACGGTCGTCTTGCAATTATCGCTGTAAAGGCCATAGCTTGTGTTGTTGTAAGAAGCGGTTCAATGCAGCCCGCTAACAGGACCTCCTAGACCGCTAGTCGAAAAGACACCCGCGTCGATTTGTCCGAGCTGCGAGCTAACAATCAGCACGTATGTAGAAGCAACATTGTTCCCGTTCGAGCCTTGTACCGTTCCCAAAGCGGAATTCTGGATTGTTAGTTTTAGATTCGGGTTGTCGACAAACTTGAGGCTAGGCGAACCTTGTATGTTTTGGAGTACGATCACGGGTCCAGGTCCATCGCTGACGTTGATGCCAGTATTCGATTGAAATGTAATGTCTGCCAGCGTGCTATTGCTGCTCAGCGTGACGGATAGAGGTACTTGCACGATTCCACTTGTATATGAGGGGCGGCTTGTCCCGAGGAGCGTCGTAGAACCTGAGAGCGCGCCGCGGATGGAAACATATTGCGGAACAACAAGTGTGTCTAACGAATAGCTCCCACCATCAAGCTGAACGTTGTAGGGGTTGTCTGGCGAAGCATCAGTAAATCGATGACAGAGCAGTTTGATGGTTAGTCCCGTTGGTATTACCGGTATATTCAAGCTGGTTGGGGACGGCGGGCACCAGAATAACGCTTTGACGGTATGGCGCTGAGGCCATGAAGTTCTACTAGTTTGTGTTTTGTAGGGTTTGCTGGCCCTCACCCGGCTTACGTAGCAGCGAGGTTTGTTCAATGCCGGGCCAAAGGGAGTTGGGCGACCTGCCGGACGAGCTTCTCGCTCTTCGCGCCGAAGAGCATCCGCTGGGGCTTGTCGAGCAGCAGCTTGAGGTGAGCGATCTCGCTCGCACGCGAAGAAAGCTGTTCATGCTGCGTCCTGATCAAGATCGGATAGCAGCGCTGCAGGCATGGACGAAGTGCCACAATCAAGCTTCACTTAATAGGAAGAACCCGCATTGATACTGGGCGAAAACCTTAGACACTCATTGCCCGTTCGGCGGTTCGAAGAGGCGCTCTCCAGTCGATCCCTTCGAGCAACATCGACAGCTGAGCACGACTCAGAGAGACGGTACCACTCGTTGCCTGGGGCCACACAAAGCGTCCCCGTTCGAGCCGCTTCTGGAACAGACAGAGCCCATCACCGTCGAACCAAAGCAGCTTCATTATGTCTCCGCGCCGCCGAGAAAGATGAAGACGTGACCGGAGTAAGGCTGCTGTTCAAGTGCATTCTAGACCTAGGCCGCAAGGCTTTGAAAGCCGCGACGCATGTCCATCACACCAGCAGCAATCCAGATCCGTGTGCCCGCGCCCTGCTCCTTCACGAGAAGGTCGATCACCCTCGCAGAACCTAAAGCACTGCACGGATCGCGGCGGGGTCTGCATGACCTTCCACGCTGATCCGGACCTTGCCCCGAAGCTTAATGTGGATCGAGCCGTAACTTGGAGGGACCACCTTTTCCGTCGGCGGATCAATGACGTCCGGCTCTTCTATGCTCACAGGCAGGAGCTTCATCGGTTGAGCCGTCTCGATGGCCAGCTTGCCTTCGCTGTACAAGCAGCGCCAGTTGAACACCACGTTCGCGTTCAGTCCGTGAGTACGAGCCACGTGAGCTACGCTTGCGCCCGGCTCCAGAGCCTGCTCCACAATCAGCCGCTTCTCAGCAGGAGAACGACGCTTCCGGACCTGCCGGACCAACACACCAAGAACTTCCATTAACTCATCGTCAGACAAGCATCGCCTAAACGCCAGAGGGCAAGATCACACGCTTACGATTAGCATCGGTGCGGAGAGTTTTCTCTCAACCAGGTGAAGCGTGGTGAATTCGCTAAAATGAGCGCTCGACACTAGTTGTCCAACGATCAGCATTTGGGCTACGTGGGCGGAGTACGTTGATGCATGCCCAAATTACGATGTGCGGAACCGATTTGACCCTGTTGAGCACGCGCCGAGCTGTGTTGCGCAGCGTAGGTTTTGACGTGCTCACAGCATCGCGTGTGGAAGAGATTGAAGCGCTCATCGAGGTTCGAATAGTGGACGCTCTCGTGATTTGTCACACCTTGGAGCCGGAGCAGCAGCAGGCAGCGTTAGCGGTCCTCCATCGTTATTCTCCGAATGCCAAGATCATCATTCTGACGAAGAGTACGCGAGGGAAATGAACGTCCACCCGGATGCTTTTGTCAGCACGGCGGAAGGTCCGAAGACACTCATCCAGACGTTGGACCGGCTGCTAAATCATGCCTGAGCATCAGTGTCGACCTTTTTAGCTTTGGCTCTAGGTCTCACTGACGACCGCCTGGATAATCGGCGCGGCCACGTCGAATACGATGCGGAGGTGCAATCTGCAATCGTGTCGACCACCGGCTGCGGCCTTCGCGCTGATGAATTTGCCGTCGAGTTCATCCGCAATCGCGCGTAAAGCTGCAGCCAGGTCATCGCGAAGCGCTTCTGTAATAGTCTCGGGAAGGAACAGGGAAGCGTTGTGCATCTCACCTCGCTGCCTGCAATGTACATTGCTTGGACACTCGTTTGCGATGTCGTTTCGCTTGCGAGGTATGTTGATGCTGCGCACTGGGAAAGTGCGAGACTCGCTGCTTTGCAGCGGAAGAAATAATGACACACCACCCCCAACGGGCTGCTGTGAGGCAACTCGCCGTTTGAGAACGTAAACGTGCTTCTAATGAACAACTTAGCCTGCCCTCGTAAACGCTACCAAAGAAACTGAATGTCTTCCGTAAACGGATTCTCCATTCTTGCGTAAACGCATTGATTCTAAAAGGCAGAATTGCGTGGAGCCGTTTACAGACTTGACGGCTCACAGAGTTCCGCCTTACGGTGTCACGAAGGCGGTACCTCTTGAGCACTCCCCGCATAGTCCCTGTTTCAAGCTCCCAGACGCTCCCCGACCCAGAAGCTCGTAACCTCCCCCGCGCCAAAACGGTAGCCACCCGGCTCTCTCCTGAAGAGCTGGACGAGATCGAGTCCGCTGCCAAACGCTCCGGCAAGCAGCTCGCCGCATGGCTCCGCGACGTTGCTCTTGAGGCGGCGCGGCCGACTCCGGACACGAGCGAGTTGCTCCTGGCCGAGGTCGCGGCGACTCGTTTTATGCTCCTGAATCTGTTCCACGCGAGCGCCAAAGCCATCCAGGACGGTGCTCATCTGACACCGGAAACCGTGCTCAAAATTCGCGAGACGGCAGACTCCCGCAAGCAGCAAACCGCGCGCAAATTGCTCCAGGATTTCGTCGCCGCCGAGGTCAAAACCGGAGGCGGTTTGAGATGAAAGTGCCAGCAATTGTGATCGCGTTGGTGATCTGCCTTGGGGTGCTTAACGCGGTAAATCTAACGCCGCTGCTCGGTCCTCTTCTGTACACGATGACGCCGCTGCAGCGGTACTACGCGACGGACTATTTTGCGAGTACCTGGCACAAGAATGACCCCGCTGCGACGACCGAAACCCGCCTGCTCTGGAAGATGAAGAAGGGAAAGTCCGAGTTCGCGACGGAACAGGATGTAGTCGCAAAACCGTTAGGACAAGTGATCGGAACGTACTCGCCGGAGCCGTTCCTTTTGAGCGACAAGGCGACCGCCGAAGGTTGGGCGACTGTCATGCGAGGACGCCGGCAAGAGATCAATTCGGCCAAGCTGAACACATTCCTGGAGCAGGAGATCTACGATGGAAACGAGCTCTGGCGGTTCTTTTTGCAGCCTGTTCTTGGCCTTGCGACCCTCGCTTTCGTTCTGTTGATCTTCCGGGCATGGCGACAGGAACGATGGGAGCGGGGCTGGTGGAAGCAGAATCAACCTCAACTTTCCTTCTTGGCCTGGAGTCTCGAAGCCTCCGGCCGGATAGCAACAAGATTGCTCCCGCGTCCCAAAGTTCCGGAGATTTTGGACGTCCCGCCAACACGTCAGTTGGAATCGAAAGCGCCGGCTTCCAATCGGATTCTCACCGCTTCTGTGGTGTCCGCCGAGACGAACCCGGCCCCAGAGCCTGTCGCGGTTCCGGCATCGGTTTCCGCTCCTTCCACCAAGAAAAGTGCCGCCGTCCAGGTCCCGGTCTCGGTCACTCCTACAGCTTCGGCAAAGCCGAAACCCGCGTTCGTCTGGGACGAATCACAAGGGATCGATTAGCTGTCGGGGATAATGTTCGTAGGGCGAATGGTGAGCTGGCCGACTCTGTCGAAGGCTTATACAAGGCGTCTGCGGAGTACCCGCTTCCTGCCTATACCGACCCGTGCCTGCACTTCCACACGATGGATGACGAGGCAAAGCTCCGATCAAAACCTCTACGAGAACTGGGTCTCGATGAGCTGCGGGACTACGCGAATGATGCTCTTCTTGTCTGGGGAGACGACAGGGTCTTCAAGCACTTCCTTCCAAGAATTTACGAGCTGTATGTGACGACCGCCGATCCTTACCTTGACCTCTGCGATCCTGAAATCATGTTCAGGAAGTTCAGATATGGCCAGTTGCGCACCTGGCCTCAAAGCGAGCAAGCTGCTATCGAATCCTTCCTCCATGCTCTCTGGGCCGAGGTGCTTGGAGACCCTCCCGAGCAGGGAAGTTTTGTAGATGTAGAGAGTTGGCTTTGCTCCCTTGGACAGTCCGAAGACGACCTGAGTCCCTATCTTTCGCAGTGGATTGACGACGAAAGACAGCCAGCCTGCCTGGCGCTTTCCGCTTTACTGATCGGGAGTGCGGTGGCGGTTCCCGGCAAGCAGGGCAGGAACGCTTTCTGGGATCAACGCGATGCGCAGTATGAGCAGTTGCAAGCCTGGGCTAAGAGCCCGGCCGTCCGGGAGAAACTCCATCGGGCACGTGCCGATGGAGTGATATCGAGTTGCAGGAAGAGATGGATGCTGCGCTTTCCGTCGCCAGCTAATTCTCGAAGAGCCTCTCCCAAGAGCGGGTCCCTGCTATCAACCAAGTAAGATTACCCAACCATGCTGGACGACGTTTTGAATCCGGTGCGCGATTTTCTCTGCCAAGTTCCAGCGATCACTGGAACGATTAGCTTTGGTTTTTCCGCAAAGGGGGAATGGTAGGCCAAGTTCACAATTGATATCACTCATCCGTTGGCATGGAATGTGGTCCAAGAGCTTGGCTTTGTCCTCAATTACCTCTCGTTGGATGAGCGACTTCCGACCGTCTTCAAGCCGGTATCACCGCCTCCATACCTCAATGGAGGACCTCAAGACTTTCTCTCTTGGATAATCGAATGCGAAAACACTGAATTCACTCCCGCACGATGCGCTGAATGGCTGGAGGGACGTTTGCCCAGACCTGTAAACGACATAAGCCACTGGCAAGAAGATTCTGCCGACGGCTAATGCAGAACGGAATCCTGCCTTCGGCGCGTTGATTCTTTTTGAAAGGATGATCACGTGAGCTTTGATCTGAGGTGGTCTCACGAGCGGCCCCGCCAAGATCGCAACGGGAAGCGCTGGAATTTCTGCTACTGGTATTCGGGTTGGTCCAGAGAGGAAGCCAGGAAGGCACAGCGTTTGTTCTTTTGGGACGACGCGAAGTCAGATTGCGGGGTGCTCCTGTTTCTTCCTGGAGCGACCGTTCGCTATTCGCGAATCACTGACCTTATAGATAATCTCACTGCAAAGGCGACCGTGCGCGATCGATACAAGAGACCATTGGTCTTCCCCTTAGAGGATCACTATTGCGAATTCGGGGCGTTTCCAGAGGAGGCGGCGATCATTCAGACCCAGGTTTAGAATCTCCTACAAGCGGCATCAGACTGGGCCGCTCTGGGCTCTGCATCATGCTTTCGATCTCTTCCAAACCGCTTTCAGCCGGCCAAGCCAGGACGTATCACGCACGCGAGTTCGCTTCTGAAAAGCAGAATTACTGGAGCCGCGACCAGCAGGGCCACTCGGAGTGGCAAGGCAAGCTGGCCAGCCAATGGGGTTTGCAGGGTTCAGTCGGCTCCGAACACTTCGCTCGACTGAGTGAAGGCCAGCATCCCCAGACGGAAGAGCAGCTCGTCCGGCACTCCGTCCCTAAGACATACGAAGGCAAAAACGGCAGGGAAGTGACCTCGGTCGAGCACCGGGCCGGGTGGGATGCGACGTTCTCCGCGCCGAAGTCGGTCTCGGTGACGGCTTTGGTCGGCGGTGATGACCGAGTGCGGGAGGCGCACCGGGAGAGTGTCCGGGTTGCGCTTTCGGAGCTCGAACGGTATACCCAGGCGCGGATCGGCAACGTCCGTGAGCCGGAGACGACGGGCGAGTTTGCCGCCGCCACCTTCGAGCACGACACCGCGCGTCCGGTTGAAGGCTATGCCGCGCCCCAGCTCCACACCCATGCCGTGATCTTCAATGTGACCGAGCGGGAAAACGGCCAGACACGCTCTCTCCAGACCCACCAGATGTACAGCTCGCAGACGTATGCGACCAAGGTCTATCAATCCGAACTGGCCGTGCGCCTCAAGGATCTGGGTTACACGGTCGAGCGCGGGGAGTATGGCCAGCCGGAGATCAAGGGCTACACAAAGCAGTACCTGGAGGCATCGAGTCCACGCCGCGAACAGATTAAGGACCACCTCCGCGCCGAAGGTCTGGACGGACCAGCCGCGGCACAGGTCGCCGCCCACCGGACCCGAGATTCAAAGGAGCTGCTATCGCCTGGAGAGGTGTTGCAGCAGCACCGCGACCTGGCCGAGCGGTTTGGAAATCAGGCAGACCGGGTTGTGGGTGAAGCGCGGGAGCATACGCAGAAGGTCAGTCGGGAACCGGAGCTGGCAGCACGGCAGGGTGTCACCTATGCCCGCGATCATCTCTTCGAGAGATCGGCAGTCGAGAGCGGGCGATCGATCCTGACAGCAGCCTTGGACCGGAGCATGGGGGAGGCTTCATTCAGCCAGGTACGCCGGGAGTTCGACCGAAGGAAGCGGGCCGGGGAGTTCCGGACCGTCGATCACGGGCCAAAGCACGAGGGCCAACAATATACGACGGCCACGATGGTGAAGATGGAACGCGAGATCCTCGCGCACGTCGAGAAAGGAAACCGGCGTGGCTATGACGATCCGATGCTAGTGGAGGGCCGGACACGGATCGAGACCGAGGACCGGCATCCGCAGTTGAACGCAGCCCAGCGGGAGGCCGTCGACCAGGTATTCCTCAGCCGGGAAAAGATTATTGGCCTGGATGGTGTCGCCGGGGCAGGGAAGACGACCACCCTTGCGGTGATCCGGGAGGGCGTCGAGCGCGACGGTATCAGGATCGAGGGGTTTGCGCCGACGAGCGGAGCGGCGGCGAAGCTGGCGGAGGCGGGGATTGAAACTTCAACTCTGCAAAAGCATCTCGCCCGAGGCCAGCAGAGAGACACCGGCGAGCAGCGGCTTTATGTCGTGGACGAGAGTTCGCTGACCTCCACCCGGCAGATGCACGAGTTCATCGGGCGCCTGCACCCAAATGACCGCGTTCTCCTGGTTGGCGATACCCGGCAACATGAATCAGTGGAGGCCGGCCGCATCTTCGCGCAGATGCAGGATGGGGGCATGAAGACGGTGAAGCTCGATGAGATCGTGCGCCAGAAAGACCCGGAGTTGAAGCAGACCGTCGAGCAGCTCGCCCATGGCCAGGTTGGGGAGGCGATTGCCGGACTGGAGCGGCAGGGCCGCATCCACGAGGTAAAGGGCAATAAAGAGCGCATCAAGGCCATCGCAAAGGAGTATGCCCGGTCGCCTGAAAGCACGCTGGTCGTCTCGCCCGACAACCGCTCCCGCATGGAGATCAACCAGGCGATCCACGCCGAGCTCCAGTCCAAGGGAATCGTCGGCCAGGAGGAGCATCGGACCCAGGTGCTGGTGCCGCGTCAGGATCTCACTGGGGCAGATCGGATTTGGGCAGCCAGGTACGACGCCGGCGATGTGCTTCTCTATAGTCGGAGCTCACAGGAGACCGGCATCGCCAAAGGCGAGTATGCCAGGGTCAAGAGCGTCGACGCTCCAAACAACCGGCTCACGGTCGAGCTGCAGGACGGCAGAGAGAAAAGCTACGATCCTCGCCGGCAGCAGGGTGTTTCGATCTACCGCGAGCAGGATCGAGAGTTTTCCGTCGGAGACAGGGTGCAGCTGACCGCTCCATCTTCAGAGCTGAAGCTGGCAAACCGGGAGCTGGGGACTGTCGACAGCATCGGCGAGAGCCGGATGACCCTGAAGATGGACAACGGACGATCGGTCGAGATCGATCCGGCCAAGCATCCGCATCTCGACCACGGCTATGCCGTGACCAGCCATTCCAGCCAGGGTCAGACCGCCGACCGGGTGCTGATCAATGTTGATACTGAGCTCGGAGCCAAGGACCTGCTCAACAATCGTATGGCCTATGTCGCTATCTCGCGCGGAGCACTTGATGCACAGCTCTTTACGAATGATCGAGCTGCGCTAGGGACGGCGCTGGGGCATGACGTTTCGCACCAGAGTGCCCATGCGCCCGAGCTGAAAATCGATCAGGCGATTGAGCCCAAGATCGAGATTCAGCCAGAGCGTTCATATGGGTTTGGTATCGGAATGTAGCTTCAAACGAAAGTAAAGGAGCCGATGAAAGAGCAAGAGGAAAACGGACAGGTAGTGATGATCGGGGCGAGCTTCGACGAAAT
This sequence comes from uncultured Acidobacteriaceae bacterium, assembly GCA_964245715.1. Taxonomy (GTDB): domain Bacteria; phylum Acidobacteriota; class Terriglobia; order Terriglobales; family Acidobacteriaceae; genus Edaphobacter. Next base: position 6,399 of record CAXTNM010000006.1, on the reverse strand, counting down.
AGCCGCGGAAGCGTCAAAGGCAGTGAAAGCCGAGATCGACAAACAGGTTGAAGCGATCACACCGCAAATTGCCAAAGCCCTTCAAGAGGGAGCAGCGGCACTCCTCAATGCCAATGCAGCGTTGGATGCGGCGCGACGTTCTATAAGAAGGCTTCGTCTCGCGTTGTTTGTCTTGGCAGTGGTGTGCGGCATCGAAGCTGGGTTTATAGCAAAAGTGATCTTGCATCCCAGATGAGTCCACCTGCTTCGAAACACCTCGCTCTTTAGTATCGAATCCTTAGCCGTACGTAAATGTCCGCTTCTTGAGCAATGCCCTTCCTCTCTTCACACGGCACTTAAATCGAACTCATGAGGTGCAATATGGAAGATGTACTTCGAATGATCGAGCATGTTGAAAATGAAAGTGCAGACCGGAGAACGGTGCTGCACTTTGCTGCGCTCACCAGTGCAGAACGTGACAAATACCAATCCCATATTCAATGGAATGCAAGAATTGTGGAGGAGTTAAGCCGCTTCCTCTAAACGCCTGTGAGGATAGGTATGCGCTTCTGCACTTTGCCCGCTGCTGCGATGCTCGACACCTTCCCAGCCTTTGGCTTTGTGAGTTTCACCTGAGCTCCGAGGTTCAGCTTGCCGGCGAACTTAATGAGCTTGCTAACGCTAAACTTTGATACACGCCCATTCAAGAGATTGCTCACGTCTGGCTGGTGGATACCCAAGAGCGTGCCGAGCTCCTGCTGTGCAAACTCACGCTCCTTGATGTACTGGAGCAGATCTCGGTAGATCTCTGCCTTTACCTTGATTTCCAGGGCTTCGGAAGGGCTGAAGCCAAGATCATCGAGTACGCTTCCCCGCGTCAGGTGTGGGGTTCTTTCCTCGCTGCTGCTTTTGCTTTTCATTTCTTTGCTCCTCCCGAAGCCTTTGCTGCACCAGTTTCCAACGTTGTTCGGCTGTCGCCAAATCCCGCTTCTCGGTCTTGGACGTGTTCTTCGTGAAGCAGTGAAGAACGTATATGGTGTCTTCCACTCGTGCCAGGTAAACCAAGCGATACCACTTGCTTTCGTCCGGATCCTTGAGCTCGAAGACGTCAGCCGCAATCGACGGCATCGGTCTGACTGGAAGGGCGGCGGTCTTCCCTTCCTGCATCTCCCCGAGCGCTACGCCAAAGTCTTCCCGAATTGGCTTTGGCCAATACCGCCGCATCTCCCGAGAGTCGCCCTCCCAGGAGATTGCCGCCCGGCGACTTTTGACTGGAACTGCCACCCTTAGAATATAGCATTTCTTCTATATTGGCGGGTTTGAGGGTTGTCTCAAGTCTTCGCACGGGATTCTGACAACAATGGGTTACCTACTTGCTTTTGTGCTTGGAACACGAGCTGCTGCCAAGAATCTAACGATGTCTTTAGCCAGACCGCCAGAGGCAATGGTCCCGTCGAATGCGGTGACTTTGCCTGAATCGAGAACGATTGATGTCTGCTTAGCGGTGATCACGAACGTATGCACATATGTGAAGAGCGGCCTGTCGATGTCTATCAAAAGGGACATTATCGTATACAAGCATCTTGAGGGTGTCGCATGGGTCAGAGGATCAAACTGCCGGAGCCGGTCGCCGACATCTACGCGCGGTCGTCCGGCTTGAAAAGTTGTACCCCGGCCGGAAGTTCACCCCAGACGGTCACCTGGTCGGCTCCATCGGCGAAGTCATCGCCGCCGCCGCGCTGGGCCTAACTCTTTATCCGGCGTCCTATGCGGGCCATGACGCCCACGATGGCAAGGGCGGAGACGTACAGATCAAGATGACGGGCGGCAAAAGCGTTGCCTTCTATGCCAAGTGTATCCGGCTCGTGGTGCTCAAGGTGGTTTCGCCCGAGAAAAGGGAAATCGTCTACGACGGTCCAGGTGCGCCGGCGTGGTCCGCCGCCGGCAAGACCGGCAAGAACGGTCAGCGTGTGGTGAGCTGTCCCGACTCCGAGCTCTCGCGGAGCGAAGCGCATGAACGAGCTCTCTCCCTCCCGCTCACATCATCTATCTCTGATCGTCTACCGGTGCTGTTTCGAGCCAATCCTCAAAGCGGTTGGCGTTTCTGGAAGTTCTTTACCGTCAACATCCGCAACCCGAACACACGCCGCGCCTACTTAAAAGCCGTCGAGGGATTCGCCGCCTGGTGTGAGGAGAGGTTTGGGGGATCTCGCCGTGGTGACGCCGATGCATGTCGCCGCTTACATCGAGCAGCTCGGCCGCACGCACTCGAAGCCGACCGTCAAACAACGCCTCGCCGCGATCCGGATGCTCTTCGATTGGCTAGTGACCGGGGACATCCTGGAGACCAACCCGGCCCAAGCTGTACGCGGACCGAAGCATTGCGTCCGCAGGGCAAGACTTCCGTCCTCTCGGCCGACGAGATGCGGGACCTGCTCTCCGCGATCGACACCACTTCTCTGCTCGGACTCCGCGACCGCGCCTTGATCGCCCCTATGAGGGTACACCTTCGCCCGCGTCGGCGCGGCCACGGCAATGAAGGTCGAAGACTTCTATGTCTAGAAGCGCCGCGGCTGGGTGCGGCTCCACGAGAAAGGCGGCAAGGTAACTGAGCTTCCCTGCCATCACAATCTGGACCAGTATTTAGATGAGTGGATTGCGGCATCCGGGCTTGGCATTGAACCCGAGGCTCCGCTCTTTCCTACCCTGCGTTATGGGCGGCTAACGGATCGCATTCCCCTGCCTTAAGCCAACGTTCACATGATGATCCAGCGTCGGGCGCGAGTTGCAGGACTCCGAACCGACGCATGAACATTCATGGTAGAGCTATTATCCGCGGGTTATGTGGTGTGATCTCATCAGTTTCTTCCGGTTAACTAGGTAAACCATTCTTAGCACGGATAATGTTGTTCCTGTAACGGATCGTAGGCTTGCGCATCTCGTCCCATATTGAGAAAGATTCCTTTGCTACAAACAACTACATAGGCAAGGTGGGCTGTACTCAGCCCAATGTAAGCCCACTACTTTAATTAGTAACCTCTTAGAAGTGCATCTATGCCGAACATCTGTTGATCCTTATTGTTAGCGCAGTAACGTTCGCCCGCGTAGTGACGATATAAGCTTTGCAACCAGAACTACAAAAGCTTGGTGTCGTCCTTCGTGGTACTACAGCGAACGATAGTGTTAAGTGACCACACCTATTGGGATCCCGCGAACTATGTATTGTTCAGGTACTCCGCACTCGATAGAAATAGCACAAGAGAAACCTGCGCGAGCGATCCCACTGAGAACCGTCCGGAGGAAAGCGCAGACAGGCTAGATATCCAGCCGAGTCCTCTGGTAACGAAAACTATTCAGAGTGCTTGTACCACTTACAGCCCAGTAGCTTCGAGGAGCCACATGTATAAGTCGTCATGTTTCGCACTCTCTTGCGTTATTCTAGCGTCGTCAATGGCGTGGGGTCAGGTTACAGTTCAAGAAGACATGGGAGCAATTCCTGCAGCAAGAGCTGCTAGTGGTCTTGGGTGGCAAGTGAATGCGAGCAGCGAGGCAGAATTTGCATTAGTTGCTGCTGCAGGAGGTAAGCATGTCCGAATAGATAGCTGTAATTGGTCTTCTGTCGAGAACCAGAGCGCACCGCCTAACAATGCTTCCCTCGGATACAGCCTTCCCCAAGGCTGTGTGTCGGCCTTGACATTGTCGAAGAAGTATAGCCTGGAACCAACAATTATTGCCGGCTATGGGGCACCCTATCATAAGATCCTGAACGTTTCGTTAACATCGCCTGTAGCGGCTGGTTCAACACTGTTACCAGTGGAGATGGACTTGGGGGTCGCCGGAGACACGCTGGCATCCGTAGCTTATCCATTCAGTTATGTTATGGGTGCTGATGGAAGTCAGTTGTCCTCTATATATTCATACGCCGGCACCTTAATTAAGGGGATAACTTATACCGGTTCTAGTACCGCTACTCTGCAGTTATCGTCAGCGGTAAAGGTGAACATAGCAGCTGGTACAAGTCTTATTATCAATGAAATCCTTTATCCGTCTGCTGCGAGCAGCCTTCCGCTCGACCCATCGATTCAGGCCTACTCACGTTACGTACAGTACTTAGCTACTCAAGTACAGGCTTATGGACTTACCGGGGATATAGAGCTTTGGAATGAACCTCCGTGGACGGAAGACTGTTGGGACAATCGGGTTGACTGTTCCGATACAGACCCAGGCATTGCGGGAGAATCACAACGCAATGAACCGAACTTTGGGTTTGTTGCGGCTCTGCAGACGACAATGCCGGTGCCTGGTGTTACTTATACGTGGGCGGGTACGAACAAATCAGGTGGAGCGGATCTGCTTGCAAGTCGTATGAGCCAGTTCTCAGGGCAATCGTTCATTCAAGGCCAGTCAGTGGTCACCAGCGAGTCTTTTCATCCATATGGTGATAACCCTGAAGATGCGATGTGGTTGCAGCCATGTCTACAGGCAAATCCGAAAGCCGGGCAGAAGTGCAACACTGTTCCAGCAAACGGAGAAAACTTTGTAAATGCCGAGGCAAATTCTCTAATTGCGCAGGAGGCAAACCAAGCGAACGGAATTCAACATAGTATTACCGAGACTGGTGCCTCGACGCTGTACATGCCTACTGACCACATGGCTAGGTTTGCCATGAGGCAGTACCTGGCGTTCATGGCTGACGAAATGTCTTATGTTGAATTCTATCGGTTATACGACACGAGTCAACCGACGCAGACTGGCTTCGGCTTTGTGAGTAGCACAGACAATGGTGGGACATTCACTCCGCTGCCTCAGCTCACGGCCCTTTCTGGGCTGATGGATGATCTTGGAACGATGAGTCTTCCTCCTGTAGAGGATTACCCAGTCAGTTCGCTGCCAGTAGTTACCGAGTACAGCGGAACATATAATTTGGATCATTTAGCGTTGGTGGGAACCCGTAAAGGGGATACATCCAACTCGATGCTCTATGTGCTGTATCAGCGTAGCGTGTACCCGGCGGCATGCCAACAGGGGGATCCTACCCCTTGCTGGGGGACGTTGGCCCAACCGACTGCTGCATCGACGGTAGTGACCATTCCGAGCAACCTTAAAGTAGCTCAGGTGATAAACCTAGATACGCGTGTAGCGGTTCCATATACACAGAGTGGATCGTCTCTGAAGCTTTTCGTCAGCGATGATCCGATTGAGGTGATGCTAATTCCTCTCGCGGGTGCGACTGCTATTGCAACCAAGCTAGAGTTAGCGAACATTGTCACTCAGACGCAGGGAACGACCCTAACAGCTACGGCTCTTTCCAATTCACCTGGTGCGATTACCTACTCGGTTGTTAGCGGCCCGGCGACAATCTCAGGAAAGTCAGTCTCACTTACCAGCACAGGTACTGTGGTGCTGAAGGCAAGCCAAGCTGCAAGTGGTAACTATAGTGCAGCTACAGCAACCACTAGTTTCGCTGTAACGGGAACGACACCTGTTCTCACGTTTGTTCCGATTTCTCCAAAGACATTTGGCTCGAGCGTTGTTGTCTTAGCTAGATCGGCGTCACCCGGAGCGGTTTCGTACTTGGTGAGAAGCGGCCCCGCTAGCGTCTCCGGCAATGTGGTTACCATGACAGGAGCTGGAACAGTCATACTTGGCGCCTCTCAGGCAGCAAGTGGCAAATATACTCCCGCGACAACAAGCATTAGTTTCTTAGTTGAACCGAAAGCTACTCCGCTAACGTTCAACAGCATCCCAACAGTGACCTACGGCACCCCGGTTGCTGTGACGGCCACATCTTTATCTAAAGGAGCGATCACTTACTCCATAGTGCAAGGACCCGCAACCATCTCTGGTAATGTGATTACGCCAACTCTCACAGGCGAAGTGTTCATCCAAGCATCTCAGGCCGCCGATGGTGGTTATGCCGCTGGGGTAGGCACAACGTTCTTCCACGTATATCCTGCAACACCAACGCTAACCTTGCCTACGATCACTTCAAAAGGCTACAACGTCTCGTTTACCGTAAATGCTACATCGCCTTCAAAGGGTAATATCGTCTACAGCATTCTGAGCGGTCCAGCTCGCATCAAAGGCTCAACTGTTACAACACTCTCAAGCGCAGGTACAGTGGTCCTTCAGGCCTCGCAGGCCGCGAGCGGCGGATATGCTGCTGCAACAGCGACGACGAGCTTTACTGTATCTGCTGCGAGTTCGACTCTGAGCTTCGCGAGTATACCTGCGAAGACCTACGGAGCTCCGGCGTTTGCGGTGAGTGCAACCTCTGCCTCGAACGGTGCGGTCACCTACTCGGTAGTGAGCGGTCCGGCGACGATCTCGGGCAACATGGTTGCGATATCGGGTATTGGTACAGTGGTCCTTCAGGCCTCGCAGGCCGCGAGCGGCGGATATGCTGCTGCAACAGCGACG
>CAXTNM010000005.1:0-120972 GCA_964245715.1 uncultured Acidobacteriaceae bacterium | reverse complement strand
GGATCTGAACCTGGGTTTCACGAAGGACGATTTGCCAGAGGCTGTCCGCGTAAACCGTCGAGGCTTTGCCGAAGCCGTAAGTGGGGTCGAAGGGCTTGCTTTAGTTGCTGTCCGCCAGGTGCACGGGGTGACGGTCAGGTGTGTTACCGAGGCCGGGAGCGGGTGGAGCGATGCGGAGGGGCGCGCGACTGTTGAAGCGGACGGTCTGATGACGGATGCGGAAAGAGTCTTACTGGGAGTCCAGGCGGCCGATTGCGTTCCCGTTCTGGTCGCTGATACGAGGCAGCGCGTCGTGGCGGCGTTCCATGCGGGCTGGCGCGGCACCGTTTTGGAGATCGTCCAGAAGGGTGTTGCTGAGATGCATTCCCACTTTGGGTCGAGGACGGAGGATCTGGTTGGGGCGGTTGGACCTGCGATCGGGGCTTGTTGCTATACCGTAGGGGATGAAGTTCGCGAACGTTTCGAGCAGGCCTTTTCGTACGCTGAGGAGCTCTTCCTGCAAGGGAAGAGCGGACTTCACCTTGACCTTGCGAAAGCCAACCGGAGGCAGCTCCTCGAGGCTGGTCTTGCGGCCGACGCGATTACGGTTGTAGGCGAGTGCACCGCCTGCACGAGGCTGGAGGATGGGCGTAGGAAGTTCTTTTCGCATCGCGCGGAAGATGGCTTTACCGGCCGCGCGATGGGCATGATTGGCATCGTGCCGGCGTGACTACTTCGCCTGTTGGAAGGCCAGGTAGCTGTGCGGTTGAAGATTGATCTTGAATGCCATTTTCGCTCCAGCGTTCGGACCGTGCGCTTCTCGCCGAGTGACGGGGATGGCGGTCCCGTTGATGACCTTGCCGGTCTGTAGATCGGTGAGCGTCCGGGCGTCGGCGAGGAGGGTTACGGCCGCCGGTTCATCGCGGAAGGACTCGATGATCAGTGAGCCGTTGTCGTAGGCCATCAGACTGACTTGTGCCGGAGCTTCGAGCCGCGCCGGAAAGCTCGCGGTGATGTAGCTGCGGAGTGCGTTGAGTGTTGGCTCCGGCAGAAGGTAGAGGTCGGCAGGGTTATCTGGAATGGTAAGGACAAAGAGGTGTCCGGTGCCGTAGTTGTCGGAGAGCAGCAGCGGAAAGAGGTTGTTGTCGGAGATACCACGGATGACGGGCCAGGCGTCATTGGTATAGAAGCGAATCTGCGGGAAGAGGACTGGCTTGACCGTCGTGCCGAGGTCAGTGCCTGCACCCGGGCCGAAGGCGCCGATGAAGCTTGTCACCGGGATAGGCGAAGGGTTGTAGCGCAGCTCCACGAGCTCGTCGATGCCTTTGCCCTCGAGCGCGCGCAGGAGGCCGCTGGTGATGACGACAGTCTTCCCGGCGATGAGGCTCTGCTTCATCTCGTCGACGATCTTTGGATCTGCCTTGGCTGCCTCGGTTAACAGGATGGTCTGCGCGTCTGCAGGATAGGTGGGGAAGAGGTTGATCGGGATGCCGATCATCCCGAGGAAGTTATGCAGGAAGTCCTCGCCGGTGGCGTGATAGGGGCGGTAGCTGGCGATGCCGACGGGCGTGCCGAGCTTTGCGACGACTGGTTTTACCTGGTCGAGCGCATCGCCGGCGAGCGTGGCGAAGGTCGGCTTGCCGTTGGACCGGCTCAGAATCTTCGACCATTGCACGTCCGTCGGATCCTTGCTCCAGGGCCGTTCGCCTGCTTCCGCGGGCTTGATCAACTCGTTCCAGTTGAAGAGGGTCATTTCGTGGGCTTTGGCGAAGACGGTCAGCCAGAGCTGCTCGGAGTAGCGATCGGCGTAGCGGACGTCGTAGGTATCGACCCAGCCTCCGCCCATGTGGCCGGGATCGATGTTTTCGAAGTAGCGGACGATGTTGTAGCCCTCATATTGCTGCAGGTCCTGGTCGGTTTCGACGGGATCGCGGGTCTCGGTGCCGGCGTAGATGCCGTCGAAGATTTTGGGTTCGACGGCGAGATCGTAGCCGTTGCCCTGGAAGTGCTCATACCAATTAGGAAACTTGATGATGATGTGGAGCCTGGGATTGACGGCGTGGGCGGGGCCGACGATCAGGTCGCGTGAGACTTCATCCATCTCCTTCAGGCGGAAGTCGGTCCAGCTTTCTGTGCCCTTGGCCGCAATATCGGAAGCAGTCTTGGTATTCGCGAAGAAGAAGTCGTCGAGGATGACTTCGTCGAAGTGCTTGGCGGTGAACTCGGAGACATGCTTGACGTAGTCGCGATCGGCCGGCTTGGTATAGGTGAACGAGGCGAACTGGCCGTTGTCGTTGTCTGAGAAGCAGATGCCACCGGCGATCTCGACGCCATGATCGGTGAAGAATTTCTTTACCTCTTCGATGTTTTGATCGTCGGCGAGGACGCGGCTTCGGTAGGTCTCGATGTAGACCTTGTCGACATGCACCTGGCTGGAAATCTGCTTCCAGGTGCTCTCGAGCCAGGCGTGGTCCTTCATCTTCACGACAACGGCTACGGGAATATAGACCACCGTTTTGAAGCCCGGCTGGGCTGCCGGCGCTTCCGCTGAAACCACATTGCAGAGGGAGAGGAGGACGGCAAGTGCAGCTGTCAAACGAGCGATCACGGTGAGGGTTCTCCGGTACAGGGCTATATCGATTTACTACTCGACATAACACTATGTCACAGGAGCTCCAGTTCTGGCTCGGGAGCTGCAGAAATCGGCATCAGCTTGCCTTACAGAGCGCTTCGATCATGTTCTCGCGATTGTTCATGGCCAGGGCATCCACGCGGCTTAGCCCGGCCACGTAAAGGGCGAAAGCTCCTATGGCCAGGGCGAGGAAGATGGGGATCGGCAGCCAAGGTTTGCCGAGAGAATCAGCCGCGAACAGGATGCCAAAGCCGAGGCAGCCGATGACAAGCACCAGCGCAACACTGAGCAAAGCGCTCAACTGCGAGGTTTGCTTACGTGAGAGCTTGCTGGGATCCATTTTTTTTGGCGCGACGATGGAGCGAATGTTGCCGGCGGTGACGTTGAGTAACACGGCAAAGACCAGCCAGAGGACGGTTGAGATTGTAATTAGCAGAGGAGGAGGGGTGGCAACGTAGCACAGGACGCCGTAGATGATCAGGGCTTCGAGGAAGACGAGCGCGAAGCTGAAGAGGTTTTTGGCGATCATCACGCTGCGAAAGTCGATGGGCGCGATGAAATAGAACTGGACGCCCGCCTGATCCATGCCGAGGGAGTTATAAGCCAACGTTGCGATGGCAAGCGTGGAATAGACCACGCCCGCCGGAAAGGTCCATTCGCTCAGGTTCTGGTTTGAGGCAAGTCGGCCGGCGAAGAGGAAGACCATGGCCAGCGGCACCAGCAGGGCGAAGAATTGCGTCGTGTTCCGGCGTATGTAGATCCACTCCTTGAGGAAGCAGGCGACTACTACGGGCGGCAGCGTCTTTGCGGCGCGCGACTGGGCGAGTTCCGGTAGCGGAGCTGCGAGCGAGGAGTCCGCAGGGCGAGAGCGCGTCTGCGCGTTTTTGATGTTGGTGGTTGTTGCGGTGCCGGAGTCGGAGAGGCTTTCGCCGCGATATTCCATGTGCATCCGCCAGGCGAAGACTGCCAGGAAGAATAGAGCGAAGATCAGCAACGTAAAGAGGTTTCCAAGCGCGTAGGGCACGGCTCGATGCGCCACATTGACGACGGAGATGCCGGCTAAACCGGCAGGGAAGTGCGCCAGATACGTCTGCGCCGCATGGTAGGAGTGGAGAGCTGCCCGAAATTTCGCACGCTGTGCTTCTCCACGATCATGGTTCGAGGCGAAGCCGGGGTTGTAGTTGACGTTGATCCACTGGATGCCGACTGAAACCAGGATGATCAGTCCGGTAAACAGCTCGCGCGCACGCCGTGTGGAGAGCCAGCGATCGATCCAGGCGAAGGCCATGCGGATCATCAGCATGTTGGTAATCGCAAGCAGGATGGCCGAGGCAAACGCAATGCCGGCGAGGTCTGGCCGCGCCACGGCTACACCAACCGCGGCGGATAGCAGCGCACAGGTGCCGACGATCGTCGATGCGCTAAGCAGCCCGAGGAAGAGCCGGACGGTGAGATAGCGCGAGAAGGTAACGGGGAAGCGGATGAGTGATTCGGGATCGAAGCTTAGACCCTGCGGTGAGAGGTTGATGCTGACGAAGATCTGCAGCAGCGTGATGGCCCAGTAGACGGCGCCGACTCCGTTGAGCCGGCCATAGTGGACGAGTGCCCATGCGCCGAAGCCCGCGCCGAGAGTGGGGCCCAGGAGAAAGCCAAGGCCTATGGGATAGACGATAAGCCGCGCGACCAGCTCGCCTGCGCCGCCCTTGCGTCGGAAGGAGTTGGCGAACAGGCGCCAGCGCAGATACGCGATCGCCGCGAACTGCTGCGAGGCCGAAATGGGGCCTGGTACCGAGGAGGTTTCCTTTATCCCAGCCATGAGAGCTCCTGCTCGGGCGCGGGGACGCCGGTGGAGTTGCCCGCGCCTAATATATCCAGAAAGATCTCTTCGAGGGTGGCTTTTTCGGTGCGGCCGGATTCAGGATGGTGCGCTTGTACGCCGGCACGGAGATCCTCGAGCGAGCCCTGCGCGACCAGCGAACCCTTCTGGATGATCGCGACGTGAGTGCAAAGCCGCTCGACGATCTCGAGCACATGCGAGGTGAGAAAGATGGTTGCGCCGCGGGCGATCATACCTTGCAGCATGTTCTTGAGGGTGCCTGCGGCGATCGCGTCGACCCCCTCAAAAGGTTCATCCAAAAACAAGATGCGCGGACCATGAATGACAGCGGCAGCGAGGGCAAGCTTCTTCTGCATGCCGTGTGAGAAGTCGGTCACCAGCTTCCTGGAATCGGCGGTGAGTGACATGAAGTCGAGGAGCTCTTCAGACCGCTGCTTCGTGGTTGCCCTGTCGAGCCCGTACATGCGCCCCACAAACGTGAGGTACTCGGGGGCGGTCAGCCGGCCGAAGAGCGCAAGGCCTTCGGGAACGACACCGAGCTGGCGCTTAAGCTGCACGGTATTGCTGGTGAAGTCCTGGCCCAGGATCTCAATCATCCCGCTGGTCGGTGCGAGCAGGCCGGTGAGCATCTTGATTGTGGTCGATTTGCCTGCGCCGTTTGGCCCGAGAAAGCCGAAGAATTGCCCGGGCGCGACCGTCAGGTTGACGTCATTGACAGCGGTAAAGTCCTGGAAGCGGCGGGTGAGATGGGTGGTGCGAACAGCGGGCGTCGAAGGTGCGGAATCGTAGGCCATGGTTGTCCCCACAGCATACGAGGTTTTCTACTGATTGGTTTGGAATAACGTGGGATTCAGTCTTCAGAAACTACATCGCAGGCGGATGGTGCGGATCGACTTTGCTCGAGGAAGATCCATTCTGAGCGGCCTTGGGATTGATCAGGTCGCGCAGTTCTTTGGACGGCTTGAAGAAGGGCACCTTTTTCGCCGGCACTTCGACCTTGGCGCCGGTCTGGGGGTTGCGGCCGACTCGTGAGTTCCGCTGGCGCGTACGAAAGCTGCCAAATCCGCGGATCTCGATCTTGTCCCCGGACTTCAGCGCACCAATCACCGAATCAAATAACAGATCCACAATGATTTCTCCGTCGCGACGGGTGAGATCCCCAAGCTCGGTTACCTTGTCGACCAGATCTGCTTTCGTCAATTGCTTCTCCTCAACCCCAGGGTTGTTTTTACGGTCCTTGTTCTTACAGTGACGGACCAGGAGCCGTTCCAGTCTCCTGGGATTTCAAGAAAGTTGCATACTGCTTCATGTAGATGCATTCATGTGTTTTAGAGTACTCGGCAGGTCATGAGAACTCAGCAATTTGTGCAGCAATCCCGTCATGTTTACTTCCAGATGAAGTAAAAGCCCGGCGCCCGATTCAAGAGGTTTGCGGGATTGGGAAAGAGATCGTCGGCGTCCCCGCTCAGGAGGGCGGCCAGCCCCTTTTTGCCAGAGGGCGGCCGGGTGACATTCGGTTCATCGTTGATTCCAACCGCGCGGGCCGTGTCGATCAGGGCGACGCGATAGCCACCGATCTTGTCGATGAGTCCCAGAGGGAGCGACTGCTGTCCTGTCCAGACCTGACCGGTCGCCAGTGGCTTGATCCTGTCCGCGGTGGTGTGGCGTCCGGTTGCGACATCCTGTACGAACTGCCCGTACATGTTGTCCACGAGCGACTGGAAGTATGCAGCTTCCTGTGGGGTCATGTCGTGGGTCGGATCACCGGCATCCTTCAGCTCACCCGCATGGATGACGACTGATTTGAGCTTTGCCCAACGCATCAGGTCGCCGTAGTTGGTCCACTCCATGATGACGCCGATGGAACCGACCACCGAGGCATCATTAGCGTAGATTTTGTCGCAGGCGGAGGCAATGTAGTAAGCGCCGGATGCCCCTACCGATTCTACGGAGGCGACTACTTTCTTGTGCTTCTCCTGTCTTACCCTGAGCACCTCGTGGTAGATCTCCTGGGAGGCGGCTGCACCACCGCCTGGCGAGTTGATGTGCAGGATAATCGCCTTTACGGAATCGTCGTCACCGAACTTGCGCAGTTGGGAGTCAACCTTATCTGCGTCGAGGATGACGCCGTCGATGTCAATGACGCCGATGGAGTCTTTTCCGAAGGAAGCAGTGGAGGAGTCGTCGCTGTGAAGGACGGTGTAGAGCAGGCCCCAGAACAGAATTCCCAAAATGGCAAGGATCCCCAGGATCAGAACCACCCAAATCCAACCGGACCGGCGTTTTGGGGGGAGATAGCCGGGATAGCCTGTATATGATTGAAACGGCGCGGCTGGTGCCTGTGCGTAGGCTTGCTGCGGAGCTCCTGGATACGCGTTGGGAGGCGGCGGGGGAGGGTTCCGTTCATCCGACATAAGCCGAGTCTAGCAGGCTGGCGCGAGGCGTTGGAAATTTGTATCGAAAACCATATTCACGCATCTCTTACATTCAGTATGATGGATGGCGGCGGTGGGCTTCCGCACATGGCACAACCAGGGCACACAAAGGAAAGGTGCAGGATGGCGCATCCTCAGCTTAGTATCGTGATTCCGGCATATAACGAGAGCAGCCGCATTGAGGCTACTCTTGCGCGCGTGATGTCGTGCGTCGATACTGAAGGTTGGGACGCGGAAGTTCTTGTCATCGATGATGGTTCGAAGGACGATACGGCCGCGATCGTACAGCGCTGGATGGATCTTTACCCTCGCCTGCACCTGATTGAGAATCCTGGAAACCGAGGCAAGGGTTACTCGGTGCGCAATGGCCTACTGCAGGCGGCGGGAGACGTGGTGATGTTTACGGATGCGGATCTCTCCGCTCCGATGGAAGAGGCGAATCGCCTGATCGCGGCGATAAATGCAGGTGCGGATGTCGCGATTGGTTCGCGCTGGCTTGATCGTGCGCGCCAGACGATTCATCAGCCGTTATACCGGCAATTCTTTGGCCGCTGCTTCAATGCGATCACTCGTGGCGTGATGGGGCTACCGTTTAAAGATACGCAATGCGGTTTCAAGGCGTTTCGTCGTGAAGCAGCACAGGTCATCTTCCGTTTGCAGCGGATCGAGCGTTGGGGCTTTGATCCCGAGATTCTCTTCATTGCGCGCAAGCTGAAGTACACGATCAACGAAGTTCCGGTGACCTGGGGCCACGATGAACGCAGCCGCATGTCCTATCTGAAGGACGGTATGAAGATGTTGGAAGAGATGGGTGTGATCCGTTGGAACTCGCTTGCTGGCCGCTATGACCGGGATATTGCGGCCATGAAGGACACCAGCAGCATGGTCACTGCGCCGGTTGAGCATGTTGTTAAAGTCAATCCCAGGACCCTGCAGCAGTAAGGTTGGTGTGCGTCGACAAACATGGCCTTGAAATTGAAGAGCCTTAGACCCGTAGCGGGTCTAAGGCTCTCACGTCCTGGTCAGACCTATTGTGGCTGAGCTGTTGCAGGGTTGGCAGGTTTGGTCGGCCCTGTTGCGGGAGCAGAAGCAGGAGCCGCCGGTGCCGGGATGGAAGCGACTCCCGGCTGCGGCGTTGTAGCCGGAGCTGTCGTCGCAGGAGCCGTAGCCTTCTGAACCGGCGTAGGAAGAGTGACTATGGCTTCCTGGCTGGGATCATCGCGCAGCCTTACGTAGAGGGTGGTGCCGTCTGTCGGAGTTGGGATGCTGAAGTTGCTGTCAGCATATCCCGTCGGGACGTCCACAGGTTTTGAGAAGTCCTTCGCGCCCGAAAAGGCCTGTACCAGAAAGAAGTTTTCACCCTGGGCCTTGCAGGAAGGCGCTTCCGAGGTGGTGCATTGAATCGCGGTAATCTTCGGGGTACGCACCAGAACGCCGAGTCCAGTCCAATCGCCCGGCGTACCATCCGCAGCTACTGGTCGCATTGCGAGCTTCCCGAAGGCCGACTCGCCAAATGCTTTGAGGGGGTTGAGCGTCGCGACGGCTGTGTGTTCGTCCTGCAGGACGAGGTTGTTTGAGGCGAGTGAGAGCGAGGTGTGTACGGAGCCATCCGCGGTCGCGACCTCGATCGTCTGGGAACGGGGAAAGACATCCTTGGTCTGAACGACGAAGACAAGCTTGCCATCGAGCGGAATGTCATCTTTCGCGCCGAGAGTGACGGGGATGGCTCCATGCTGCTCCGCGGGAGTTGCCGTGAACTTGACGAGTTGCAAACCGGGCCGCGCAGCCTCTGTCGAAATTTTCACCTTCAGTTCGCGACCGTCTTTCAGCTTGACATTCGCGTCTGAACCGTCCTTTGGAGAGGCGCCGGCCTTCGCCTGGAGATTGACCGTGAAGTCGCTGTTGCCCTTCTCCGCGGGCGAAAAGGTTTGATCTCCAATCTGGACGGAGACGACGTCCTGGAGCTGAGAGCCGGTCAGCACAGCCTTGTCATCTCCTGCGTGAATCTTGACGGAATCCAGCTTGATGCCGGCGTCGTAGGCTGTCAGCGGAACGGAGGCTGCCTTCGTGTCGCCAAATTGCGTAATCGCGAGCGAGTACCCGCCGGGTTTGACTTCTTTGAGCGAGACATCGAGGGTCAGCTCATCCTTCTTCACTTTGCCATTGTCGGTTACAGGCTTGAAGTTGACATCCTGCTCCTTGCCTTTGTCGCTCTCGTTTGACAGTTTGATCTTGTCGACACATGCTGTCCCGTCGCCGTCGAGGGTGAACTTTGCATCCTGCCCGGCCATGAGCGGGTCCTTGGTGACGATCTTCCAGTCTTTGCCGTCTACCTGCTGCAGCATCACGGTGGGACCGTCGAAGTGGTCAAAGCCCCAGTATCCGCTGATCGTCCCGGTCACGGTGACATCGGTTGGGCTGGCCAGCTTCACGCCCTTCTTTTCTGTGGAGGCGGTTTGATCTTCGAGCGGCTTACGCGCCTCTTCCTTAGCCTTGATCAGGCCGCCTTCGAATGCATCGGGCGTGAGTGGAATGTCCTTGGGATGGTCGTTACGATTCAGGTGAAGAACCAGGTCGTGCGCAAAGCTGGTGGAGTAGACAAGCGGTGCGCCATCCACGGGCAGCACGAGTTTCGGTTGCAGCAGGCAAGCTACCTGGTCGGACGCGTGCGGATGCAGCGGTGGCAGGATCGCCTTCTGGATTGCGGGCAGCCCAATCACAATGACCGACTTGGGATTGTGAAAAGATGGCGGCGTATTCAGCTTGAGGTCGATGGCTGCGTCTTGCGGGAAGCTCAATCCGGGAATGTACTGATACTGAGCGGTCTTCAGCATGCCGACGATCTGGATCAGGTCGACTACGGTGCCGACGTAGGCCGAGTAGACGCCCGCGCCGAGCGGGGCCGTGTAGGCGGCGGAGTTGGCGAAGTCCGAGGCTGGCCCGCTTGAGAGCGCTTCGGCGATGTTCTGCCCGTGCCCATCGTCCATGAGCACGGGTGCGCTCGAAACCGTGAGGCAGTTTACCTGGGCATCGACCGGCTGCTTGAAGCAGTCAGGGTTGGGCTTCAGCGCGAGGGTGGCTGCCAGCTTAGCGCTATGCTCTTCAATCTCTTTCGGATCGGTGGTTCCGACGTTCTTCATGGCTGCGAGGTAACGCGCGATGCGTTGCTGCTCGAACGATGCCTCGTTCAGGTCTGAGTCGGCGCGGATGAACAGACCCGGACGCCCCTTGACTGCTGATCTGAGCGTCTTGAAGTCGCCGCCCGTCTCTGGTGCGATAAACATCAACGCCTGCTGCGCCTCGGCTGGCACGGTGATGTTCGTGCCTTCGGCTGTTTCTTTCTTCCAGGTTTCAATTTCGGTGAACCAGTCGTCTGGTGGCTCGTTGGTGGTGCCCCGGAGGAAGGCGACTACAAGGATGAGGTGATTGGACTGCGTGGGTGGCAGATCGGCCTTGACCCAGATCTTGTCGCCTGCCTGCAGGTTCGGGACCTCGGCGATAGGCAAGGTCTGGCTTCCGCGCGTGACGCGCACATCAATCTTCGGTCCGACAAGGTCAAATCGTACCGGATCCGCATGGACGGAGGCCGTGAAGCACGCGGCAAGGAGCGAGGCTGCAACTTTCAGAGCTCTCATATGTCTGGTGAGACGCCATTCCGGCCCTTCCTGGATGGACTATTCACGTCATTTTCGCCGACGCGAGGGATAAGGCGTCTGCAGGTCTTTGCGGTGATCGCTGCGTTCGTCTTTAAGACATGCCACATGGCGATTGTGGGGCAGTTGATATCCCCTGTTTGGGTGATTGCGAATACTTGAACCTGCGAGACTGCGGGTCGTACCTCTCAGCGCAAAGTGCAGCGCGTCGTCACGATTCAGCCTGCTGATAAGCAGACACAGCTTTCTGCTTCAGGGCGAAGCTGTCTCGTCCTCTGCGTGAGAAAATAGGAGCTGTTGTTGTCCATCGAGGAGTTCGCCGACGTTGCTTCGTTCCTTCTTTATCTCCATGTCCCGCAACAAGGGATTTCGTCAATTTTCAGAGCGTTCCTCGGTCGGCCGCAAGCTCTCCAGCCGCTTTGTCGCGGGGATGACGGTCGATGAAGCGCTGAACGCTGCCGCCGCCGTCAATAAAGAGGGAATTGCCGCAACCTTGGACTCGTTGGGCGAGTCGGTCTTTGATGAGGCTCACGCGCAGCATAGTGCGTCGATCTACCACCAGCTTCTCGACGAGATCAAGGCGCGCAATCTGAATGCAAACGTAAGTGTGAAGCTGAGCCAGATGGGCATGGAGTTCAACCCCGCGCTCGCCGAGCGGATTGTCTCTGAAATGGTGAAGCATGCGGATGAGACCAACAACTTCGTCCG
Source organism: uncultured Acidobacteriaceae bacterium (assembly GCA_964245715.1). Taxonomy (GTDB): domain Bacteria; phylum Acidobacteriota; class Terriglobia; order Terriglobales; family Acidobacteriaceae; genus Edaphobacter. The sequence goes on along the minus strand of CAXTNM010000005.1, from coordinate 109,728 downwards.
TATCGACATGGAAGGCTCCGAGTACACGGAAGCCACCATTGCGATCGCCGAGCGCCTCAGCAAGCGATTTCCTGGGCGCGTAGGCACGGTGCTTCAGGCGTATCTTTTTCGTACTGTGAACGACGCGCGACGCTTGGCGGAGCAGGGAATCCGGATCCGTCTCTGCAAAGGTGCCTACAAAGAGCCGGCTGCGATTGCTTTTCCAGCGAAGGCAGACGTTGATCGCAACTACACCGACCTGATGATCTATCTCGCGTCAAGCGGTGTGTTTTGCGGAATGGCAACACACGACGAGGCCATCATTCAGCAGATGTGCCGCGCAGTGGAAGAGGGGCGAATCGCAAAATCCGCGTTTGAGTTCCAGATGCTTTACGGGATTCGGCGTGACCTGCAACGCAAACTCGCCGCCGATGGCTACGGAGTTCGCGTGTATATCCCGTTTGGCAATGAGTGGTATCCCTACTTCATGCGTCGCCTGGCTGAACGCCCGGCCAACGTTCTTTTTCTTGCCAGGAATTTTTTCAAGAACTAACTGTGCGTCCAGATGCTGAGCCAGGACCGCGGAGTACCTGATTCGAGGAGTCGCTGGCGGGCAGAAGTTCACGCAAAGGAGAACGTCGCGCATGTTGCGGCTATCGCTACTGCGGTGGCATGGGTGCAGGATACGGCATCATCGGGGAAGAGGCGGGCTGTTGCGGCGAAGGCATATACGGTGCGGCTTCAAAGAGCCCACTAAGTACCTGCCGCTCCTGGTCGGAGAACTGAGCACGCATTGCTGGTGAATTCATGAAGGCCTGCCGCTCCGCCTGAGGCATGTCGCGCATTGCCCGAAACTCTCTCGCTACATACATCCTGCGATCTCTTGGAAGATTGCCAAGGCCGGTAAGCGCATTGCGCACCTGCTGTCTTTGCTCGGGAGCAAGGCGCTCCATGGCTTCGGTTCGCGCGTAGGTGCGCTGCCGCTGCTCCGGCGACATACCGTTCAGCTGTGCGAGTCGCTGATGCATGCGCTGCTGGGCCTCCGGGCTGAGCTGATGGAAACCCGGTTCGTTGTCTAAAGCATGCTGCTGCTGCTCAACGGTCAGGTTGCTGTGGGATTGCATCCACTGCTGAAGATGTTCCTGGTTTTGTCCAGAGTGGGGCGCGAAACCGCTGCTCTGGCCTGCCTGAGGTGCAACCGAACGCTGCGGAGCAGGTGGTGCCTGACGTACGACCGGCGCAGGATGCTGTTCCATCTGCTGGAACGCCCCTGGCGAAGCGGCGCGGCAGAGAGAGTTTCCCAGGAGAGCGAGAAAAGTAGCGGCAACCAGCAGTGTACGGACGTGCTTCCGCGTGGGAGCAGGCAGAGTCCGGGTTGTTGTCGTGCGGGTCATCTCGCGCGTCCGTTGTTGAGTTTGGAGAAGGTTGCCGGAGCTAGTCTAAAGCAGATTGACCCCGACAAAAGTATCCCTGGTTTAGGTTGCCGGCGGCGCGTCCGGTGCGGAAGTATCGTTCGAGTTGCCATCGTTCGGATCCTGCGGAGCGGCTACATCCTCCTGCTGCAGTTCGTCCAGCTGCTGAAATGCCTGCTCGTTGCGGTCGAGAATCTGCAGATCGTTGACAGTGGCTGAGGGTTGCGGCGCGGCGGGCATATTCCATGGCTGGTAGCCGTTGATTCCGGCGATTCCACCACCACTGACCACCAGTGCGAGCGCCAGCGCACCTACCAACGCCGGCCGGAAGTTCCTGCCGGTATTGAACAGCAGCCGGGCCTGGAGTTTCTGCAGCCAGTTCATCTTCGGCGCAGCTTGTTCTTCCCTAATCTGTACCGCCAGCTTCTGATTGAAGTACGCCGAGGGCGCTGGCGCCGTCCACTCATCCAGCGTCGCGAACGTCGCCTGGAAGGACAGGTACTCCTCTGCGCAGGGCGGGCACTCGCGCATGTGTGCGACCGCGGCCAATGACGGACGCGCATTTGCAGTCAGCACCAGATCGGGCAACTCACTTTGAAACGCCTTGCAATCCATTGCCTTTACCGGTTTGTTCATCACACTCTTTTCCATTGCAGACCTCCTGTTCTACTGCAGGCTCTTTCGGCCTGCTTCATCTTTCCGACTCTTCCTAGACAAAACCTTTGAGCTTATCGCGCAACGTCTGATACGCCCGAAACAGCAGCGACTTGGTTGCGGACTCGGACAACTTCAAGACATCGCCAATCTGTTTGTAATCCATTCCCTCGTACTTGTGCATCAGCACCGCCATGCGCTGACGCTCGGGGAGCGACATTACGTGCTCACGAATGGCGGCCATTCGCTCGTTGCGCAACATGCTGGATTCGACTCCGGGTGTCTGATCAGCGACATCGGGTGTGGTTCCCGATTCCGCATCCGGCTCATCCAGGTAGACCGTAGACGCGGTGCGTTCATGCCTGGTGTCACGCGCATGGTTGACGCCCAGGTTGGTCGCGATCCGGTAGAGCCAGGTGCTGAACCGAGCCTCGGCCCGATAGGTCTCGCGGGAGCGAAAGACGCGCAGGAAGACCTCCTGCGCCAACTCCTCGGCAACTGCTTGATTGCGCGTCATGCGATACATGAAGTTGACGATTGGCTTCCTATATTTGTTCAGGAGCACGTCGAAGGCGGCCATATTCCCGGCCTTCAGTTCAAGCATGATGGCAGCGTCGTCCAGCTCGCCGAAGTCGCCATTGAGGTGTAGTTCAGCCTGCGCGGCCTCGGCCTGAGCTTGCCGTTCGAGGTCCAGCGGCTTCAGGCTTCCGGTTGCGGGGCTTGTCGGATTGATCGCCAGCGTTGCCATATCTTCTGTAACCCCAAATTCGTCGCGGGGTTGCGCAGAATCTTCGGGCTGGCTGGAAATGCCCTGGAGCATCTCAGCGAGGTCGTAGCCTTCGTCGCTGCCGGTTTCCTGGTCAATCCGAACGGGGTCACTTCCGGCAGGAAACGGGTGAATCGGCTCTTGCAGACAAACTTCGACCGGACGGGAGATCGCGGCGCGCGACCAGCCGGCTTTGCCGCCGTGTTTTGAGGGAGAACCAGACATGCGCTCCGCAATTGTACGTCGCGAGGAGCGAACGAGGCTCCCCAAGGAGGCGGTTCGGTCCTCGCCAGCTGGCTTCTGGTGATAAATGAGCGTCGGTGTTATTCTTACGGTACAGAGAACGCCGATCAGGGATGGCTGCTGCGACTTGCAAGCAACCAGGATTTGCCGGATGGCTCTCTTGTGCAATTGGTCCGTTCCGGGCGCATAACTCAGCGGTAGAGTGCCACCTTCACACGGTGGAAGTCGTAGGTTCGAATCCTGCTGTGCCCACCAAACCCACTCAGTGCGATGAAATGGATCGTTCGCTATGATTTGTGGCTCGTTTTGGCTGTTCAGCGGCGCCTCTAGCGTTTAGATGGCTGTTGGTGATCAAGTATCCAGGTATATGAAGCTGAGCGACCGGTTTTCGTGAGTCTAGAGGTTGGGTGACAACCTAAGTCGCCACCGTAGCGGCCAAGAAGCTCGATTTTTGCCATTTGGAGAACAGTCAATCTTCACGACGATTCGAGCTCGCGCTTTGATCCTGGGCGAGAGGCGATGAAGGCGGGGTATGGGGTGGCTCGAACGGCAGGTTAGATCCGGTACAACTTAAGCGCAATTTGTTCAAAGCGGAGGTAAGCATACGTTCTCTCAATGGGTTGTCGTTAGCGACCCTACGGGGCCGAGTTGTTAATCTGGAGGACGACGAACGCAGCTCATCCCCGACATTCGAGCTTCTCTGAGAGAGCGATGAAGACGCAGGCGAAGTTACTGATCTTCCTGGTCGTGGTTGGGGGAGTCGCCAGCCTGGTGACCACTCTGCATGCGCCAAGCGTCCTCTGGCTGCGATTCGGCGTGTACCTGGCCGCTATTCTGCTCAGTTCCGGAATGAAGGTCGGCATCCCGAAGTCTGAAGGCACGATGTCGGTCAACTTCCCGTTCATTCTACTGGGAATTCTCCAGCTTTCACCGCTGCAGGCAGTTGCCTTGGCGGTCTTCAGCGTTCTTGCCCAGTGTAATTTTCGCGTGGTGAAGCGGTTCACCGTCGTTCAAACCATCTTTAATCTTGCCAACGTGACGACGGCCACGGTCCTCGCGCGGCACTGCTTTGTCTGGCTGACGCGCCATGGGATCCAGATGGCTCCGGCGCTCGCGAGCGCAGCCGTCATCTACTTCATCGCAACGGGGCTTCCAGTAACTTTCATCATTGCGTCTGAGACTGGAGCTACGATTCTGTCGCAGTGGCGTGGCGGGTTTCTTTGGTATGTTCCTTTTTATATCGTAGGCGCACTGATCGCGGCTGCGGCAGACCTCATCAGCTCGGCGTTCGGGTGGATGACGTCGATGCTACTTCTGCCGCTGGTCTATACCATCTATCGCGCCTACGCAGCCCAGGTTGCGATCGTGCGAGACCGCGAGCAGCACATTCTTGATAACGAGGCGCTTCATCTGCGGACCATCGAAGGCCTCGCGATGGCCATTGAAGCGAAAGATCAGAGCACACATGAGCATCTTTTGCGGGTCCGGGTGTATGTCGACGAGATTGGCGAAGCGATGAAGCTCGATCCGTCGACGAAACAAGCTCTCCTGACGGCGGCCTTTCTGCACGATATCGGCAAGTTGGCGGTCCCGGAGCACATTATCAACAAGCCGGGGAAGCTGACGCATGAAGAGTTCGAAAAGATGAAGATTCATCCCGTGGTGGGAGCTGACATTCTCGAACGCGTGAACTTCCCCTACCCGGTTGTGCCGATCGTGCGCTCGCATCACGAGGCATGGGATGGTTCGGGATATCCAGATGGTCTGAAGGGTGAGGAGATTCCCATCGGGGCGCGAATTCTAACGGTGGTGGATTGCTTTGACGCGCTGGCATCGGACCGACCTTATCGCAAGGCTTTATCGCTCGACGAAGCGATGGCCTTTGTCCGGAGCAGATCAGGCGTTCAATTCGATCCGCAGATTGTCTCTTTGCTTGAAAGCAGGTATCTGAGCCTGGAGGAGAAGGCAAGGCAGCAGATTGGAAAGTTCCAGCCTTTGAAGACGGACCTCCTGATCGAGCGCGGCGGCGCTCCAGGTGCGGGGCTCGAACCGCAGCACGAGCAGGATCTGGCGAAGTCTGCCAGCAATGGGCCGGCAACTTCAGGAACATCGGCAAATACCACGCCGCACTATCCTTCGTTGAACCTGATTGCTGCGGCCGGTCAGGAAGCGAAGGCGGTGTTCGAGTTGAGCCAGATGCTTGGAAGCTCGCTAAGCGCGAGGGAGACCAGTTCAATGATGTCGGCAAGGTTGCGACCACTGATCCCATACGATTGCTTCGCGGTCTACCTGAAGACGGATGAGGTGTTGACGACTCAATTCATTGAATGTTCTGTTCCCAATGCCTTTGTTGCCTCTGTCGAGATCCCGATTGGCGAAGGGTTGTCTGGTTGGGTGGCGAAGAGTTCCCGGCCGATTATCAATGGCAATCCGACGGTGGAGCCGACCTACCATGCAGCCTCTGGCTTGCTGACACCGTCGAGTTCTGCGATCTCGATTCCCCTGTTCGAGTTGGACGGAAGTGTCTTCGGAGTGCTGACGTTGTATTCGAGTTCCAGTGCTGCATTCTCAAAGGATCATCTCCGCATTCTGCAAGCAATCGAGTCGAAGTTCTCCCTGTCGCTGCAGAATGCCCTGCGATTCCGGAGCGCGGAGACCGATGCAAAGGTCGACCATGTGACGCAACTACCAAACATGAGGAGCTTCCTGGAACGTCTTGAGGCTGAAGTTGAGAAGGGGCGAGCCAGACCCAGCAGCGAGTATCAGTTCGGTGTAGCCGTGTGTGATCTGAACGGCTTCAAGGCGGTCAACGATCGTTATGGGCATCTGATTGGCAACGAGATGCTTCGCATGATTGCCGGCATCTTCAAGGAAAGCTGTCGGGCTGAAGATGTGGTCGCGCGGATGGGCGGGGACGAGTTCATCTTCCTCTTTCCCTCAATGGATCTTGAATCCGCTCATCGACGCCTGGGCGTGCTGGAGCAAGGGGTTCAGAAGTCGCGAAGTCAACTCAGGGTAGAGGTAGAGGTCTCGACCAGCGTCGGCCTGGCCTTCTACCCACAAGACGGCGAGACCGCAGAAGAACTGATGGGCGTGGCGGATCGCCGCATGTACCTCCAGAAGCAAAAGCATTATGAGGTAGCCAAGAGGCAGATGATGTTTGAGCCGGCCGAGAGTGTGGCTGTCCTATGACGGTGGCCGGCAAGCTCTCGTTGCGGCTTTCAAGAACCGTGGCCGTGATCCTCCTCGTGATCTTGGGCTCAACTCTGCTCGTTCGTTGTGCGCCCGGCTACTGGAGCGATGCGCGTGAACTCGACTCGCATTATGCCGCGCAAGCACGGCGACAGCTTGCCGCAGAGTCGGTCCGGAGCGGTTCGCTCGTTCACTTGTTTGCTTTAGAACTGGTTGGCTATGTGCATGGGGATTTCGGGCAATCCCGCGAGTATGAGGTTCCTGTGAAAGAGCTGCTCAAGCCGCGTCTGGCGGTGACGGGAAGCTTGCTGGTACGTGCGATCTTTCTAGGGTGGGCGCTTGCATTCATGGCCGCGCTCGCGTCGAGCGGCGCGCGGAAACCGTCGCGTTTGTCGCATGTTCCATCTACTTTGATTCTTGCGGTACCCACTGCGGCACTCGTGACCTTGTGCCTGTTCGCGGACTGTGGCGGGCCTGTGCTGGTGATGACACTTCTGCTCGCTGCAAGAGATTTCAAGTTCATGCACAGCTTGCTGCGGAAGGTCTGGCTTGAACCTCACCTGCTGCAGGCTCGAGCGCACGGCATTGGGCGCTCACGATTGCTGCTTGCATATATTCTGCCCAGCATACGCGTAGAGCTGCTTGCGTTGGCTACTCTATCGCTTGTCACAGCGTTAGGCGCGCTGGTCCCCGTAGAAGTTCTCTTCAGCGTACCGGGCGTAGGACAGTTGGCCTGGAACGCGGCGATGAACCGCGATCTTCCTGTGCTGCTTGCCGTCACGGTGCTGATGGCGATCGCCGTTACGACCGCGGGCATGCTTGGCGACGGCCGTCAGCAGTTGGAGATCGCATGACGGCAAGAAAGATATGCCTCCTTGTGCTCGCCTGTTTGCTCGTGATCTCAGCCGGTTTGCTCGCCATGCGACCTGGCGGCTTTCGCGAGCAGGATCGCGAACTTCCCTATGCGAGCGCATCCTCTACTCATCCGGCCGGCACCGATGACCTTGGTCGTGACCGCCTCAATCGAATGGCTTTTGCAATGCTGCTCAGCATTGCTGGCGCCGTCACGGCTGCAGCGATCAGCACCGCAATGGCGGCGGCTGTGGGCGTCCTTGGGAGTGTGAGATTGGCAGGCATGGGAACACTCGTAAAGCTCGCATGCGATGTGGTGCTTGCGCTTCCCTGGCTTTTTCTGCTGATGATGGTCCGGTCCGCGCTTCCGCTCACAACTTCGCCACAACGCTCGATCTCGATCACCTTTTTTTTGCTTGCCGCGTTCGGATGGCCTGCGTGCGCACGTGCGGTTTATGAGGGATGTCTAGCGCTTCGACAATCGGATTGGATGATGCAGGCTAGAGCTGCCGGGCTGCGGCAACAACAACTTGTGCGTCATCTGCTACCGAATCTTGGCTCGCTGCTGCTACCGCAGTTCCTGGTATCCATTCCGGCCTTTGTGATGGCCGAGGCAAATCTGGGCGCGTTGGGCCTCGGCGTCGGGGAGCCAATTCCTTCCTGGGGTGGCATGTTGCTCGAAGTCTCGAACTCGTCCATTCTCGCTCGAAGTGCCTGGGCGCTGCTGCCGGTCGCACTGCTTGTTGTCATACTGCTTTTGCTCGAAGGGATGACGCCGGAGATACGCATATGACTCACAGGCTGCTGATTCGAGCCATTCTTCCGATACTTTTTGGCGCCACTGCCGCAGGCATGTGTCTTGCGCAAGCAGCGCCAAGGCAGCCCGGCGAGCTCGTATGGAACATCAGCTACGATCCGAAGACCTTTGATCCTGCGAAGGTGGATGATCAACAGTCTGAGATTGTGAAGTATCTTACCGGAGGTGTGCTGCTCCGCTTCAATCGGCTTACGCAGCAGGTTGAGCCTGAGTTGGCGGAGAGTTGGAGCGTGTCGCCTGACGGGAGAGTTCTCAGATTCAAGCTACGTTCCAAGCTGGAGTTTTCTGACGGTCATCCGCTCACTGCGAAGGACGCTGCAAGCTCAATTCGCCGGGTACTTCTACCTGCGACCGCCGCTCCGGTTGCCGATGAGTTTCTGATGCCCACAGGCGTGGTGGTGGACGTGCCCGACGATCAAACCTTAATTGTTCACCTGCCGAAGCGCGTTGTTGGGATCGAAAAGGTCTTCGACGAGATCGCCATTGAACCCGCGGACCATCCTGGGGAGGCGCGTGTTACTTCCGGCCCCTACTTCGTCTCCGACTATCGCAGGTCGCAATACCTCAGACTCACGAAGAATCCCTACTTCATCGATGGCAGCGGAGCGTCGGGCGTACGCCCACTTTCTTCGCAGGTGCGGCTTGATTTTCTGAATAACCAGGAGCAGGAGGTCAGGCTCTTCCTGCGAGGCGATTACGACTTTATCGACGACCTGCCTCCGGATTACTTCGACTTCCTCTCGCACAAAGCACCCGCCTCGGTGCGCGATCTAGGCGCGTCCCTCAACACCGAGCAGATGTGGTTCAATCAATCACCGTCCTCGCCGCTTCCCGCCTGGGAGAAGACCTGGTTTCAGAATCAGGCGTTTCGTCAGGCGATCTCGAGCGTGATCAATCGCGCAGATCTCGCTCGGCTTGCTTACGAGGGACACGCAACTCCTGCTTACTCCTTTGTGTCGCCAGCGAACAGCCTCTGGTACAACCACAAGCTGGCGCTTCCGCCGACTGGCATCGATGCGGCAAAAAGTTCTATGGCAAAAGCCGGCTTTCGTCTGAATGGCGGAGTGCTGCAGGATGCGGCAGGGCACCCGGTCAAATTCTCGATTATGACGAACGCGGGAAATGCGGCGAGGAAGAAGATGGCTACGTTGATCCAGCAGGATCTCGCGGCGCTCGGGATGCAAGTGAACGTCGTTACTCTGGACTTTCCCTCGCTGATTGAGCGACTGATGCATTCTCAGGATTATGAGGCGTGTTTGCTCGGGCTCGAGAATGTTGATCCGGATCCTAACAGCGTGATGAATGTCTGGCTTAGCTCGTCCCCAAATCATCAGTGGAACCCATCCCAGAAGAGCCCCTTTACACCTTGGGAAGCAGAAATTGACCGCATGATGAATCTGCAGGCCACTACTTCCGATCCGGTGCGGCGTAAGCAGGCCGTTGACCGTGTGCAGCAGATCGTAACGGAGCAGCAGCCCTTCATCTACCTGGTCTATCCCAACGCTTTGGTTGCGGTATCGCCAAAGCTCCAGGGAGCGAAGCCGGCAGTGCTCGAGCCTCGAACGGAGTGGAATGTCCAAGAGCTTCGGGTAGGTGCGGGCAAATGAATACGATCCTTCAGGTGAGGCTTGAGGCTGCCTATGGAACCAAGGAAGTCCTGCATGGAATCAACTTCGATCTATGTCGCGGCGAGGTACTTGGGCTGGTAGGTACGAGCGGGGCCGGCAAGAGCACGCTTGTTTTGTCGCTGATGGGATTGCTGCCCTGGCGCGGAGGAAGTGCTCGCGGAGAGGTAATGCTCGAAGGCGAAAACCTTCTCACTATGCCGGAGAAGAAACTGCGAGAAGTGCGGGGTCGCCGTGTCGGCCTTGTGCCCCAAAGCCCGTTGTCTGCTCTCAACGGCGCCGTCACTCTCAAGACCCATTTTGAGGAGGCATGGAGAGCCCACAGCAAAGCTGGTCGTGAGGCCCTTTCGCGGAGGATTGAAGGGCTGATGGAAGCGGTGCAACTACCGTCTGATGGGGAGTTCCTTCTGAGGCGTCCAGCGCAGATCAGCGTAGGCCAGGCGCAACGCGTTCTGATCGCGCTTGCGCTCCTTCACGAGCCTGCGGTGCTGATCGCTGACGAACCCACAAGCGCCTTGGATCCGGTGACCCAGGTACAGGTTGTGGATCTACTGAAGCGGCTGAACCGATCACTCGGCACGACGATGCTCTACATCTCGCACGACCTGCTATCGGTCGTCAGGTTGTGCGATCGGGTTGCAGTGATGGACCGAGGCCGGATCGTCGAGGTGCTGCCGGCAAGCAAGCTTGAAGATGCAAAACATCCAGCGACGCAAAGCCTTATCTCGACCCTGCCAGTACCACCTGAGGTTTTGTTGCGGTACCGTGATGAATCGCGAATCAACGCCGATCGCCAATCCGCACATGTCTGACTTTCTGGGCGAATGACCTGAGTTGTTCGGCCTGCTTGCAACTTATGAGCCATTGAGCCAGATGGCTAATCCCACTAATGTTGCTTCCTGAAGAACGTACGGGGTTTTGGACGCCTCGCTCACTTTCCTCGAACTTCAACCCCACGTCTCACCCTTACCCCTGGAGTCCTTGCATGCACCGCTTGCCTTCCCGCCTGGTTCTGAGTTCTTGCCTTCTCGCAATTTCAACTGGTTCGGCCCTTGCACAGCACAAGAGGATCTCTCCTGATGCTGCTGCCGCAGACCCAACGTCGACCGTCCCGGTCATCATCCAGTACGTGCAAGACCCCGGCTCGGAACAGGGTGCAAAAGTGAGTTCGGCTGGGGGCACGGTGAGCGGCAATCTTCATTCCATTCACGCCTTGAAAGCCACTGTGTCGCAACGGCAACTAAGTGCGCTCGCAGCCGACCCCAATGTAAAGTACATCTCGATCGATCGCCCCCTTCGCTCGAAGCAGGCGGTCACGGTAACGGGCGCGAACTTCACGGTGGAGCCGATCAATGCGCCTGCAGTCTGGGCGAAGGGTTACGTCGGGACGAACGTCGGCGTTGCCGTGATCGATTCCGGCATAACACCTGTGCCTGACCTGAGCGCCGCTCCGCAATCGCTTCTTCCGGCCGTTCTTGCTGCAATCCCATCGCTTGCAGGCCCACTTGCGCCGCCAAGTCTTCCCGGGCTCCCTGCAGGGTTGAAGCCTCAGCCTGGCGGGGTCGCGCCCGGCAACAATGGACGCATCGTCTACAGCCAGAACTTCTCCCCGGATCAGAGCGATGCCATGGATTACTACGGGCATGGAACGCACGTGGCAGGTTTGATCGCCGGCAACGGAGCTCAGTCCACCGGCAAGAACGATTTCCGCACCTTCTACGGAGCTGCTCCTAATGCAAATCTGATCAACCTGCGTGTTCTCGACTCCACAGGCGCGAGCAGCGACTCGATCGTTATTGCAGCCATCGAGCAGGCGATCCTTCTGAAGAACGTCTACAACATCAAGGTCATCAATCTTTCTCTCGGTCGCGGCATCTATGAGAGCTATACACTCGACCCATTGTGCCAGGCTGTCGAGCAGGCATACCGGGCCGGTATCGTCGTGGTGGTAGCTGCCGGAAACGATGGCCGCGACCTGAACGCGAATGCCGAAGGATATGGCACAATCAACGCTCCGGGCAACGATCCCTATGTGATCACGGTTGGAGCCATGAACACCGTCTATACCGCAGGCATCATGGACGATGTTATTGCGAGCTATAGCTCGAAGGGTCCTTCCTTTATCGATTATGTAGCAAAGCCAGATGTGGTGGCACCAGGTAACCTCGTATCAAGCCTGGAGTTTGGCGCAGATCCACTCGCGCTGCAGAATCCTACCTTCATCACCCAGCATGACTGGTACCAGAGCAATGGCGATAAGAACCCTTCAAACGCCTACTTTCCACTGAGCGGCACGAGCATGGCGACGGCAGTGACGAGCGGCGCCGTAGCAGATCTGCTCCAGGCCAATCCTAACCTGACCCCGGATCAGGTCAAGGCTCTTCTGATGGTGAACGCGAATCGGAGCTACTTCCCTCAGACGAGTAGCGTCGTGGCTTCCGGGATCAACTACATTGCGAACTACGATGTGTTCACGGTAGGTGCGGGGTACCTAGACATCAATGCGACGGTCACCAACGCATTGGTCAACAACGGCTCGGTCCCGGCGGGTACTGCGATGTCACCGATCGCTTCGTTCGATCCGACGACGGGTAACACGGCTCTGGTCAACGATCCTTCCTCGTTGTGGGGTGCGACCCCGGTTTGGGAGCCGACGAACGTCTACGGCCCGAATGCCTTTGTCGCGCCGGTTGACGGATCCACCGTTCTCTGGGGTAAGACAGTCCTGTGGGGCAAGAGCGATCCGAACGCCTTCTCCGCACTCTTCGGATCGACAGTGCTGTGGGGCAAGGGAACGCCGGATGCAGCGACTGTTCTTTGGGGCAAAGGAACGCCGGACGCAGATACTGTTCTCTGGGGCAAATCGGGCACAGATTCAGCCAACGCTCCTTTCCTTCAGTAGCTCAGCAAGATGAACGAACGTCAGGCGGGCTGGTGCATCACTGATGCACCAGCCTGCTCACGTTTGCAGAGATACAGCCAAGATCCACGGAATTGATACGTTCCTGGAGTGCTTCAGACGGAGATCCTTTGAAGCCCATTGTGCACGCAAGTTGGGTTTTCATGATCGGTAAGCGACTCCGATGGAAGCCGAGTTATAGGGGTAAGAGCCCGGCCTCGGCGGCTCGCTCGGACTGTTCCAGCAACTCGGGGCCGTTGTGACGGATGTTATTAACCTTCGGGTTTGCCTCGCGCATGATCATGGCTTCCGATTCATAGGGTCGCAGCAGGTCGAGCGGAAGCTGTTCCGTTTCTTCGCGATCCAGCCAGCGGTCGTAATCCTGGGCTTGAAGGATTACGGGCATGCGCGGGTGGATCTTCGCCATCAGTTCGTTCGCATCCGTGGTTACGATGGCGTATGACTGGAGCCAGTGTCCTTGCGCATCCTTCCAGGCGTCCCAGATCCCCGCGAACGCGAACAGGCTGCCGTGTGATAGCTCAAAGGCGTAAGGCTGCTTGGGAGGCTTGCCCTCTTTCGGCCATTCGTAGAATGCGTTCACCGGAATCAGGCAGCGTCGCTTCTTCATCGGTTCGCGCCAGATGGGCGACGTGGCGATCGTCTCCGCCCGAGCGTTGATGGTCGCTAAGCCTTTGATCTCTTTGAGGTCTTTGGTGAAGAAGGGAACAAGGCCCCAGCGCGCAAGGATCAACTCCCGGTTCCCGCTTTCCCGGCTTTGGCGGATGATGGGCTGGTGCGTTGTGGGCGCGACGTTGTAATCGGTCTCCGACATTAGCAGATCCCGTGGGCTGGGATTGGCGTGGAAGTACTCCGCAAGCTTCTGCTTGTCGCTTCGTCTTACATATCGTCCGCACATGCTTCCATCTGACCATATGGCGCGCGTACCTGCATCGATCCTGCTACTGCGGATTGCGCCAATGACTCGCCTGTTAGTGAATCGTTGGCCTGTTATTTGTTAGCTTCTGGCGGTCGTGTTTCCCTGTAATTTCGCTTCTCCAGGCCAACTGCTCCAGTTAACATGACCCATGCACCTCCTGGGCCAGATGGATAACTGGACGCTTGTCGTCGCAATCTCGATAGTCGCCTCCATGTCAGCATTTGCGTTTGGGCGCGTGTGGCAGACCCAGGTAAGTCTTCGGGGATCCCGCTCGTTTGCTTTTGCCTTTCTCCTGGGCACGATCAGCTGCTTCCTTTTTACCCTGGTTCCCGACTCCACTCACGTTTTGCGTTTCTTCAACACGGTCGTGGGGGATTCTCTTGTCCTCTGCGTGTATGCCTTGCTGCTCACCGGGATCGAGCAGTTCTTCTCCGTCCGCCGGGTCGCGCCATATGCGTGGGGTCTGGTAGGTTTGGCCGCCATGACGCTGTGGTACTTTACCTTCGTCCACGACCTCATTGCCGCGCGCGAGGCTGTCGAAGATGTTGTCACCTTTCTCCTGCGCGTGGCGATCGGCGTCGAGCTCATTCGCCATCCTGGCCGGAGGCATCTCCGCACCCTGAGCGGACTGATGTCCCTCTACTCCGCCATCAGCGTCTTTAATCTGTGGGAGACGATAAGGCGGCCTGGCCCGCGGAACGCCTATGAGTGGATGCATGCGCAAAGTCTGGAGCAGTTCTCGCTCTTCACCACCCTCGTCTTCTTTATCGCGGTGGGCCAGCTTCTCTTTCTCATTCTTAACGGCGAACTCGTGCTTCAGCTGAAAGACGAAGCGACGCATGACTTCATGACGCAGACGCTCAACCGTCGCGGGTCTGAGCGGGCGCTGACCGCGGAGATGGGCCGCTCTCAGCGTTTCAGCATGGATCTCTCGGTCGCATTGGTGGACGTTGACCGCTTCAAACAGATTAACGATACGCTCGGTCATGCTGAAGGAGACCGTATCCTGAAGTCGGTCGCGCGCTCGATTGAAGGCTCACTTCGAGCCTATGACTCGGTCGGTCGCTTTGGGGGCGACGAGTTCGTCGTGATCCTTCCGAACACGTCCGCAGCGGAGGCCTTCCACGTTGTGGAGCGCGTCCGGCAGCATGCGGCCGGTCTCGGCGCCGAGGGCGCGACCCTGAGTATTGGCCTCACCAGCATGGCGAGGCAGGAGTCCGCTGCGGCACTCCTCGCTCGCGTGGATCAGGCGCTCTACCAGGCCAAGCAGGACGGCCGTAACTGCACTCGGCTGCAACTCTGCGCACCCGAAGACCAAATTCTACCCCAGTCATCTGTGATCTCGCGTCGACGTCGAGCCGAGGATGTCATTCGAGGTGAGGCTGTTCTACCTCGGAAGCGCAGACGACTTGGGTTCTCCAGACGCAAGCCGCTGCCGCCGACCGAGAGTTGAAGCGGCACGCGGCTAAGCGTTGCGATACGTTGCGCCCAGGAGGTCTTCGATGCGAACTGGCACCTTGCGGACGCGAATCCCGGTTGCGTGGTAGACCGCCGCGGTGATGGCAGGTGCGACGCCGGCGAGCCCGATTTCACCAATGCCGCGAGCTCCGTATTCGTTGATCAGCGGATCGGGGATATCGAGGAAGTGGACGTCGATCTGGGGCATGTCGGCGATGGTAGGGACGAGGTAGTCGGCGAAGTTGTCGTTGACGGCATGGCCGTTGCGCTGGTCGTAGATGGTCTCCTCGAAGAGGCCCATGCCCACGCCCATGACGATGGCGCCTTCCATCTGATTTCTGGCTGTGCGCATGTTGAGGATCCGCCCGCCATCGACCACGCTGACGACCCGGCTGACGCGAAGCTTTGCGATGCCTGGATCCCACTCGACTTCGACGAACTGCGCTCCGAAGGAGTGAGTAGAGTAGTCTTTCGACTTCGGATCTGCGCCGAGACCGCCGCTTTTGCCGTCGCCGTTGGCACTGGCGAGGTTTGCCAACTTGAGGATCTCGCCGTAGGGAACACCGCTCGAGGCGGGTTGATCCTTGGCATGGACTCGGCCTCCGGTGAAGGCAAGGGTCTTCACGTCGGCTCCGTTGAACGGCGAGCCCTTGGTGTTGGAGGCTACGTTGAGGACGATCTTGATGGCAGCGTCAGAAGCATCGAGGACACCCGGAATGAGGGTGGAGGTT
Organism: uncultured Acidobacteriaceae bacterium; assembly: GCA_964245715.1. Taxonomy (GTDB): domain Bacteria; phylum Acidobacteriota; class Terriglobia; order Terriglobales; family Acidobacteriaceae; genus Edaphobacter. The sequence continues at coordinate 94,163 of CAXTNM010000005.1, read as the reverse complement.
GCGGTAGATCCGCCGGACATCGGCCCCGAGGGCAGGGAACTACTGCCGAGGACGACTTCGATCTTATCGACTGGGATGCCGGTGCGGTCGCTCACCATCTGGGCGATCACGGTGTAGGTACCGGTGCCTATGTCCTGAGTGCCGCACATCAGGCGACCGGTGCCGTCGGAGAGCAGGCGGAGCGTGGCTTCGCTCTGGCCGCGGTTTGCTCCCCACGAGGCACAGGCGACGCCCCAGCCGAGGATGACGTCTCCTTTGCGCATGGAGCCGACCTCAGGGGTGCGCTTTGACCAGCCGAAGCGTTCAGAACCGACCTGAAGGCACTCTTTGAGGTGACGGGAGGAAAAAGGCCTGTTTTTCTCTTCGTCGGTGAGGGTATCGAGCCCGAGGCGGAGCTGGACGGGATCCATCTTGAGCTTGACTGCGAGTTCGTCCATGGCGGACTCAAGCGCGAAGAGGCCGGGAACGGCTCCGGGGCCACGCATCGGGGTTGGGGTTCCGACGTTGCGGCGGACGAGGGCTGAGGTGACTTTGAGATTGGCGGTGCTGTAAAGGAAGGGCGTAGCTTCGCCGCAGTTTTCGCGGATGTCGTCGCCGAAGTTGGTGTGATTGCGATAGTCCTGCTGGAGCGAGACGAGCTTGCCATCAGGCGTGGCGCCGAGGCGCATGCGCTGCTGGGTGCGGGGGCGATGGCCGGAGTTGGAGAACATCATCTTGCGGCTGAGGGTAAGCTTGACCGGGCGGTTGAGCTTGCGCGAAGCCGACGCGGCGATGGCGCAGTGCGGCCACGGGAAGAGCTTACCGCCGAAGCCTGAGCCGATGAAGCGGGAGACGACTTCGACGTTCTCCTTTGGTACGCCGAGCACCTGCGCCATGACGGTCTGGTGATTCATGACGCCTTGCGAGGTCTCATAGAGGGTGTACTTCTTGCCGTCCCACACGGCGACTGTGGCGTGCATTTCCATCGGGTTGTGGGTTTCGACGGGGGTGATGTAGACCTCGTCGACCTGCACGGGGGCCGAGGTGAAGGCGGCGTCGGTGTCTCCGCGATGGCTGAGAACCTGCGGTCCACCGGGCTGGCCTTCGGGCGGTAGATTGTCAGAGAGAAGTGGGCTGACGTTGAAGGGTGCGGGCTCGTAGTTCACCTTGACGGCGGCTGCGGCTGCCTGTGCCTGCTCGAAGGTCTGGGCGACGACTGCTGCGACGTACTGGCCCCAGTAGCGGACGGTATCGTCTTCGAAGGCGGGACGGTTCTCGCTGTTGCGGCCTCCGGAGGCGTTGCGGTAGATGGGCATCATCTCGCCGTGCTGAAGGATGAGCAGGACGCCGGGCATGCGATGGGCGGCGGCTGTGTCGATGCTGGTGATCTTGCCGCTGGCGATCGAGGCACGCACGGGTACGGCGTACACCAGGCCGGGAAAGTTGTAGTCGGATGCGTAGCGGGCTGTGCCGGTCGTCTTCAGGGGACCGTCGATCCGGGGGACGGCGGCTCCGATGATGGCAGATGGGGGAGGGGCTCCGGCAGGGAGCGGCTTGGGTGCGGCGCCTTCCTGGCTGCCGATAAATTCACCGAACTCTTCAAAGGTCATGCGGAATCTCCTGCTGGAACGAGGGGCTAGGCAAGTTGTGTGGACGTGGTGAGAGCGCGCACGATGCAGCGCCTTGCGAGTTCCACTTTGAAGCCGTTTTCGCTATCGGGCCTGGCGTCTTTCAATGCGGCTTCGGCTGCCTTGCGGAAGGTGGCGAGATCGGCGGGTTGACCTTCAAGCGCGCGCTCAGCTTCGTGAGAACGCCAGGGAACGGTGCCAACACCGCCGAGGGCGATGCGTACGCGTTCGACCTTGCCGCCGTTTACCTTGACGACGACGGCGGCCGAGCTGAGGGCGAACTCATAGGCGGCGCGGTCACGGATTTTGAGGTAGTGCGAACGTGTGCCGGGTGCGAGGGGAGGCAGGGTGACGCTGACGATGAGGTCGCCGGGCTCGAGGATGGTTTCGCGGCTGGGTGTAGTGCCGGGCTTGAGATAGAAGTCGGCGATGGGGATGCTGCGATTACCTTTGGGGCCTTGTATCTGGATGGTGGCTTCGAGAGCGGTGAGCGCGACGTTCTGGTCGGAAGGGTTGGTCGCGATGCAATCCTTGCTGGTGCCAAGGATGGCGAGCATGCGGTTGTGGCCGCCGATGGCGGAGCATCCGGTGCCGGGCTCACGCTTGTTGCAGGCGTGTGCGGTGTCGCGGAAGTAGACGCAGCGGGTGCGCTGGAGGAGATTGCCGGAGGTCGTGGCCATGTTGCGAAGCTGCGGCGAGGCGCCCGAGAGCAGGGCCTCCGAGAGCACGGGATAGTCGCGCTGGATGGTGGGGTGGTGGGCCACGGTAGCGTTGCGCGCGAGTGCTCCGATGACGAGGCCGCCTGCTGGTGCGGGCTGAATCTGATCAACGGGAAGACCGTTGATATCGACCAGTTGATCGGGACGCTCGACGTCGAGCTTCATCAGGTCGACGAGGGTGGTGCCGCCGGCGATGAAGCGCACATCAGCATACTGCTGGGCGGTCTTGGCGCGGGCTGCGGATTGCACGGCCTGGTCGAGCGTGTTGGGGCGGCTGTAGGCGAAGGTCTGCATTGCTTACTCCGGGGAAAACGTTGGTGGACTAAGCGAGGCGCGCGGCTTGCACCGCGGCAACGATATTGGGGTAGGCTCCGCAACGGCAGATGTTGCCGTACATGGCTTGCTTGACGTCCTCGTCTGTAGGGCCGACGGGTTCCGATTTCAGCGCGGCCGCGGACATGATCTGGCCGGAGGTGCAGTAGCCGCACTGGTAGGCGTCGTGTTCGATGAAGGCCGCCTGCATGGGGTGGAGGTGGTCCGGCGTACCCAGGCCTTCGATGGTGGTAATCTCGTCGGCTGCGTGCATCACGGCAAAGGAGAGACACGAGTTCACGCGTTGCCCATTGACGTGCACCGTGCAGGCGCCGCACTGACCGTGATCGCAACCCTTCTTGGTGCCGGGAAGATTCAGGTTCTCGCGCAGGCAATCGAGCAGGGTGGTGCGAGGGTCAAGATTGAGGGCGTGCTGCTCACCATTGATCTTGAGCGTGACAGGTATGCTGCCGGCAGGCGGCGGGGGTGCCGCGGTCTGTGTGGCTGGGTGTGCGATGGCGGCCGACGCCAGGACCGGCGAGGCCGTGGCCGCAATCCCGGCGGCACCGAGATGTGACAGAAAGGAACGGCGGCTAACGCGACTCGCCGGCTGCGCCTCAGACTCTGACTTCTCCCCATTTCCGGAATCCGGCGCTGACGGGGGGTTGGGATCGTTAGCCAAGATGACACCTCTCAGGAGATACGTTCAACGCACTGCAACAAGTTTCACCTAAAGGCCGGGGGTAATACAAGAAGAGGCTTGAGGTGTAAATTGTCGGGTCGCTCTCCGCTGGATTGTGGTTGAGGGAAACTTTCTATAATTTTAGGTATTTTGAAGGTACAAGCAGTGTGGAGGGCGGCGAGTCCTGGCTCGAAGATCGCTCCGGCCTTCCATGCCGTTCTCTAAAAGGCTTCGTGAATAGATTGTCATGCGGCCGCTGAAATCTGCGCTGCTATATGGCTCGGTGACGACATCTTAGATTTATTCTGTCGCATATTGGGTTCGAAAGGCTGTTTAGGAAAGACAAGGATGAGGATGCATGCAAGGAAATCGATCGTACCGTGTGTGATCAAACAGACGCTCCGCTTATGCTTGGCTGTCTGTCTGCCACTCGGCGTCGCAAAAGCACAGTGCGGGTTTGCAGATGATGTTCCAGGGGGTACGCAGGGAGATCAGGCTTATCTTGGCCAACTCCCCGTTTCGCTAATGCCGGGATCAAGCGTAGCAAGCCCCGACAGGGGATTGCTCACGAAGGTGCAAGTTTCGACGAATGGCTCTGAAATACCTGCTCGCACTGTGACAACCGGGCACTTCGACAGTCTCATCGATCCGGAGGAGATTGCACCCCGTCTGAGTGCCGCAGACAAGATTGGCATGGGTCTGAAAGGGTCTGTCTCGCCTTTCGCCGTGATCGGATGGGTTGTGTCTGCGACGTATTCCGAGACGTTCAACCGTAGTCCGAACTATGGCCAATCCGCCAAGGAGTATTCGCAACGATTGGGTGCTGCTGCCGCGCGCGCAAGTTCGGAAGGAATCTTCTCGACGTCAATCATGGCTCCAATTCTGCATGAAGACCCGCGTTATTTTGTTGAGGGGCCTGGACACCCGGGTACCCGGCGCGCCCTGTACGCGTTGTCACGGGTGCTGATTACAAAGAAAGATGATGGGCGCAACACGGTGAATTACGCATTGTTGACCGGTAATGCGATCGGTGCGGGATTAACCCAGACATACTATCCGTCAGGCAATCGGAATCTACGCGAAACGGCCACAACGTTCGGAGTTTCCCTGGCTGGTTCGGGCGTCAAATATCTCTTCGAAGAGTTCTTTTACAAAGAAGCGTCTATCACTCAGTTGAAAAGCCATCTTCCCCGGTGAGAGGCGTCACCAGTTGAGGGCCTGGTCCGTGGGAGGCCGGCCTGCTCTCCCTTAGAAAGATAAGCCCAGTCGAAGCGTTTAACCATGATCCCCTCGACGATCAGGCGGTCAGTTGCCGCCATGGCGGCATCAAGAATATGCAAACAGGTTGAATGGGACGACCCGTTTCCTCGTGGTAACGCTGTGCGTCTAATTCGAGAGCTGACCAACGAGATCGAGATCGATCGCCACGTCGTTTTCAGCTTTCCACATCAGGAAGCTTGGATTTTTCAAGCCCCACTGTACGTAAGGAACCACGAACCGCGCCTTCGCCGTCGCCTTTGAGCCTTCGAGATGGACCTCCATGGGAATGGTCAGATCATGTGGTGTCCCAAGCAGGGTGAAGATCCCGCTTACCTGAATGGTTGAGTCACCCGTTGGCGCAATCGCTCCGGTGTACGCCTTCGGAGCGAAGGTGACGGTGGTGTATTGATCGACCTTGAGGATGTCCTTATCCATCTTCTTATCACGACTGTCGTTACCGGTCTTGCCGCTGCCGGCTGCGACAGAGATTATCCCTGCGATCTTCTGAGCGCTGCGATCGAACTCGATCGAGCCGGACTGCACATGAAAGGTACCGTTGACGATCTCATGATTCGTCTTGAGCGTCATCTTGACCTCGCTCGCATCCGGCTTCACTGCAAAGGTCTGGTGCTGCGCAAGGGCGGCTTGGGTGAACAGGACGGCGACGGCGGACGCTAGGAATAACTTCATGGATGCTCTCCCGATTTGTGTTCAACGCTGGCAACTTGAGGCGACAGAACCATGGTCTGGTTCAGCCACTGAGAAATGGAGGTGATGTCCTGGTCGGACAGGTATTCGTGGCCGGGCATATCCGTTCCTGGAATGCCAAACTTGATGATCTGAGCAAGTCGAACGAAGCGGTCGCTGCTTGAGGAGGAAGTCGCAACATCATGCCATGGTCCGGCATGTAAGTCTGGCGGAAGACGCTTGAACTGCGAACGCCATGTCAATCGGGTCGCACCGGCCTCCTCATGGCAGGTGGCGCAATATTCTCCATATAGATGCGGGCCTTCGTCTGGCCCGGCGGGTTTCGTTTGAGCTTGAGACGGTCTCCAGGTCTGCTCGAGAGCGACGTGCTTGGGGTATTTCACACTCTTGAGGCTGCCAAGGTATCGGACAAGATCGTCCCCGCGGGTTGAAGCGGCAAAGAGGTAGCCATAGGAAGGCATGAACGAGGCGTGACTGACCTCACGTGGGCTGAGGAGGTGGGCTTTCAACCATAAGGGGGAGCGACGACCGCCCACCTGGGAAAGGTCCGGACCTTGCCTCCGATTGCCGATCAGGGGTGGGTGTTGTGCACGCACCTCCTCGATCGTCTCTGTTGGGCCCCACAGCATGACATCCCTGGTATTCGGCCTCACATATTGCGAGTGGCAGTTGATGCAGCCTTCCGCGATATAGACCTGTCTTCCGCGTTCTTCCGCGGTGATGCCAGAACTCTTTGCATCCGAAGTGGATGCGAAACGATAGAGCAGGAACGCTGCTAGGAGGGCGGCGCTGACGATGGCAACCTCGCGCTGCCGGCTACGCAAGAACGTGAACATCCGGGGGCCGAGGATCAGCAATGCAGCGAGCGCCACAAACGGGACCGGCACCTGCCTGAGATGCTGACCCATTCCGATGCCCATTGCCGAACCGAACCAGCCTGCGACCGCATAGATCAGACCAGCATGAAGCGCTCTTTGATGGGACGACGTGGAAGGTGCGAGCAGCGAGGGATAAGCGACCAGTGCGACCGAATAAAGCGAGACTCCGACGGGATAGAACAGCGAGGCGAGAGCAACATGCCCGGGTTGCTGTAACAGGAGGCAGGCGAAGGTAAAGACAAGAACCGCAAGTCCAAGAACAAGGTTCAGACCACGGCGGCGAAGAAGGAACGCGCTTGCGAGCGCGGCCGTGAAGTGGATGGTGGCGTTGGTCCACAGATGCAGCGTTCCTTCCCAGGTTCCGGCCTTGAGGGTTGGAGTGCTCTGAATGATGAAGAAGGCTGCGGAATCGAGCCATACCAGAGCCGTGAAGCTGATCAGCACGATCACAAATGGCGGGCTCTTACGCGGCCTTTGCTTCTCGAGATGGTCGTCCGGCGACGCGATCTTCCCTGCAATGAAAATCGCAAACAGGCAAAGTATCGCTGCTGTCGCTGCCTGCGCGCTGGGGCTTGCCGTGAAGAGGGCCGGTACGTTGCAGATGAAGTAGCCGATGCCTGTGCCGAAGCCGACTTTCCAGAGCGCCTCCCCTGCTCCGGTCCAGAGTCGGAGATTGGCGACGAGCGTCACCGTCAGCATCCCTAGCCCGCACCCGATCAACAATGCCAGCGCAACGCTTCCCGGCAGATCAAGCGGCAGCAGTGTGAGTGCCGCGGTTGCGCCACAGATCAGGAAGGAGATCTGTAGTCGCAAACGTGGGAAGAGCTCGAAGGCTCTCAGCGACGCAAGCAAGCTGAAGGTAATCCCGCCAAAGGCCATCGCGCCCATGACGACCTGAAGATGCGCATCCGCGATGCCCAACTGGCCGAGGCGGTTGAGGAAGGCGAACTGAGCGAAGATCAGGAAGTAGACGTACGTGATTGCGACGAGGCAGACGGCCCGCCATCCTGACGCCAACTCCCTGAGATTAGTCGCAAGCATTTCGCAGCCACCCTCTTGCGAGACCGGAGAACTGAAGGATGGCGAAGGCACCGTCGGTGAAGGCGACGGTGGCCCATCCAGTCTCAAGATCTCCCGACGCTATCTTCGTAACGATAAAGACGGCAACAAGTATGCGCGTGCTTGCTGTGAGCAGCCAGACGACCTCAAGCTTGTCAGCGGAACCGACTCTGGCCGCAAGCCATGCTCCGTAGAGGCAGGCGAGTCCGACTGAGAGGACGAAGACGCCGATGTAGGAGATGAACTGGAGCGCGTCGGTGGGTGCGCGGAGCTTCATCATGTGGAGCGTCAATTCCGGTGCAGCGATCAGGAAGAGCCCTGTGAGGGTGTCGGAGAGGCCGGTGACCAACTGGTAGGTGATCAGGAGCTTGCGCTTCATCAGCGCACCACCTTGAGTGGCACAGAGGCGGAGACATCGATCTCAGCAAAGAGCGTGAAGGAGTCGCGAAACCAATCGAGCGAGGCGGCAAGGATCAGGATTCCCAGGAGTAGACGGAGCGCGTAGATGCTGTTTCGCAAAGCTCCGGGCACGAGGGAAAAGGCTGGATTCGAACCTTCGAGCCAACCGGCAAAGAACATGATGGCGACGTAAACCGCGACGCTGGCCTGCCAGACGTAGAAGGACCACGTTCCATTCAAGATCCAGCCATCTTCCCCCATCATCTGAACCAGGACGAAGATCAGCAGGCTGGAGACAAACCCCGCCATCGCCAACAGGGAGTGACCCACGAGACCGTCTGTGAATTTGAAGTGATCGAGAACGCCCGGAAGAAAGAGCATCCATCCGGTCGGCACGAGAACCGACCACCAGCAAAGGAATGCGACGCGCCATCGCCGCGTATTGTGGTGCCAACGGAAGGTACCGTAGTAAAGGGGCATGAGCGGGATCCAAACCAGTAAGCTGCCAAGGCTGATCCACTGTGTCGCCTTATGGTGACTCACGTCGGCTCTTCCGAGCCCGAGACAGACGAGAGATTCGAGTGCGAAGATGATCCATGCCGAAGACGTCACTTTTGCATTTGCATCCTTGCGTTGACTGATTCCGAATGGAAGCAGAAGCAGGATGGCGATGATGACGAGTGTGGATTCAAGCTGGCTGGCGCCCGTGGGGCCGCCTGTATCCGGATTGATGGGCGGATAGAGAGCAGGATTCGAAGCGACGTAGATGAGTGCTGGAACAACAAGCAACAGAATGAGTCCAGCAAGCTTCAGAGCGCGTACGGTTATAGCGACTTGGATTCTTTCGCGGTATTCCACTACGAATGAAGTGGCGAGCAGAGTCCACAAGCACAAGAGTGCCAGCGGGAAGAGCACACGCGAATATCCGGTCCAATCGAGGAAGAGCTTGCCGCTTGAATGTCCGTTCAACCAGGTAAGCGACCCGATGCCGAGCGCAACCGACCAGAGGCAGAGGACGGGCGCTGCCCAGGGCGCGACCTGCTTCCTTCGAACGCCATAAACTCCGAACAAGAATCCAACCAGCGGAAGACTGCACCATCCGTAGAGTTGCAGATTCATATGGACAGGCATCCACCGACCGTAGGTCCACTGACCGAGCAGTGTATCGATGCCCGGCACGAGGAGCATCGCGGCCAGCAGGACACCGATGCTATTCGCCACCACAAGCCAAAAGAGACTGTGCCAGGCGGCGTTCGCCAAGATACGCCTGGCGCTGATGGATTGTCTTTCCATCTCGACCGTGTCGGCGGCGCTAAGCATGAGGCTGGGCGCGCTAGAGAGGCTCACGGATCCTCCCGTTGTGCATCTCGATCAACCGTCCGCACCTGGCTGCCAATCCGACGTCGTGCGTGGCCATCACCAGGGTGACACCCTCTTTCGCGACGATTTCGAGCAGCAGATCGAAGACTGTGGCACTCGTCGCCTCATCCAAGGACCCGGTAGGCTCATCAGCCAACAGGATGCGCGGCTTATTCATCAACGAGCGGCAGAGAGCTGTCCTCTGCCGCTCGCCGCCGGAGAGTTTCTGGATCTTCGATCCGAGGCGATGACTGAGTCCGGTGCGGTCGGTGAGTTCCCGAAGCCGAGCCGTTGCCGAGCCGCGATCTAACCCGGCCGCAACTGTTGGGATGAGGCAGTTTTCTGCTAGCGTGAGGTCCGGGATGAGGTTGTGCAGCTGGAAGACGAAACCGATCTCGTGCCGCAGCAACCGCAAGGGACTGCTGTGGCGGTTCAGCTCCATCTGGTTGACCGAGATGCGTCCGCGGTCCGGCTGATCCAAGCCGCCCAGCAGATGGAGCAAGGTGCTCTTGCCGCAACCAGACGGCCCGCAGAGGGCAACTGTTTCTCCCTCAAAGCCAGTGAAGTTGACGCCCTGCAGGACGGTGATGGCCCCATCGTCATAGCTCTTCCAGACGTCTTCGGCACGGAGGACGATGCGTGAGGTCGTTATGGTGTTGGGAGGGTTCATTCGAATCGCAGCGCCTCTACCGGACGTATCCGCATGGCGTAAACCGCGGGATAGAGAGCTCCGGCGACTCCCGTCAGCAATGCAAGAACGATGACGATCAGCACGACAAGCGGCTGTACAGAAGTGTCGACATAGCCGTGAAGTGCGGGGATGAGCTTGAGCGCGAAGAGGAAGAGGGTGCCGATCAGTAACCCGGCGACGGCACCAAGCACTGAGACAAAGGCGGACTCTCCGAAGATCATCGTGGCGATCTGACCATTGGAGAATCCGTTCACCCGAAGGATAGCGATCTCGCGAATCCGCGTAAACACGGACATGATCATGGTGTTCGCGACACCCAGACCACCGAGTAAAAGACCGCAACCACCAACCGCCCAGGCGGTTGCCTTGAGGATCTTGAATTGCGAGTAGCTTCGGGTGAACTCTTCATCCTCGAGCGCGACCAGGTTTGGGAAGCCGCGGTGGATCATCGCTTTGAAATTCGAGATATCCTCTTTGCTGTGCAGCTTGATGGTGATGACCGAGGACGAATCCTCCTTGTGAAAGAAGGTCTGAGCCGAGGACAAGGGCATAAAAACACCTCCATCCTCAAAGCCATTGGCCGTTTTGATGATCCCGACAACGTGGAAGGTTCCATGGCCGATCTGAACGGTGTTGCCCAGTGCAGCGCTCATGAACTCCGCTGCGCGTTGACCAAGCACGACACCATTCGGGTCCCTGCCAAAATCTGATCGATCCCCGTGAATCCAGCTTGCCTTGCGTAGCCGCGCGTCGGCTTCGGTGATGCCGAAGCAGGTGATGATGGGATGGTCACTGCTGGAGACGATCCCAAACAAGACGGGGTCGGCGTGCTGGACGGTCGGCCACGACGAGATGGTCTGTACGGCGTCCGATGGGACGCTGCTGAAGAACAGGTCCGACACATTGCGCTCGAAGACGATAATCTGGCTGTCACTCGAAAGGATTCCAGAAAACATTGCGACTGCTCCCTGCAAGACCGTGACGATCGTCAACATGGCAGCGACGCTGAACGCGATGCCGGCGATACTGATGAGCGACCGGATCCGGTGTCGCAGCAGATTGGTCACGATCAGCTTCAGGAAGATCATTGGGCGCCGCCACATGCCGGAACGCAGACGCTCTGCGTAAGCTGTGCCGCTTCTTCACCGAGTTGGTCTCGAAGGGTACGCAAGAAGGCTACGCCAGACCGTAGCGCAACCAATCGGTCCAGCGTTCGATCGCCAAGGTGGATCAGGCGCTGGAGTCGCTCCGCCGCAGGTTCAATACCCAGGGTGAGCGCGAGATTTGGGCGCCCGAGCGCAAGGTCACGGAAAGGCGTCTTCCCGCTTTCGTTAGAGCTTTGGAGAACATCCTTCAGGTCATCTACGATCTGGTAGCTCAGACCCCAGAACAGGGCGATGCGTTCGAGCAGGTGCACCTCGCCTTCGGAAGCGCCGCCAAGCATTGCGGGAAGGACCAGGGTTAGACGTATGAGCGAAACCGTCTTGCCGATAGCCGTTCGCTCCGTTGTCCGTTGGTCGTGAGGCAAGGATGCGAAGTGCAGGTCCATACTCTGTCCGTTGAGCAGACCATCTACTCCGAGGTGGCACTCGACATACTCGAGGGCGCGACGCTGGGTGTCCACTGGCACGGCAGCAGCGGCTCTCCAGATGAGCGCGTAAGCCCGGTTGACGAGAGCGAGCGCGGCCAACATTGCTCCGGCATCACCGAACTCGACGTGAACGCAGGGCGTCCCGCGACGTTCGAGAGCATCATCCATGGCGGGAAGATCGTCGAACAGGAGAGAAGCCGTGTGGAAATATTCGAGAGCGATTGCCAGATCGGTAGACGGAGCTTCGGGCAGACCGTAGCCGAGGGCAATATCCCAGACAATCTCCGGCCGTATCATGCTCCCCGGATTCTGGAGAACTTGTCCGAGTGCTTCTTTCAGGTGCGGCTCGAGTGTAGCCGGAAGCCGCATACAGTCTGTAAAAGCTTGTCGCAATCGGATTTTCTGCAAATGGTTCATAAACTCTCTATTGGAACGGCTCGGGACTCGAACTTTGCTGAGCGAGGTGCGCAAGACAGTAGTCGAGACGGGCGAAGGTATCACCTCATGAGACGGGACCCATGCTCTCTTGATAGCATCTGAAACGCAGTGCGAGGCGTGACGATTTGTTCATGGATGACGTAAACATCGATCTGTTCATGGAAGTCTCGCATCTGCGTGCTAAGTTACAGTTTATTGAGCCCAATACAGGACTCGGTCACTCGCCCGAAACTGTGCGTTCTGGGACTTGAGAGAGAAAGAACACCAGGATGACTACCGCCGCTACCTTGAAGACTATCCGTCAACTCCACAACGCTACTGGAGTTTTCTTTGCGCCCACGATCCTGTTCTTTGCTCTTACGGGCGGGTTGCAGATGTTCGGATTGCACGAGACCTCTCGCGGTAGCTCCTATGTGCCTCCCGCAATCCTCGTGCACCTTTCGCAGTTACACAAGAAGGGAACTTTCTATCTTCCGCAGCGGAGGCCCCTTCAACCGGTTTCTGATAAGCCTGATGGGATGAAGCCGGATGCGCCCAAGCCTGACACCAAGACGACTCAGACAAAGTCTGGTCCAGCAGTTCCGAACCCCCTACCTACCAAGATCTTCTTCGCCGCGACGGCAGTCGCGCTCGTGATTTCAACCTGCACAGGGACCGTGATGGCTTGGAAGTACGCTCGACGGAAGTCTTCTGTTCTGCTCCTCCTAGCTGCTGGGATCCTGGTCCCCATCGTTCTTCTCTTCCTTTGACCGAGGCGCCCAACTGCTAATGTTGGGACGGCACTAAATGAATGAATCGTCATCACGGATACCGCATGTAATCGCAAACAGCCTCACGGTTTGCCTTACGATGAGCTATGCGCCTTCTGTTGGTCGAGGATGAACTCGAGATCCAGAGCTTCGTCAAGCAGTCGTTGATTGAAGCCGGGTACGAAGTACATACGGCTCAGGACGGGGCAACGGCCTCCCAGCTGGCCGCAAAACATGCTTATCAGGGCCTTATTGTGGATCTGGGTCTGCCCGATCAGGACGGCATTGACCTCATTCTCCAGTTGCGGCGTTCGGGAGTGAGCAGCCCGGTGCTTATTCTTTCCGCCCGCCGCTCGGTGGATGACCGGGTAAAAGGACTTGAACTCGGCGGAGACGATTACCTCACGAAGCCGTTTGCTGTTGCGGAACTCCTTGCCAGAATGCGCAACCTGGTGCGCCGTACATCGAGCCAGACTGAAGACGCTACCCGCCTGCGGGTTTCCGATCTCGAATTGGATATGCTGAAGCGTCGCGCCACCCGGGCGGGCGAGGTGCTAAACCTTAGCCCACAAGAGTTTGTTTTACTCGAATACCTCTGTCGCCACGCGGGCAGAGTGGTCACTCGTTCCATGCTGCTCGCCGAGGTTTGGGGAATGAGAATCCAACCAGATACGAACGTGGTCGACGTTCACATCTATCGGCTTCGCGGCAAGATTGATACGGAAGGGCGAGAGCCGTTAATTCAGACGTTGCGGGGTATCGGATATGTCCTCAAAGCCAAGTAACCCGATCATGCGCAGTGCGGCCTGGCGCATCTCTCTGTGGGCGACGCTTGCATTTGCCATCGGCACGATGTTCGTCTTTGCGATGTTGCACCAGTTTGTCGCCGATGACATTCAGCGGCGCACGGATGCGTGGCTCTCGGGCGAGGTCGAAGTTCTGGGAGATGTCGCCGAGCGGACCCCCAAAGACCGCCTCTACAGCCGGGTTGTCGGCGAAGTCGCCGAACTCGCAAGCAAGGAAGTCCCGAACCGGCAGCGCTCGAGCAAAGACCAAGATGAGAACGATTCGGTGTTCTTCCTGCAAGCCGCGGAGCACGGCCCCGCCCTGCTGTGGGTCGGCGCAGGAGATGGAGCGGCGACACTCGCTGCCATCCGCTCAACAAAGGCCCAGCAAGACGTTCCAGTTAGTGTTCGGGTCAAAGGTTTCAGCATTCCATTTCGCGTTGCGTCGGTACGTATTGAAGATGGAACAAGCATCTATCTCGGTCTGTCGGAACGCGATGAGCTCCATGTCTTGCGTAGTATGCGCGTAAGATTTCTAACGCTCTGGCTGGCAAGTGTTCTCCTCGGCTTTGCGATCGTGTTCTATGCGACCCGCAGGATGCTCGGCCACGTGCGGGAGATCACCGAAGCCGCGTCGCGGATCGGTCAATCGGATCTCAGCAGCCGGGTGCCGAACGCTGAAAGTAACGACGAGGTTGGGCATCTTGCGCGCACACTTAATCACATGTTGGACCGGATTGAGAACTCGGTCCATCAGCTGCATACGATCACCGATTCGCTGGCACACGACCTTAGAAGCCCTCTGACGGCGATCCGGGGGAAGCTGGAGACAGCATTGTCGGATGATGTGCGGGTTGATCAGGCCGAGCCGATCGTCTCCGCGATCGACGAACTAGATCGCTTGACTGAATTTCTGAACACCTCGCTTGACGTGGCGGAAGCAAGGGCAGACGCGCTTCGACTTGCGCGTACTGAGATCGATCTGGATGAACTTCTACGTAGCATGCTGAATCTTTACGAACCCTGCATGAGCGACAAAGGCCTCAGCGTCCAGCTACGCAGCGCTGGCTCTATTACCGTGCTGGCCGACCCTGCGCTCCTGCATCGCGTGATCGCCAATCTGCTCGATAATGAACTCAAGCACCTGCCAGCATCCTGTACCATCTGGCTTGCACTCGCGGTGGAGGAGGACATGGTGACGCTTACGGTTGAAGATAACGGTCCTGGCTTTGATGGCGAAGTGCATCGGCATCTCTTCGAGCAGCGGGTCAAGGGCCGCGAATCGCGTGGACACGGACTTGGCCTAGCTTTCGTGGAAGCGGTCGTGCGGGTTCATGGAGGACTTGTCGCGGCAGGTAATCGCGCCGAGGGAGGCGCGCGGCTTTCGATCAGCCTGCCTGTCCAGAAGACATCGTTGCAGATGGATCATACCTTCATCCTCGTCAAGGCGTAAGCGACGAAGGTGTCTCAACGAGACGAAGGTGATCGCTGACCGGAACTTATGTTGACACGAGAAACGTCGAGCCGGCTATGCGTCTGATCAAGATCTGAAACAAAGAGGGTTCTTGAACCACTATCTTTTAGCACGAGCAGCCCTCTCCTTCGTTTTTGTGGTGCAGGCGGTCGCTACGGTCGCAATCGACTTCAACCGGACGCATGCCACGAATCCCTTGTGGACCGGCCATGCGCGATTTCATCTGGTCTGGCAAAGTAGCACAGTCGTCTTGCTGTCCGGGGTCGGATTGCTTCTTGTCTGGCACCAGGGGCCGTTCCCGTTAGAGCGATTTTACCTATCCGCTCTGCTGGCAGCCTTGTCGCCACTTGGCTTTCTTACCGCATTTGTAAGTCGAACAATCTATCGGGGAACCTTGTCAGATCCAAATGGCATTCGACAGGGGCATGTCAGGATCTTCGGTTCGGTTCGGGCCATCGACCTGAACCTCGTGGCAGTCGTTGCTGCCCTGCTGTCGGTCCTCGCGATGATCTGGATCGTAAGGTCGTAGTGCAGCGCTTGCCTAGATGTTCTGTTCGAGGACACTGCATGAACGAATCGTCACGGTCTTCTACGATGGCGAGATACAGCTATTTCAGTGACGCGAACCGTCTATCTTCAGGTATCCAGCACAATATACGAAAGCAGGCTCACAGATGAAGAAGACGAGTGCGGTTGGTTGGTGTATTTCGATGGGAATCGTCTCCGTTCTGCCCAAGGTAGCGAGCGCGCAGGACAGTGCAAAGATGGATGATCGTCTGAACGCTGCCGCAAGCATTATCGAAGAGGTCATGGCCGCCCCTGACCACGCTATCCCGGAGACGGTACTGGGTGGTGCCCATTGCGTTATTGTGATCCCCTCCGAGAAGAAGGCGGCCTTCGGGGTTGGCGCCCAATACGGACAGGGTGTCGCTTCCTGCCGTACGGGCCACGGGTGGAGTGCACCTGTGTTCGTCAAGCTTGGAGGAGTAAGCTTTGGGTTTCAGATTGGGGGGCAGGCGACGGACCTGGTGTTGCTTGGTATGAATGCGAAGAGTGCGCAGGATATGCTTCATACCAAGGTGAAGTTGGGCGCTAATGCTTCGGCCGCAGCCGGTCCGGTCGGACGTGATGCACAAGCCGCCACAGATGTCTTGTTGAACGCAGAATTCCTCACCTATTCGCGAGCTAAAGGCTTGTTTGCCGGTCTTGATCTAAGCGGTGACGTCCTTGAGGCCAACGAAGACGATACGAAGGCGGAATACGGTCCAGGCGTTCGCGTGGACGCAGTTCTGCATGGCGCCGAAAAAACGCCTCCTAATGCAGAACACTTTGTACATACGATCTCCAAATACTTCATCATCTCCAAAAATTGGAAGACGATGACTCCGCCGAAGAATCCCAGCTAGCAAGACGCCGGGCCGTCAGAGTAACTACATCGAGAAGTTTTTTTCTTGAGCATACTTGGGAGTGACTCAACCTGTGCTGCGGAGAGATCCTCCTGCCATCGCGAGTGTCACGTTTGCTGTCAGAACGGATCATTCGCGGTGGTCAACTATTTGCAGTCGCCAGCCAACACCTGGGCCAAGTGGACTGCTCTGCGCGGAGTGTTTTGCTTGATCTGCTCGCGACAGCTAAAACCGTTTGCAACCAACAGGTCGTCCGCCCCGGCACGCCGCACTGACGGCAACAAGACCCGCTCTGCAAGTGTCTGCGAGACAGCATACTTTTCCGCTTCGAATCCAAACGGACCGGCCATTCCACAGCAACCGGAGTCCAGCACCTCGACACTGGCTCCGGTGGTCCGCAGGAGCCAAGCCTCATCCTTCATCGTCATGAGCGCCTTCTGATGGCAATGTCCTTGCACGAGGATGCGCCGTCCGTCCAGCCGCGGTGGTCTCCAGCCATTTTCGCTGCGGGTCAGTATCTCGCTGAGCATGACGGTCTGCTGGCTGAGGCGTATCGCGCGTTCATCCCTGGGAAAGAAGTTTGTGAGTTCGTCGCGAAAGACGGAAGCGCAACTCGGTTCGAGCATTACCACCGGAATGCCTGCAAGGATCTGCGATTCGAACTCGTCCAGGATCCGCAGTAGATAGCTTTGCGCTTCATCGAGAAAGCCAAAGTCATAGAGAGGCCGCCCGCAGCAGACATGTTTTCTGGGAATCTCCACTCGGTTTCCAGCGTCTCCCAGGACCTTGGCCGCGGCGTGTAAAGCTTCCGGTTGGAAATAGTTGTTCCAGGTATCCGGCCAAAGCAGAACCGGGTTTCCGGCACCTGCTTTGGCCGAGAAGTCAGAGCGAAAATCTCGCTGGGCGAAGACTGGTAGTTCACGTTCCTTCGCCACGCCGAGGACTTGTTTCAACGCAGCCGCTATGCCCGGAACGCGCAATGGCAGATTTGCTAACTTCGGTGCCTTCGATGCGAAGTGCGCCCACTTGTCCATGAAGCCGAAGGCGTAGTCGCGCAGCGGGTGTAGATGCCCCTCGTGATAATGCGCCAGAAACTCGGCCTTCCATGTGGCCATATCGACGTTGACCGGGCACTCCGTCTTGCAGGCTTTGCAGGAGAGACAGAGCTCCAGCGCTTCCTTTACCTCTTCATTGCGCCAGTCGTGATCGAGCACGTTACCCTGCATCAACTCCCAGAGCAGGTGCGCCCGTCCGCGGGTCGAGTGCTTTTCTTCGCGGGTGGCCATGTAGCTCGGACACATCGTGCCATGATCCTGTTTGCGGCACGCGCCAACGCCGACGCAGCGTGTGGTCGCATCCGAGAAGGATCCATGATCCCCTGGATACTGAAACCAGGTCTTTACGTCCACTGCCTCGTACCCCGCCCCTACCCTCATATTTTCGGTCGGGTCATAGACTGCGATCGGATCGATCAGCTTGCCGGGGTTCATGCGGTTCAGCGGGTCCCAGAGTGCCTTGAACTCCTTGAACGCCTGCATCAACTCCGGACCAAACATCCTGGGCAACAGGAAGGCTCTCGATTGTCCATCGCCGTGCTCGCCAGAGAAGGAGCCACCGTACTTCAACACAATGTCTGCAGCCTCTTCGAGAAAGCTTCGGAAATCCGCCACGCCCTTTTCGGTTTTGAAGTCGAAGCTGATGCGCAGATGCACGCATCCCTGGCCGAAGTGTCCATACATGGGCGTCTGGTAGCCGTATCGTTGGATTACCACGAACAACTCGCGCAGATACGCTCCCAGATTGCTGGGCGGGACGGCTGAGTCTTCCCAACCCTCCCAACCGCTCGGCTGACCTGGCACAAATACGGACGCCCCGAGCGCAGCCTCGCGCACCTTCCAGACGCGCGCTGCCTCTTCGTGGGAGTAGGCCGCGACCGTCGGCACCTGCGCGAAGTTGCCGCTTGCCTCAACCAGCGCAGCGGACATCCTGTCCGCCTCTTCCGCCGAGTCGGCCCCAAACTCACACAGCAGAAAGCCCCGCCCCTGTGGCAGTAACTTGACGTCGTCTACGACCAGTGACTTCTTCAGCATGAAGTCGACGAGCAGTCCGTCAAAACCCTCAAGTCCAATCGGCGCGAATGCCAAGACCGCGGGAACATGATCTGCGGCGATGAATGCATCCTCAAATCCCAGGGCGACGAGCCGTCTGTACTGCGGACTCGGTTTCAACTCACACTCGGCTTCGAGGATGGTGACGCACGTCCCCTCCGAGCCCACGAGCGCACGCGCCACATTGAAGTTGTTCTCCGGCAACAGCTGATCGAGGTTGTAACCAGAGACACGGCGCGGAATATCCGGGAAGCGCTCCCGCACAAGCTTGGAATAGCTATCGCGTAAGCGCTTCAGCCCGGCGTAGATCTCCCCCTTGCGACCTCCCGCGGCGATGATCGCTTCGAGCTCCTGCTCGTTCGTCTCACCCACAGTCATCCGCGTGCCGTCGTAGAGCAGAACCTCCAGTGACCGGATGTTGTCGACCGTCTTGCCACCCATCAGCGCATGCACGCCGCAGGAGTTGTTGCCGATCATCCCGCCCAGCGTGCATCGGCTATGGGTTGCAGGGTCGGGCGCAAACGTCAGCTCATGCTCCTCCGCCGCATCGCGCAACACGTCGAGCACAACACCGGGCGCTACACGAGCGAGACGTGAATTTGGATCAAGCGCAACAATCGATCGCATGTACTTCGAGAAATCGAGCACAACGGACACATTGCAGCATTGTCCTGCCAGCGAGGTTCCACCCCCACGCGAGAGCACCGGCGCGTCAAACTCGCGGCAAGCCGCGATCGTAGCAAGCACGTCATCTACGTCAAGCGGTAGCACCAGCCCAATCGGCACCTGCCGGTAGTTCGAAGCATCGGTCGAGTACATTGCGCGGGATGCCGCATCGAAGCGCACTTCGCCGCGCACGGTTTCACGCAGTCTTCGCACCAGCTCGAAGGACTTGTCGAAGCTCTCGTGCGGGTGCGCGGCCGAGCGGTGCTCAGCATCCTGCAGAATCTGAAATGGTGATGCGTCTGCCATCGATAGCGTTTCGCCAGGTCCCTTGCAGACCTAGTATATCGGCCCGTCGCGGGAAAACGCCGCGGCAGGATTCAGTCTCATGTGATCTGTTCGGTGATGTCGTTTGGAGGGTCTATCTTGCTCTCCGAAATTGTCAGCACCTCGATCTTCTCGGGTACTACGAAGGCCAGGGGAGATTGGAAAAAGTCGCGCACGATGTATCCCGCAATCTTCAACTGCTCGCGCCGCGGAATGTCATAGGCGCGCAGCGCGACGATCGAAGCGATGGCAAAGCTTACGCTGAGATTCAGGATGAAGGTGACGCCGATGCCCGCAACCGCATAGTAGAACCAGCCGTGACGGAAGGAGCTGGTGCCGAAGCGCGCCGCCGCGAGCGCCAGTGTACCCGTGCTCAGGGTTACGTGGCGCACGTCGAGCGAGATGCCGAAGAACCGCGCCAGGACCGGACTGAACCCGAGTAGCAAACCGAGCGAGATGCTTGTGCTCCAGCCGGCTACATTGCGTTCCAGCCAGTCGGCAAATCGTGTCAGCCTGGCCGCACCAATGCGTGCTGCGGCGGGATGCTGCCGGATCGCCTCCGGGATGCGGTGATAGACAAGGAAGTTCTCGCACCAGCCGCCGATCATTGCCGCCATCCAAAGGAGCACGCCCGTAAACGCCGCAAAGATCGCGGTGCCCGAGGTGAACGGATGCAGGGTCTGGTAAACATGTTCCGCGCTTGCTGCTGGCAGGTAATGAGTTTTGAAAAGGTGCGCCCACACTGCCTCGAACGCGACAGCTCCGATGCAGACCGTAATGATGTTCCCGAACGCCGCGGCAAGCTGTGTCCGACAGATATCTGCCGCAAACTCCGCGATCTTGCTGTAACGTGCAAGTCCGCGGTTATCACGCACGATCCCGGCCAGGGTTGCCGCGGTCATGGAGGGCTGCTTGGTCGCGAGGGCAAAGCCGAAGATCTGCAGCAGCAAAAAGCTGAGTGAGTAGTCCAGGCTGATGAACAAGCCTTCGACAAAGAGAGGGAAGTGACCCTCGAGCACCTTCATCTTCAAGGCCGCCGTGAACACCGTGAGGAAGCCGCCGCCGGCAGCCGCTACCCACATCCCTGCATACTCGGCGTGTGTGTGTGCAATCGAATGTTCGCCACCTCGTCCGGTCCGTTCGACGGTCTTACGCGCCAGCAGATTCAGATTCTGCCGGAAGAGATAACTCAGGCGTGTGTCTTCGAATCGTCCACGGACAAGAGCTCGAAGCAGGGTGCGACCTGCCGCACCGCTCTCACTGGTCTGCGCTTCACCACGCACAAGGAAGTCGGCCAGCAGCTCCATGCGGTCGAGCGTCGTCTCGATGCTGCGCAGGTCGAAGACCAGGGTCGAACTTACGCCTGCATCTTCCATGTGCACGTGGACCTGGTAGAGCTCTTCGCGACAACGCCCGACAGCCTCGTGCCAGAGCGCGCTCTCGTGCGCTCGCTCCATTACGTCCGCTGCGTCGACCAGTCTTCGGGTGCCAAACAGCAATCCGTAGAACGGCGATTCCTCAAAGTTCTCCGCTGAACTCCGTTGACGTACGGCCTCCGTCGCTCCGCGCCCGCACACGCGCGCCGCGAGCAGACAGAGCCCTTCGCGAACATCGTGGCTCAGGCGCTTCCTGCAATTGGAGTCGCTTCCCGGTTGGATTAACTGCTCCATGCTGGCGAAGATCTGATCCGGCAGACTCCGAAACCTCTCGACGGCCCGCCGCGAGGAGAAGATGTAGGCAAACAGACGGCCAGCGTCGTGTTCCTCCCGCGCCGACGGCAACAGCCGCTGGAAGATGCGTCGCATCGCCTCGGCGGTTAGCCCGCTATGGCGGGGAAGCCCCGATTCCGCAAACAGGCTGACCGACTCCATCTCGCCGAGCATCCGCAACCAGCGCGCTTTGAAGGCCGCGACGAGGATCTCGTCCTGGCCGAGCATCTCGAGCCACTCCGTCATTCGAGCGGCAGTCCCGCGTGCATCGGGTGCGTCCCAGAAGGAGGCAAACAGCTGGCCCGCACGACGCATCTGCATATCGAGGGATTCGGTCGCGACAAAGCGCCTCGTCAGCCGAAGCAGCTCGTTCTGCACGAGGGAAGGTTTGCTCCTCTTTGCAACCTCAACCTCCAAGCGACTACCCCCTTGGAGAAGAGCATACCGTGTTCCGAATGCGAGCGAGTGGAGGCGCCCGCTTGAGTGCACGCACTTCCTGCTTGTCATTACCGGAGAGGCTGCGAGTGGCTCGTTCCAAGGCCCGAGGCAGCATCGGAAGCTAACGCCTGGCTAACAGGTTGCGCGCGACCGCCTCGGCAGCCATATCCATCTCCTCGGTTACGGCACCGAGACGCACTTGCCCATCCTCTTCAAGGACGAACTCCTGCAAAGCGCCTTCGCTGGTAGTCATCTGGTCCCGCGTAAAGCGTATCCAGCGAGTGTCCACCCGCAGTACGATCTCGGTCGAACCAATTTCCACCACCGCGTGGTGGTCGCTGGTCAGCCCGTGCGCGGCCGCATACACGCGCAGCATAGAGGCCCAAGAGGTCCACAGCTCTACCTGTAATGCGGGCGTCATCACGCTAATCCAGCCGCAGTCTTCGACCACAAAATCTCACCGGTCGATCTCGCCCAGTACGATATCGATCGACCCGATCACCGCGACCACGTCCGCCAGCAAACGACCCTTGCACATGGTCTCGAGCGCCTGCAGCGTCGCGTAGCTTGGATTACGCATGTGCACCCGGTATGGCTTCGCCGTGCCGTCGGAGACGATGTAGTAGCCCATCTGTCCACGCGGCGATTCAATCCCCTGGTACACCTCGCCAGCAGGAACACCGAATCCTTCCGTCACGATCTTGAAGTGGTGAATCAGCGATTCCATCTGCGTCTTCATCTGTTCGCGATCGGGAAGGATGATCTTCGGTGCATCAGCAACGATGCGGCCCTCAGGGATTCCGTCGAGCGCCTGCTGACAGATCTTCACCGATTCCCGCATCTCTTCCATGCGCACAACATATCGTGCCCAGACATCGCCCACGTTGGACGTCGGAACCTTGAACTGAAACTTCTCGTAACCGCAGTACGGCATGTCGCGTCGCAGGTCGAAATCGACGCCTGAAGCACGCAGCGGAGGCCCGGTCACACCGAGCGCAATGGCGTCTTCAGCCGATAGATACCCGACACCCTTAATGCGTCCGAGAAAGATCGAGTTGGCGCTGAGCAAACCCTCATACTCGTCGATCTTCGACGGCATGATGTTGAGGAAGTTCTGCACCTGCTGGTAGAAGTCCAGCGGTGGCTCCAAAGAAACGCCGCCGATGCGAAAGTAACTCGTCATCATGCGCTGGCCGGCTACATTCTCGAAGATGCGGAGCAGGTCTTCGCGCTCGCGGAAGCAGTAAAGGAAGACAGTCAACGCGCCTACGTCCATCGCGTGCGTGCCGAGCCAGACCAGGTGCGACTGAATCCGCGTCAGTTCATTCAGTAGAACTCGGAGGTATTGCGCCCGCTCCGGGATCTCGAGCCCAAGCAGCTTTTCTACCCCGAGACAATAGCAAAGGTTATTGGACATCGGCGACAGGTAGTCGATGCGATCAGTGAGCGGGACGACCTGCTGGTAGAACTTTGCTTCCGCGGTCTTCTCGATACCCGTGTGCAGGTAACCGATGTCAACCGCGAGTTTTTCCACACTCTCGCCGTCGATCTCAAGCAGGAGCCGCAACACCCCGTGCGTCGAAGGGTGCTGAGGGCCCATATTGAGCACCATCGTGCGATCCTGCCCGCTTGCATTATGCCGCGCGGAATCGGCCAGCACATCATTCAAGCTCGGGTTCACCGGATCCTTAACGATCGCCGGGCCAATCACGTCAGGTGTAAGAACTGGCATTACCGATACCCCTCCACCGGGTAGTCCTTGCGTAGCGGATGCCCCTGCCAATCCACTGGCATCATGATTCGGGTCATGTTCGGGTGCCCGCCAAAGTGCACTCCAAAGAGATCAAAGACTTCACGTTCGTAGAAGTTTGCCGACGGCCAGATGCTTGTCATCGTGTTGATCGCAGGACTATCGCCGTGCACCCGTGCTATGAGCCGGACGCGCTCCTTCAGCCGGTGCGACAGGATGGCATAGGTGATCTGGAAACGTGGCTCAGAGGGATACCAGTCGACCGCTGTCAGATCCTCAAGGAAGTTGTACCCGGCAGCCTTCAGCGCTTCAGCCGCGGCTGTTACATTTTCGGGCGCAACTTCGAGCGTCAACTCATTGCGATCGAACTTCGCGTCTGATACCAGTTCGCGCAGGGCGATTACGGCCGGGTTTTCCGGCATTGCCGCCTGAACCGCCTCAAACCCCTTCACAGCACTCGCGGGATCATACATTTCTAGAGATCTCCCTTATCGTTCGACCAGTTCAAAATCCCCTTCTTCCAGACGTAGAAGAGGCCCACGGCCACAAATCCGAGGTACACCAGCATCTCCCAGAAACCGAACATGTGGCTGCCTGTGATACCCGGCAGTCTCCGGAAGATTACCGCCCACGGCAGCATGAAGACTGCCTCAACATCGAACAGAATGAACAACATGGCCACCAGGTAGAAACGCACGGAGAAGCGTCCGCGGGCATCTCCCACCGGGTCCATGCCGCACTCGTACGCGCCACCCTTAGTACGTGAGTTCTTATGTTTGCCGATGAAAAAAGATCCCGTGACCATGCCGCCCGCCAAACCAAGGGCGACCAGAACCTGAAGCACGAGAGGAACATATTGCCAAATGTAAGGTTGTGTCTGCATGGCCAGTCTTGAGCCTAGAAGCGTGTGAGTCAAAGGTCAAGCTGCCGCAAGCTCATCTGTTCACCACGCCAAGCGGCTAACCGCGAAGTGTCGACCGTTCAACGACAGGACGCACTTGTCTCTGCAACCTTGTCTCTACAACAAGGACCGATACCAGAAAATAATCTGGTTGCCGATAACCGCCACAACCAATCCTGCGATTCCTAAAAAGGACCCCAGCGGCAGCCGAGTCAGGGCTCCGGCCTTTCCGCGCGCCATCAATCCCACCGCCCAGACGCAAGCCAGGGTCACGCCGAGAAACAATGTCAGCACTGCGGGCCAGAACCCCAGAAACGCTGCGACCATCGCAAGCATCTTGACATCACCCAGTCCAAGCCCATCCCGCTTGCGCAGCGCCTTATAGATCCATCGCGCGGCCAGCAGGATTATCGCTGCTCCACAAATGGCCAGCAAGCGTCCGAAGATCAGGTTTTCCGGCCCGGTCAGAAATACGTTGCCGCGCGAGGCAAAGCTGCCCGGACTCGAGAGCCGAAGTTGATGGGCGCCATTCAGGACCACCTGGTCGTCGGTAGGGCCGAGAAATATCGCCTGCACACATACGAGGAACATACCCGCTGCAATCCCGCCCAGCGTAAACGCGTCCGGCAGCCGCTGCCACTCCCAGTCAATGAAAATCAAGCCGATCAGCAGCCATCCCAGGATTGCCAGCCCGAGACCCTGCACGATGAGCATTGCCTCCTGCGACCAGTCCATGCGTGCCACATAAGAACTCACGCAGAGCAGGGCAACATATGCGAACCAGAATCCAACTGCCAACTCCACCAACGGGTACCGCCAGGAAATCCTCGCTCCACAATCCCGGCACTTGCCCCGCAGCACAAGCCAACTCACCACCGGAACATTGTCATACCACCGCACTGCATGGCCACAACCCACACACCTGGATCCCGGCGAAACCAGACTTTCGCCCCGCGGCACTCTCACGATACAGACATTCAGGAAGCTGCCAAGCAGCAGCCCTAGCAACAACGCCACCCCCACAAAGAGCTGCATCTCCATACCCTGAGTATAGAGACTCATTCACCTTCGTCTCGCAACGGCTAAAAGTCTACGTGCATCCTGACGGACTCCATCAACACCGGGCCACGCGCCTGGTTGTAGCCGGGATGGTCGATGAACTGCAGGTCGAGTGCATAGTACAGACCCTTCCACGCGTGGACATTGTCGTACGCCTCGACAATATCCTCTCGCGCATAGTCCAGCTTGCCATCCCCCAGCAGAAATCCTAGTCCACCGAGCTGCAGATAAGCCTGATGATCTTTCTTGATGGCGTTGCTCACGAAGGTCAGCCCGACCTTGTCATACCGTCGTCCGAACCCCTTCAACGAATAGTCTGCGCCGACGTTGAATGTCTGATCGACCTCCGTGTACGCGAACGACTCGTGCTGCCCCTCATTCCAACCGAAGCGTCCATAAACCCGCAGATAGTCTGTAAGTTCCTGCTCGAAGTTCAAATCGAATCCATATTTGACTGAGTCTGTGAACGAGTGAGCCGTGATCTCAGGTTTCGGCGTAAGCCCGGCAAGGAAGGCCTGGTTTTGTTGTCGATAGTCGCCCATATTCGCATGGTTGACGAACCCCAGCAGCCGAATGGCGCCTTTGCGTCCGGCGATCGCACTCTTGTTCAGGTCAAACTCTACATTCTGTCCGCTGCCCTGCCGGAACTGGTACTGCAAATCGATCCCATTCGCGATCACAGGCATCGCTGCCAGTCCGTACATCGCCACGAAGTCGTGATCCGTATACTGCAGCACGGCGGCATCTGTGTAACCGCGCGTGTTAGCCGCATAGTCCCAGGCGCCGTCGTTATCGACGGTCCAGTTCAGAAACTGCAGGTGCGAGTCCGTTCCCACGGCATTGGTGTCAAAGAAGTCTGGCAATCCCATGCGTCCGATGAATAGCTCCAGCCGGCGCACGGGAAGCCTGGTTTCAAGCGAAGTTGTTGATCGTTGTGAATTCCCCAGCTCATCTGTGAATCCGATCACCTGGTGGATCATGTACTGAGAGAGATAGGGGGCCGATCCCAGATTTGGATTCCTCACGACGTCCAAATTTGTGAATCCGGCTAGCCCGAGAGCCTCTGACACGCCCCGTCCGCCCGCCGACTCCACATCCAGGATCCCATCGGTCGCATAGCGCGGATTCTTGTTCAACTCGAATCCGGTGTAGATGGTGCCCAGCAGGGAAGTCTTATACTCCCCGCGCGCAAGCAAGCTGTTGGGTCCCTCATATGGCGAGTGAAGTGGCCCGTGCGCCTGAAAGATGATGTTCGCCTGCCCCGCTACGATCCAGCGGGCCGCGTCGGAATGTGGAAACATGGTCGGTGTGCTGTCGTCGACGGGAACGGAATCGCGCGTCTGCGCCGCCGCTGCCGATTCCTGTCCCATGGTCGCGGGGAGCGGCTCCAGTCTGAGATGAGGCGCGACCGTTCGGGCCGACAGAAGGTTCTGCGCCAGAAGGCTCTGTGCCGGGAGCGGTGCGTCCGGCCACTGCGCAAGAAGCGGAGACGCTGCGAGCATTACTCCAGCTGTAAGGAGGCTCCAACCTGAAACTCTCATGAAAGAACCATCTTGAGGGAACAAGTTGAATAGAACTTGAATTTTCATTGAGTTTTGCGGACAGTCCTTTATGATCAAAGTGAGAGAGCACTGATAGTATACCCCCCTAGGGTATCGACTCCGGTCTGGGGAAAAGAGGAGAGAGATGGAATCGAGCAAAGAGCGCACAAAACTGCTCAACCGAGTCAAGCGTATCCAGGGACAGATGGGGAAGATTGAAAAGACGCTTGCCGAAAAGCACGACTGCACCGAAGTCCTGATGCTGCTGGCTGCTGCGCGCGGCGGCATCAACGCGCTGATGGCCGAGGTGCTCGAAGATCACATTCGCCTGCACCTGCTCGGCGGCGGTGCTCACCCGCTTACGCCGGATCTTGGCGAAGAATTGATTGACCTGGTGCGTGCTTACCTCAAGTGATTCGTCTGCCGGGCTCCCTGACGCCGGGGTGCTTCGTACCGTGTTCGAAGAGCGCGGTACTGCTTATGCCGGGAGCTTCGTGTAGGCCCTCCGTTGGTAGGTGTAAGCGACGCCCGACATCCTACGAAGTGGTTGCTGCCCGTGAAGAGGGTGCTTGTCCGGTAGGATCGATTTGCCGGCACTTGACGAAAAGTTAATCGATCCGTTATCTTTTTCTTACACGGGAAAGGAGGATGGTCCAGCCTATGAAAATTGATGGTCAATGTAGCAAAACGGTACGTGAGGTGACTGAGGCTTAGAGCATCCACGCTCTAGTCCTGGCGGTTGCAGTAACAAACGCAGCAAAACGTCGAGGCCCATTCGCGAGTGCGGATGCCTCAGGTCAATCTCAACAGTCCACCGCATAACGGCTCGCTCCTTCACTGGAGCGGGCCGTTTGTGTCTTTACAACGATTCGCCTGACGCGATGCGCAGTCAACCCACGAAGTGGCTCCTGTCCCGCGTTAGGACGCCGTTGTCTTTGTGGTTAAGATGGAAGCATGGAACCTCTAGTCATCGCCGGCCGCACCTTCACCTCACGTCTTATTGTTGGCACCGGCAAGTACAAAGACGGCCCCGAGACCCGCGACGCGATCGAAGCCGCGCAGGCCGAGATGGTCACTGTCGCCGTCCGCCGAGTCAATCTCGACCGTACCTCTGAATCGCTGTTGGACTTCATCGATTCGAAGAAGTACTTTCTCCTCCCCAACACTGCCGGCTGCTACACGGCTGAAGAGGCTATCCGCGCGGCACGACTTGGCCGGGAAGTCGGGCTCTCGGACTGGGTCAAGATTGAGGTCATCGGGGATCTGCCTACTCTCTATCCGGATGTTCAGGCGACCCTTGAAGCGACCCGCGTGCTCGTGAAGGAAGGCTTCACTGTCCTGCCGTACACGTCGGACGATATCGTCTTCGCCAAGCGCCTCATCGACGCCGGCGCTGCGGCCGTGATGCCGCTTGGAGCGCCAATCGGAACTGGCATCGGCATCGCCAACTCCTCTACGCTGCGCATGATGCGCGAGTTGATCACGGAGGTTCCGTTGATCGTCGATGCCGGGCTCGGCACCGCGTCCGACGCGGCACTCGCGATGGAACTCGGGTTTGACGGAGTGCTGCTGAATACGGCGATCGCGGGTGCGAAGAATCCTGTGCTCATGGCTTCGGCGATGGGGAAAGCTGTCCAGGCAGGCAGGGAAGCATTCCTCGCCGGCCGCATGCCGCGCAAGCTTTATGCCACGGCCAGCAGCCCGATCGAAGGCATCTCAAAGTAGACGCGTATGGGGCGAAACACAGGCTTTGGTGTGGCTGGACTCGTCTTTGGCGGCGGCCTCTGGACGCTCTCGGCCGGCTCGCTTGCGATCGCGTTGCGGCAAAACGATCTAGCTTCGAAGGTTGCCATCCTGCACATCCCCGCCGCAACCTCCGCTATGACCCGCTTGCACGGAGAGGCCGTTGCCTGGGCCGTTGGCTTCACGGTGCTGCAACTTGCGAGCTTTCTCGTCTGGGCCGGGATGCTGCGTTCGGCGTGGCTCTTGCGCGCGGCGATCTGCTACACCCTGGGTGCGGTCATGCTGATTGCAGGCGACTGCTTCGGGCTCTTATGCCTGCTCGTATGGCTCAGAATCTCCCTTGGTGCGAACTGAAGTTTGGCGGAAGGCATTTGCGACGCGTCGCAACAGCTATTTCACCGATAGACTTTATCCACCAGCGGTTGCGCGGACTCCAGTGTGTCGGCTGGTTCAATCGCGAGATCGGCTAAACTCTCGACATGCGTGTTCTAGGGATTGACTGTGGCACCGAGTTCACCGGCTACGGCTGCGTCGAGACGCATCCCCGCACGGCAAACCTGCAGCACGTCGCCGCCGGCACAATCCGCCTGAACAAGAAGCACAAGACTGCGGAACGCCTGGCCCAGGTCTTCGCCGAACTGACCGCGCAGATAGAGCTTCATCAGCCGGATGTCGTTGCGATTGAGGAAGTCTTCTTCTCCGCCAATGCTAAATCTGCGCTTAAATTGGGGCAGGTTCGCGGTGTCGCACTGCTGGCGGCGTCGCTGAGCAAAAAAGAAGTAGCCGAATATGCTCCACTCTCCATCAAATCCGCAGTCGTCGGCTATGGTCTCGCGCGCAAGGAGCAGGTTCAATTCATGGTTATGCGTCTGCTGAAATTGAACGCTGTGCCGGACTCTCCGGATGCTGCTGACGCACTCGCGATCGCCATCTGCCACCTGCATACCGCCCAGACGCTCAGCGCGCAAGGAGCGGTCACCCGATGATTGCTTTCGCTGCACCACTGCAAGCGCCGCCCGTGCAACCGAATGCCATTACCTTTCACTTTGAACGTCCTGGTGAGCCCGTACCTGTCTTCACGCTCACCGTGCATCCTGACGGCACCGCGGTCTACCAGGCTTCGTACCGACCTGAGATCCCGAAGTACAGCCCTTACGCTGCAACGATGGCCGCCCAGCCTGACACCCAGGTGACGACCGATGTGACTCTGACCAGCGACACGACGGCGAAGCTCTTCGACGAAGTCAGGTCGACACATAATTTCGCCACCGGCTGTTCTTCGAAGGCAAAGAACATCGCTAGCAGCGGCAAGAAAACCCTGACCTACGGCTCGGCCAGCTGCAGCTATGACTACACGGAAGACAAGGTCATCGTCGCTCTCACCAACACCTTCGAGGCGATCGCCCTCACCCTGGACGAAGGTCGCAAGCTCGAGATCAAGCATCGCTACGATCGTCTGGCTCTCGATCCCGAGACGGAGTACCTCGTCCATGCCGTTCACGACGGGAATGCGGTTGAGCTCGTTACCATTGCACCGACGCTGCGTTCCCTTGTGAACGATCCGCAGGTGCTCCAGCGTGTCCGCACCCGGGCGGCGAGCCTGCTCGCTCAATCCGGAGCTACGCCGTAAGCCTCGCTGATCGATTACGGCCGCACCAACAGGCCTCTTGCGCGAACCTGCTCGAACCCGTAACTTTCTCACACGGCTGTACGTCACACCAGACGCCGGCACGAGGACATTTACCATGCGCACGATGATCCCGCTCCTCATAGCTGCCGCCCTCGCCTCGGCGCTCCAGGCTCAAGACTCTGCGGGGCCGCCTGAATCACAAGTCGGTGCGCCACCCGCCGCGGTTCAGCCAGCACCCATAAGTCGCGCCGCTCGCCTCAGCTGGTTCCATGGCGACCTGCAGGTCCAACACGCCGACAACACTGCTTCCACGCCCACACCCAACAATCCTAATCCGGAATCCGCCGTTCTCAACATGCCGATTCCTGAAGGCTCTCGCCTGGTCACCGGCGACGACGCGGAAGCCGAGATCGAGTTTGAAGATGGCAGCGTAGCGCGTATGACCCCGAAGAGTGCCTTGTCGCTTGATTCGCTCAGCGCGAGCGGGAAGACGGCCTCAACGCGGCTCTCGCTGCTTAGCGGTCTCGCCTACTTCGAGCTTCGTCACGCCGCCACGGCCACGTACATCATCTCCGCTGGCACTCTCCTCGCATCGCCCGCCGATAACGTGGTCTTCCGAATTGCCCTCGACCAGCCCCCGGCGCTCGTCTCGGTTCTCTCAGGCACACTCACTGTGAGCGCGGACAACTACACGGAGTCGTCTGCTGAAGCGTCCGCGCCGACTGGCTTCACGGCCACGGTAAAGGCAGGCGAGTGCCTCACTGCCGATCCCAACGACCCCACCCGCTACTTCCTCAACCCACAACTTGCCGAGAACGACTGGGACACGTGGAACCAGTCCCGAGACGTTACGGCAGAGACCGAGGCCGCGACTCGCACGACCGCGCGCGACGACTACGCTGGCACCCAGGGCTTCGGCTGGTCCGACCTTGATGCCAACGGCACCTGGTACAGCGTCACCAACCCGGACGGCAGCACCTCTGAACTTTGGCAGCCAACGATTGCCGCTGACCCGGGCCCGGAAGCATCTGGTTCGGCAGACGCTGGAGACGATGCAGATGCCTTCGATCCTTATGGCGAGGGCGCCTTCGTCTACTCCGGCGGCGCGTATCTGTGGGCCTCCGGTTACTCGTGGGGGTGGCTGCCTTACCGCTGCGGACGTTGGAACTACTATCCCCTGTTTGGCTGGGGCTGGTCGCCTAACCGCGTCTGCCGCACCATCGGCTTCGGCGGCGCAGGTGGAATCAATATCGGGCGCCACCCGCGCCGCTACAACGTAGTTCGGTTTCCGCCGATCACGCCGATCCACCCGATCATTCGCGTACATACCGGCGACCCGCGAACTCCGGTCGCACCCAGGGGCATTGTTACAACGGTCAAGCTTGCAGGTTTGAACGCTACACCGCTTCTGCCGCTCGCCGCACCCGTTACACCGGTAAGCGGTTTCGTGGGCGGCTCTCTGTACCGTGACTTCCCGGTGCAGGCTGAGACCCATAAACCTATTCTCGGCACCATCGCTGCACCCGTGACGGTGCCTACCGCTGTCTACGGCCTGATTGAATCGCACCCTGCGCCCGGCATGCCGCAGGTCATTCGTCCACCCGCCACAGGTTCCTACCTTCGACCAGCCTTGCCCTATCGTTATGCTCCGCCACCTCCTGCGGGACGACCCGCGCCGGCTCCCGCGCCCGCTCCACCCTCGAAGCCGAAGTGAAAGCGCGCGGCGGATGCGTTGTGACGGGACGGCTGCGGCTAGGCGGCCTAAGCAGAAGCCAGGTCGTCTCGATCGCTCGTCATGGCGCGGTATAAAGCTGCCATCTCTACTAATCCCACCTGCTCTGCTCTTACCTGAACCGGCACCTCTGCTGGCCAGCGCGAGGCGACCCACTCGGCGGGATAGCCACCTGCCCGCAGATTGTTTGCGAGCGTCTTTCGCTTTTGGGCGAAGGCCTTGCGCAGGAAAGTGTCGAATCCAGGCGCGTCCACGCCAAGCTCTTCGAATCGAGGTCGAAAGTGCAGACGAATCACAGTCGAAAACACATCCGGCGGCGGATTGAACGCACCTGGCGGGAGGGTGAACAGCTCATCCACCTCCGCATACATCTGGGTTGTTGCCGAAAGCAGGCCGTAATCCTTGACGCCTGGCGCTGCCGCAATGCGCTGCGCAACCTCTCGCTGCATCATCAACACGGCGCGTCCGATGCGTCCGGCCGCCGCTGCCCGGAACAGATGCAGCAAGATATCCGACGTAATGTAGTAGGGCAGATTCCCCACAACATCCACGGTATCGTCGGCGTCGCCGAGAGCTCCGAGATCGGTCTTCAGCACATCGCCTTCGAGGACGTCGACCTGTGACTGCTCCCTAAAGCGAAACCGAAGCTCTGCGGCCAGGGAGCGATCCAACTCAACCGCGACCAGCTTCTTCGCGCGACCAGCCAGGATTTCGGTGATGGCGCCGTGGCCGGGCCCGATTTCGACGACCGTCCGCTGGCTTAGATCGCCGAGCGCATCGGCAATCCGGTGCCGAGCCGCATCGTCTACCAGAAAGTTTTGACCGAGCTTCGGCTTGGGAACGAAGTGCATGGTTAGAGCTTAGTCGTAGTGCCTCAGTTCAGCCCAGTCGCCGGTCAAGTTCTGTCGCCTTCCTCGCGCAAGGTAGATCATGCGTCGATCTTCATAGGGCATTGCGTAGATGCTGTGCATGGAGCCCGCAACGACTGCAGTCTGGTAGGTAGAAAGCATGTCGTCGAGCGGATCGCCGGTGATGACGATCATGATCCCTCCGGTCGCGTCCTGAGGTCCCCACCACCAATAGTTGTTGTGTCCGCTGATGACGGGCGGAAGACCATGGCCGAGGAACTCAAGTGCGGCGGCCTCGCCGTAGTTGGAACAAAGGACGTGCACGTGCTGACGATCTGCAGGTGGCAGTGAGGCAACAACTCGCGTGACGGAGTCGACCTCTTCCTGCCAGCCGAAGCGATCCGCCAGGTACTGCGGCAGCAGAGCATCCCGATCACTGACCTGATCGCGTAGATGCAGGGCACGGGCATACGCAACCCACTCTGCGGGGCCAGTAACGGGCATGGCAATCGGAAGCAGCACCAGCCCGGTGATAAGCAGCGCGGACTCGAGAACGGGAAAACCGATGAAGCGCCCACGAGCCGAAGACCTCAGGCGCATCGACCATGCGACCCCTCCGGCCGCGAAGAGGAGGGGGTAAATGGGAGTCGGATAGTAATCCTTTGCATGCAGCAGGGTCATGGAAGCATAGAAAAATACAAACGTCAGCCCGAGCCAGCGCCACTCACGGCGGCACAAAAGCCAAAACAGGCCAGGAAGCCAGATGAGAATGCCAAGAGGATGAAGTCCGGTCCACTGGCTTTTCAGCAGCCCGAGCGGGCTCGGCCGGTCATCCGCATGCACCACCGCACTGCCATGCAGGAAATCGAGCGTAGCCCAGTGGTGCTGTGCCTGCCAGACCACGTTTGGAGCGATAAGCAGTGCCATCAGCCCGATGCCCGCAACCAGCCAGCGTGAACGTAGAAGCGCGCGCTGCGGGGAAAGCAGCATCGCGAGCAGGAGAGCGATGAGAAAAAGAGCAATGGAAGGTTTGTTGAGGAAGCCGAGCCCACCACAGAGGCCGAAGGCGAGCCAGAGCCGATCAGAGGCTCCCTGGGCAATGCCGATGACAAGCAGGATGCAAGTCATCCAGAAGGCAGATTCCCAGGAGTTCATCGAGAGGAAGCTATCGAGAATGAGGTAGATCGTTGCCACGGAGACGCCGAGCATGGCAAGCACCTGTGCTGCGCGCTGGCCGCCGAGTTGATAGGTCACGAGGCCGGTGAGAACGACGCGAACTCCCCCGCCGATGGCGGAGAGCAGGCGGAGCCCAGCAAGAGAGCGGCCGAAGAGGGTCTCAGAAAGGCGAGCCTGCACGGCGACCAGCGGCCCGTGATCAACGTAGCCCCAGGCGAGATGGCGGCCGCAGAGAAGGTAGTAGAACTCGTCGCGAAAGTAGCCCCAGCCAAGATGAGCGGACCACATCGTAAGCGCCGTGTGCATGAGCACGTAGAACAAACCGAAGCCAGCCGAGACACGCAACGCGCTGCGCAACTCGGCATTCGCCGGGTGAACCACCGTCGTTCTCATTCCTCACCATACGCGCGCCGCCAGCAACCGGTTCCCTCAGCATTCTCTGGACTGTTCTAGGCACGCTACGCGTGAGGTACTGCATTCTTGCCTAAGATATTCAAGGAGACCCGAAAATGGATTGGACCCCCGGCAATATCAGCAGTGACATCGAAGACCGCCGTGACTCCTCCGGCGGTGGTGGCGGATTTGGTTTCGGCAATGGCGGTGGTGGCGGGATCGGCATTATCGGCTTCATCCTGCTGCTCGTGATCTCGCTGGTCACTGGTCACAACTTTCTGGGTAGCGTCCTCTCCGGTAATGGTGGAAGCTCCCAAAGCTACAACCAGCCCTATAACCAACCTGCCGGTCAGCCCGTTGGGAACAGTGCTTATGGCCCGTCCACTCCGCATCAGCATCCGGCCGGCGAAGACCGTGATGTGCAACTGATCTCCTTCGTGCTCGACGACGCTCAGCGCACCTGGACCCAGATCTTCCAGCAGATGGGCAAACCTTATCGTCACGCCAAGCTGGTCCTCTACCGCGGGCAAACCTACTCTGGCTGTGGCACGGCCCAGGCGCAGACAGGCCCGTTCTACTGTCCGCAGGACGAGAAGATCTATCTCGACCTCAGCTTCTGGGATGAGCTCAAACGCTTTGGTGGCTCAACTACCGAATTCGCCCAGGCCTATGTCATCACCCACGAACTTGGCCATCACATTCAGAAGCTGCTCGGCATCGAGAGCAAAGAAGCGCACCTTGCCCAGCAAGATCCCAGCGAACGCAACCCTCTTTCGGTTGACCTTGAACTGCAGGCAGACTGCTTCAGCGGCGTCTGGGGTCACTCGACAGAGCAGCGCGGCATTGTGCACCCCGACGATGTGCAGGGCGCGCTCTCTGCCGCCGCAGCCGTTGGAGACGATCATCTCGAGCAGATGTCCGGTCGCGCCGTCAGCCCAGAATCCTGGACCCACGGCTCGAGCGCGCAACGCGAGAAGTGGTTCCGCTCCGGCCTCGATGGTGGCACAGTGAGCTCCTGCGAAACCTTCAACGGCGCCTTGGCTCCGCAGTAGAAGCGTTCGCGGAGAAGAAAGAGAGACGGATCTAAGATGTCTGAGCCCTCTTGCTCGAAGAATGGATCGAAGATTCCAGGGTCTTGATTGGGTCTGGTCTTCGACTCCCTTTCTTCTGTCCGTCGGGCGTTGCCATCTGCGTGCGTCTTTTCTACGGAATGACCACCAAGTCCCCGGAAAAATGCTTCCGGATCTTCTCTGCCGTGGCCGCGTTCACCACGGCCCGCAGCGCATCGGGCGGAGCTTGCTTGATCCCGCGCACACTCCCAAAGTGTTCAACGAGTCTTTGCCGTGTTCGTGGACCCACGCCTGGTATCTCATCCAGCTCTGACACCTTGTCCCGCATCTGCCGTCGCTTGCGGTGATAGGTGACGGCAAACCGGTGCGATTCATCTCGAATCTTCTGCACCAGGTGCAGCACAGGCGAGCGTCGATCGAGGACCACAGGCTCGTCCTCCTGCCCGTGCACATAGATGATCTCTTCCTTCTTCGCGATGGAAGCCAGCGGCTGCAGGGTCACGCCGATCTCCTCGAGCGCCGCATACGCGGCACCTAACTGGCCGAGGCCGCCGTCGATCAGGACCAGCGACGGAAAAGGCCTTTTCTCGTCTAGAAGCCGCTTGTATCGGCGTTGGATGACCTCGCGCATACTCGCGAAATCATCATTGCCGGTGACGGTTTTGATCTGGAACTTGCGATAATCGGACTTCTTCATCGCACCGTCTTCCCACACCACCATGGAGGCAACAGTCTCCGCACCCTGAATGTGCGAGATGTCGAAACATTCAATGCGTTTCGGCAGCTCCTCGAGTGTCAACGCATCCTGCAGAGCCTCCTGGATTGCCTTCTGCGATGGCGCCAAGACGCGAAATCGTTGGTCATAGGACTGCTTGGCATTCTGACAAACCAGGTCCACGAGCGAGCGCTTCTCACCCCGCTGCGGTGCTGCCAGTTCAATCTTGTGCTTCGTCCGTTCGCTTAGCAATTCAGCCAATACAGCGCGATCCTCGAAGTCCACCGGCACATAGATTGATCGCGGAACATAGGGCTGATCCAAATAGAGCTGCTTCAGCAACGCTGAAAAGAAAGCTCCCGGCGAAAACGTCGCTCCCATACCGCTCAGGCTTCCGGTCTGCACCTCAGCCACGCCTTCGCCCACTTCCGGGGCCTTCACGTTCGGATTAGGCTCGACATCGTCTGCGTGCTCTACAGCATCGGAAGCAGCTTCGGTTGTGAAACCCTCGTTGAGGGAGTTATCGAGAAACTCCGGGAGATCTTCCCAGAAGAAGTCGCGCCGATCGACGATTTTGCCGCCGCGCATGTGAAACAGGTTCACTGCGACCATGTCGTTCTCATAATGAAAACCGAAGACATCTGCATCTTCGTTCTCGGCGGTCGCAATTCGCTGCTTATCCTGCATCTGGTGCACGGTCACGATCTGATCGCGCAATCGGGCCGCAGCCTCAAACTGCATCTCCTCGGCTGCTGCCTCCATCCGCCTTGTCAGCTTGCGCTCGAGTTCATCCGTGCGTCCGTCCAGGAACATCTGCACGTCGCGAATGGTCTCCTTATAGCTTTCCACAGAGATGAATCCGTCGACGCATGGGCCGAGACAACGCTTGATGTAGTACTGCAGACAGGCCCGTGCGTGATAGCGGCTCAGATCCACCTTGCAACTCGGAACCAGGAAGCTTCGGTGTATCAGATCCACCAGCCGGTGAGCAAGATTTCCGGGAAAGTAGGGACCGAAGTAGCACCCGCCGTCCTTCCGCAGCTTTCTCGTCACGAAGACCTTGGGATAGCGATCTCCCATCGTCAGCTTGATGTACGGGTACGTTTTATCGTCTCGCAGCAGGATGTTGAACCGCGGCTTGCGCTGCTTGATCAGGTTGTTTTCAAGCGCCAGCGCCTCACGCTCATTGGCGACGGTGATGTACTCAATATCCACCGCCTCCCGCATGAGGGAGCCCGTCTTCTGATTGTTTCTTTGGTTCGCCTCCAAGAAGTAAGATCGCACCCGCGACCTGAGATTCTTCGCCTTTCCAACATAGATGACCTCGCCCTCGGCGTTCTTGTACAGATAGCAGCCGGGTGAGGTCGGAATCGTTCTTATCTTCTCGATCAAATCCACACTGATAGTCTAGTTCTTTCCGGTGATAACCCGGTCTCGCTTATCCACGGTCGGTCAAAACTCCATCATGATTGTTCATTATTTCTGATGAGCTGCGTCTGGCTGCTTTGTAACGCGTTCATTGTGTGATACTTAGGATTGGCACTCCAGTTGCTCCACGTTCTTTCGAAGAGTCGTGCAGAGATGCGTACGACCACATAAAGGAGAACCAGATGATCCTCCGCAACAGACTGAACATGCCGCAACTTCGAGCCATGGTGTTATGCACTTTATCTTTTAGCGTCTTGGGCGCAACCACCGGGTGCTCTAGCAAAAAGTATGTTCGGTCGCAGACCGCACCGATCGTAGCCAATGTCAACGAACTGGACGAGAAAACTGCTGCCGATCACAATGCCATTGTCTCGACCGACGAGCGCGCCACGGCGGGCATCGCGAGCGCGCAGGGGAAGGCTGATGCTGCCAATCAGCACGCGCTGGCTGCTGGAACTTCCGCCGATCAGGCGAATTCTACTGCACAGCAAGCCGTTAACCACGTCGATTCACTTTCCAGTGTGATTGCAAATCTTGATCAGTACAAGCAGCTTCAGGACGTCTCGGTCACCTTCAAGTTTGACAAGGCAACTCTCACCTCCGATGACAAGCAGCAGCTCGACGCCCTGGCCGGGAATCTGACCAGCACCAGGGGTTACATTCTGCAACTCACCGGTGGCACCGACACGGTGGGCAATGCCCAGTACAACTACCAGCTTTCGGAGCGCCGCGCCGATGCGGTGGTGCAGTATCTTTCGACCAAATACAACGTGCCGCCGCACAAGTTCTATCTGGTCGGCATCGGCAAGGATCAGCAGGTTGCTCCGGACAACACTGCGGCCGGTCGCGCGAAGAATCGCCGCGTCGAGATCCAGCTGCTGTCCAACATGCAGCAGCAGGGGTCCGGCAGTCAGGCTCCAGGTACGCAGTCTTCCATTCGCTAACCGTTACCCAGAAGATCACCTGTTGGGGCAAACGACAGGTGCTTTGGGGTTCGCTCAGCGCGAATCCCAATTTCTCTTCTTCGGGGAAATGATCTCATTTGTAGCGCCGGCTTGTCCTGAGTTACAGATGCTTTGCTCCGAGACGAGAGACCGTCAGTACTTCAGTCTCCAGTACACGATGCCCATGAGCACGGAACTGATCGCCACCCAGGCGAACTGGTACCAGTAGAAGAAAGGGAATCCCCACAGGGTCGGGGTGTTTCGCGCATAGAGCACTGGGAAACAAAGCCCCAGATAGGGCAGAATCAACAACATCTTCCACCAACCTCGGGCTCGCTCACTCGGCATCGCTGGACCTCCAAGCCCCCTCAGAATACATCTTGAACCTGGTCTTGTCTTTGTCGTCCGCTTGACTTAGTTTGTCGCGCTGCCTTCCGTAGCAGGGAAAGATAAACTACTCGCATGTCAGAGAAAGCCCTCGCCGAATCCATCGCCATCATGGCTCGTTTACGTGCGCCCAACGGGTGCCCATGGGACCGTGCCCAGACCTTTGACTCCATTAAGCGGCACACCCTCGAAGAGACCTACGAGGTCTTCGATGCGATCGAGCGGCGCGCATGGCCCGACCTAAAGGATGAACTCGGCGACCTTCTGCTTCAAGTGCTCTTTTACGCCCAGATGGCAGCCGATGAAGGCTACTTCACCATGGAGGATGTAGCCGCAAACCTCAATGCAAAACTCATTCGCCGGCACCCTCACATCTTCGCCGATGCCGTCGCCACAACACCCGACGATGTCAAGCAAACCTGGGAGTCGGTAAAGCAACAGGAACGAGCCGCCAGGCCATACGCCCCCTTACATCTGCTCGACGAGGTCACCCGCCATCAACCAGCCTTCCTTGAGGCTGCTGGTCTTGGAAAGAAGGCGGCCGGGGTGGGTTTCGACTGGCCTGATCTCCGAGGCCTCATCGATAAACTCCAGGAAGAGACCACCGAACTCGAAGCCGAGCTCGAGGCGGATTCCGTGGATCTGAAAAGAGCCGAAGACGAGCTGGGCGACGTGCTCTTTACCGTAGTCAACTTAGCTCGGCACCTGAAGCTTGAACCCGAATTTGCGCTGCGCGCTGCGAACGCCAAATTCCGTCAGCGCTTCAACATGATTGAAGATGCTGCGGGCGGTCCTGATGCTCTCGCTCAACGCAGCCCAGAGGAGCTCGAGCAACTCTGGCGAGCCGCAAAGGTTGCGCAAAGAGACCCGTTATCTTCCTGACGAAGCGTGGATCTTCTCCCGGCTTCATCGAGGAGAATGATGTTCGATCCTATTCGTGCAACTACTGAATGGATCGTACCCAGACTACTTCGCCAGCAGCTGTTTGATCGCGTCCTGGTACCCCATGGGCGGAATCGCGGCGAATTCTGTAGCTACGAGCTCCGTGTTTTCCTTGATCGTCTTGACCATCATTGCCCTTACCGTTACATGCTCGCTAAAGTGATCGACAATCCATCGACCATCTCCGACCGGTGCCTGTTCCAGCTCGAACTTTCCACCGGGGTAAATGTGAGCGAAGAACCCGAACCCGAAATTAATACCCTGGAACAAATCCGCCTCGAGCCTGGTAAGGTGGTGCGTCTTCGAGTCGATCCAGCACCGTCCTTCAAGCCCTTGCAAGGCCTGCGAGATCATGGTTGGCGGATTCCACTTCGGATCAGGTTTGAAGTCGATCACAAGCTCATCCGACTCACCGGCAGGCTTATCTCCTCGCTGCGGCTGGCCCGGTACATAGCTGTAGATCATTGCGTCTGGAAGAAGCTTGATGAGGTCGACAGCGAGCTTCTTGCCGGTTAGATCTTTCTGCACATGCTTGTGGAAAGCATCAGGCGAGTCCAGCATCTCTCTAAGCCGCGCCTGCTCATCCGCATCTTCTTCGGCCGTCAGCGGCCGATCGCCGCGCTTCAACACGCGTGCTACCGTCCCATCCTTTGACTCGATTACCTCTCGAATCTGGTCACCTTTAGCATCCTGCGTATGGACCTGATAGCGCAGATAGGATCCCCCGTACTCCACCAGCTTCACCTCGTTCGCGATCGCATCGTTCACGACCTGCTTCGGAGCGCTGCTCGGACTCTGCTGGGCGTAACCATTCCCCAGGTGAGAAAATCCACAGCAGATCAGCAGCACCATCGCCCTTCGCACAGGCGT
The DNA here is from genome assembly GCA_964245715.1 of uncultured Acidobacteriaceae bacterium. GTDB lineage: Bacteria > Acidobacteriota > Terriglobia > Terriglobales > Acidobacteriaceae > Edaphobacter. The sequence continues at coordinate 53,672 of CAXTNM010000005.1, read as the reverse complement.
TTGGAGTGGCATGACGCGCTTCTGCTTGACCAACCTCACCCTCAGCCGTAACCTCCCTGGCTCCAGTTTGTACACCTTCTCCGCGCTGTCCGCACTACCTCCTAGGACGTGCTGCCGTCGCTCAAAGTTTTCCCGTTTGCCTCGCACCCGGTGGATGGGTATAGTTCGGCCTAGCGGTGCTCTTTTCAAAGGCCGCCTATCGGAGTTCACGTTCCACATGAAGCCAGCCGAAGGTTCCACCAACATCGGAAAATCAGTCACCATCCGCGGAGAACTTAGCGGCACCGAAGATCTCTTTCTCGACGGTATCTTTGAAGGTTCCGTCAATCTACCAGAGTCACGCCTCACCGTTGGACCTAACGCCCAGATTGCAGCAGAACTTCACGTCCGCGACCTTATCGTTTTTGGCTCCGTTGACGGGAATGTCTTCGCGAGTGGGCGCATCGAGCTCCGGCAGACTGCTGTTCTGAACGGCGATCTCACAGCCGCGCGACTTTCGATCGAAGAGAGCGCCACGATTCGAGGCCGAGTCGAACTCAGCGGCAACGGCGCCTCTGCTGCGATTAGTCCTTCCCCCTCCGACCCGGCCCTCTAAACACCAAGGACCTCACACATGGGTTTGTTCGGCGGCAAAAACAGCAGCGCTGATTCAGGGAGTGCCGCGCGCATTTTGAGGCACTCCAGCGGCTGGGGGCAGATGGCCAGCTATCTGCGCTCGCAGGAATCCCTGCGCATCCTCGACTTCGGCCCGACATCGGCAGGGAATATCAACCTCATTACCAGTCTTGGCCATTCGATCTACATGGCCAACCTGGTTGAGGATGCAGCCCGGCCCGAGTATCTAGGCACTCCTGATGAGGGCGAACCACCCACGTTCGACACGGCTCGTTTCCTCGAGGAAAACCTAGACTTCCAAGGCCGCACTTTCGACGTCATTCTGCTGTGGGATACCCTGGACTTTCTTCCCAAGTCCATCATTCCACATGTCGCGGACCGCCTGGCCGATGTGATGACGCCGGGGGGCCAACTCCTCGCACTCTTCCATTCCAGCACTCCTGTGGGTGTTACTGCGAAGCCATCCGCGGATGACACGACTTTCTCGCGCTATCACCTGACTTCGACAGACAATTTAGAACTGCAGCGCGTCGGCGGCCGTCCGATCCTTCACACTCAGACAAATCGCCAGGTCGAAGCCATCTTCCATCTTTATTCTGGATACAAGTTCTTCCTTGCCAAGGATAGTCTCCGAGAAGTGATTGTCACCCGTTAGCTCAGTTCCGAGCTTTGTTGTTATAAACACGCCTCGGTCCCATTCCGATTGCTCCTGCGAGTTGGTACGGGCAGATCAAACCGAGAGCGCCGATGATAATCAGGTAGGACGCGGTTGTAACACAGAGGTCCTGAGCCGCTGCTCAGGACCTCGTCGTTTCACACCATCGCGCGATGCGCTGCCTTCTAGAACTCTTCGTCGATGGCAAGTTACTTTCCCGTCTGCTTACGCCGCTCCGCCCAGCGTCGCTTCATTGCATCGGCGATTGCTTTCCGACCTTCGGGACTCAGTTTCCGCTTGGACCTGGCTGTTACCGGCGCCGCTGCGGCAGCCGCCGTGCTCGCATTCTTACTGCCCTTTGGACGCCCGCGCCCACTCTTAGGGGCTTCCGCACCACTCAGCAAAAGCTTCGCCTGCCGTAGCTTTGCGATCTCTGCATCAATCTGAGCAATCACCTCTGTTAAAGCCAAGAAACTACCTCCATCAGGAGCGACATCTTGCGAAAGATATTCCTGCTCTACAAATCAGTCGTCTGCGCCAACTCAGTTTGAAGGATAACGCTTTATCAAAGCTACCGCTTTCTCAAGTTTGACCTAGTGATTCCTCGACAACAATCAAAACCAGCCAAGAGCCGCACTCAGACTCATCGTAAGCGCCGCGGCCATGTAGACTGACCACGCATGACTCTGCTTACTACTATCCCCATCCGCACATGGACGCTTGTCGTTTCATCAGCGATTCTGCAAGTACTTATCTTTCCGATCGCCGGTCCCGTTTCCTTTATACAAACATCGATTGCCTGGTTTGCGCTTGTGCCGCTCTTCGTGGCGATTCTGCTGCCTGCTTCGACGGGCAATGCACTACGACCTATACAAGCCGCAATGCTGGGCTATGCCTGCGGCATCCTATGGTATCTCGGCAATTGTTATTGGATTTATCAGACTATGCACTTATATGGTGGACTGCCAGGCCCGGTGGCCCTCGGAATCCTTTTTCTATTCGCACTCTATCTTGGTCTTTACCATGCTTTGTTCGCGAGCATCACTAACTGCATCCAGCGATCTCGCCTTGGGACTCAAACGGCTTTAATCCTTTTACCCGCAATCTGGGTAGCAGTGGAGCTAGCGCGCGGCCGTATTACGGGTTTCCCCTGGGACTTACTGGGCTACTCGCAGATCAACAATCTTCTGCTCACCAGACTCGCTCCTGTCACCGGTGTCATGGGCCTGAGCTTTGTCATTGCCGCGATCAACGCAGGGCTAGCATCCTACTTCCTTCCCGGCAGGAAGCAACGATTCTGGATCCCCGCTTCGGCGCTTCTGTTTGCGATAGCAATCCAACTGGGCACGCCTGTCGGCAGACATTCTTTCGTCGAAGGCGTCGATCAGACTGCCGTCATGCTGCAGGAAAACATTGAGGTAGGTGCTCCCGGTAAGTCTATCCAGCCGCTCTCATCCAGCGCAGAGATACAAAGCTTTTCGCATCTCTCCGCCAATCCGATGAACGGGGCCATTCTTGCCTCCATGAGACACCCCACCGTCCTGATCTGGCCAGAAGCCCCGTCTCGTTTCTTCACCAGTGACCAAGGTTTCATAGCTTCGATCAGTAACCTGGTTCGAACGCTGCACACCCCAGCCATCGTCGGTTCCATCGGCATCGAGCCAACCAATCAGAACCCCAACGGATACTACGAATATGACTCGGCATCCCTGTTCGACAGTAACGGAGACTTTCACGGTCACTATGACAAAATCCACTTAGTGCCGTGGGGCGAATATGTTCCGTTCAAAGAGTTCTTCTCGTTTGCCCAGAAGCTGACCGAGGGTGTTGGCAATATGGATCCGGGCACCGAGAGGTCGGTCTTCACCACGGGCGGCCACACCTATGGCACCTTCATCTGCTATGAAAGCATCTTCGGCGACGAAGTCCGCCACTTCACTCTCAACGGTGCCCAGGTGCTGGTCAACATCTCCGATGACGGATGGTATGGCGATAGCGGCGCTCCCTGGCAACACCTCAACATGACCCGCATGCGCGCTATTGAGAATCACCGCTGGCTGCTGCTTGATACCAACACTGGCATCACCACGGCGATCGATCCCCAGGGCCGCACCCTTCTCGAAGCGCCTCGCCACACTCGCGGTGCCTACGCCTTCCCCTTCGCCTTCACTCAGGGACTTAGCATTTACGCCCGCTACGGCGACTGGTTTGCGTGGCTGTGCGCTGCTATGACGATTGGCTTGCTCGCTTGGGCGTTCTTCAGCAGAGTGCCCGTGATCACACTTTAACGCACGGCGCAGCTTCCGCTACCAGGCATCCGGAGCTGGCCGACCGGGCGTCCGGAGCTATAGGACAGCCTTGCAAGATGAAGGCCTGGTCTGCTTGGCAAACCAGGCCCTCAACTCTCCGCTGCGAACTCTACTGCTGCGCCAGCATTGTCACCTTCACCACATGCACCGACTTCGTGCCGGGATCCACACTCGCCTCCACCGACACATGGTGGCCGTAGTGTCCCTTTACCGCATCGGGGTCGTCGATGTCCCACACCTTGCCTTCCGCATCCACAAATACGGGCTTTGCGCCGCCTTTAATGCACTTTGCCACGCAATCCGGATCTGGGCTTTTCGCGCCATGCATCGCGCCACACTTCGAATCGCTGACCCAACCTTCGATCGTCACGTTCGCCAGAGCAGACGCTCGGAGTGCGCTCACACTCAGCAAACCCGCTGCCACACAAACCATGCCCTGCGTACTGATTCGCATCGCTCACCTCCAAGTGATTTTCCTAGAACCCCTCTCTTCTACGCCCATCTCACGCGCAAAGCAATCACAAAGCGCGCTCAGGCTGCGACTCACTGCACGGGCACCTTGGCCGCCGCGATTAACCTATCAGCGATCCGCCTTTCCCTCTGCTCCAACAATCCACTAAACTAAGCAGATGCTTTCCGACCTTGAATACTCCTACTCCCCGGTCCGCGACAGAGTCCGCGAGCTGCGGGAGTATCTTTGACCAGCCCCGCCTCCGCCGCGAACTTACCTTAGTCGAAGAAAAGATTGCCGACCCCACGGTCTGGGCCGACGCCGCACGCTCGCAGCCGCTCATGCGCGAGCGCAAACGCCTTGAAACTCTCCTCGCCGACGAGGCCGAACTCCAGCGCCGCGCCGAAGATATCGAAGCCTACTTTGAACTCGCGCGTGAGGGCGAACCCACCGAACCCGACCTCGAACGCGAAATTCCTGCGCTTGTGGACTACGCCGAAAAGCTCGAGTCGAAGACAATGCTGTCGGGTGAAACTGACATGCTCAACGCCATCGTCACCGTACACCCCGGCGCCGGTGGCACCGAATCGCAAGACTGGGCCGAGATGCTGATGCGCATGTACATCCGCTGGGGCGAGCGTCAGAACTTCAAAGTCGAGATCAATGAGATTCAGGATGGCGATGAAGCCGGTATCAAGTCCGCTACCTTCACCATCTCAGGAGACTTCGTCTTCGGCTTGCTTTCGGGTGAAACTGGCGTCCACCGCCTGGTCCGCATCTCTCCCTACGACTCCGCCAAGCGTCGCCATACCAGCTTCGCCTCGGTCTTCGTCTCGCCGGAGATAGACGATACGATCGTCATTGAAATCAAGGTCGAAGACCTACGCATCGACACCTACCGGTCCGGCGGGAAGGGCGGGCAACATGTGAACACAACAGACTCTGCCGTACGCATCACGCACCTGCCTACAGGCCTCGTCACCGGCTGTCAGAATGAGCGCTCCCAGCATAAGAACAAGGAACGCGCCATGAAGATGATGCGGTCCAAGCTCTACGAGTATGAGCTCGATAAGAAGAAGGCCGTAACCCGCAAGATCGAAGATTCCAAGCTCGACATCGGGTTCGGCTCGCAGATCCGCAGCTACGTCCTGCAGCCCTACCGCATGGCAAAGGATCTCCGTACCCGCGTCGAAGTGGGAGACGTGGACCGAGTCCTTGACGGTGACCTCGAACCATTTATCCGCGGCTATCTCCGTCTGCGCCGCGAAGGCAACATACCCGCTGCAGTCGCCGAGGATATCGACTGAACGAATCGCCATTCATAAGGCAGCGGCTCAGTATCCGCCCAAAGTACCGGCGAACGTGATTCGCAGGATGCCTGCGGGTGGCGCAGTTTCCGAACCCACGCCACCACCACTCACATCCAATGGGCATGGCGACGCAAGAGTCCACCACGAACCCTCTAATTACGCAGCTCCTCGCCCTCATCCGCGGCGGCCAGGCCCATGCCACCTTCGACCAGGCCATCAAAGATTTTCCGGCGGAACACTACGCCACGGTTCCCGAGCATCTGCCGTACTCTGCCTGGCAGTTGCTTGAACACCTCCGTATCACGCAGCGCGACATCCTCAACTTCTCCGCGCCTCCCACGGGCGGCTACCAACACGCTGCGTGGCCCGATGATTACTGGCCAAAATCCGCCGTCCCACCTACGAAGGACTCCTGGCATAACAGCATCGCCGAGATTCGCGCCGACCAGAGCAAATTCGAACAGCTCCTGCTCAAACCCAACGTCGACCTCTACAAACCATTCCTCTGGGGCGATGGCCAGAACCTCCTCCGCGAAGCCCTGCTCATCGCCGACCACAACGCCTATCATCTCGGCGAGCTCGTCGTCCTCCGCCGCTTACTGGGCATCTGGCACTAAGCCTTGTCAGGCGCACTTCGTTGTTCTTCTACCGTCTTTTTTTCGCTCTTGTGCTGCTCACTATGAATGAACCCACTACCGTTCAGCGCCTCCTTCGCAGCAAGACCATAGCCGTCATCGGCCTCTCCGACAACCCGCAGAAGCCGTCCAACTACGTACCCGCATACCTTCAGTCCATCGGACACCGCATTCTTCCTATCAATCCCGGCATCTCCGAACTCCTTGGTGAGAGAGCCTATGCGTCGCTCGCCGAACTCCCCGATAAGCCGGACCTGATCAATGTCTTCCGCCTGCCTAAGTTCATCCCGGCTATTGTCGACGAGATGATCGCCCTCTACGCCGGCAAACCCGACGCACCCGGTCTCTGGCTTCAGCAGGGAATCACTCACCCAGAAGCCACCGCCCGCGCGCAAGCTGCTGGCATCTCCGTCGTCGCCGACCAATGCCTCATGGTGGAATCCCGAAGAGCAGCTGTTCGCTTCTAGCCAGCAGCTTTTAGGTAAGAGCGGAGAGTGGAAAGCTCGCCTTGCCAATCGCCCCATACAATATCCTCATGACCTTCCCCCGCCTGCTCGCCATAATGCTGTTCGCCTTCGCCTGCGGCACCACGCACGCGCAGCTCGAATCCGTGGGCGATGGCGGCCCGGGCCCGGTCAAAGCTGAGCATCTTACCGCAGAGCTTGTCTCGCTCGCCCCATCCGTCGCCCCAGGCTCATCGGTCGACGTTGGCCTCGTGGTCTCACTCGAAGAACATTGGCACGTTTATTGGACCAACGCCGGTTTCGCCGGCTACCCCCCTTCGATCAAGTGGACTCTTCCCGAAGGCGTCACTGCCGGCCCTATCCTGTTTCCCGTCCCGTCCCGCCTCCCGGTCGGCCCCCTCATGGACTTCGGTTACGAGGACAACACCGCCTTTCCCGTGAAGATCTTGATCGCCTCGAACGTCAAACCGGGTCCGATCCACCTCGACGCGAAGATCACCTGGCTCGTCTGCCGCGAGGTCTGCATCCCCGGCAAGGCTCACATGGGCATCGACCTTACGGTCACTCCAAACGCCCAGCCCGGTCAGGAGATCGGAGCTCTTGGCGCCGCCCTCAAGGCCATTCCGCCCGCGTTGCCGAAGAACTGGGACGTTACCGCTACCGGCAGCCGGAGCACCCTCGCCATAACCTTTCATCCCGATGAGGTGGTCAAGGCCAGCGACGTCGAGTTCTACCCCTACGACGAAGGCATCATTGCCGATTCAGATCCGCAGCCTGTACTCAAGCTATCCGGCGACCGCTTCCGCATCTGCCTCGCGCGTGGCGAAGATCCGAACCATCCCGGCCAGTACCCGCCCGAGCCTGCAACCGTTCATGCCGTGCTCAAAGTCTCTGACGGCGAAGGATACGAGTTCACCGCACCCATTACCCAAGGTGATACTTCTGATTGCAATAGCGCGGCCACTGCTGCCGCTTTCAACGTCGCCAAGCCAGGTTCCGGTTCAAAGTCGGGCACAACGTCGAGCGGCGCCTCGAAGCTCACCGTCCTTCCCGCGATCGGCCTCGCCTTCTTCGGCGGCATCATCCTCAACCTGATGCCTTGTGTCTTCCCGGTGCTCTTCCTCAAGGGACTCTCGCTCGTCCAGTCCCACGGCGAAGAGCGCAAGCACATGCGCGCCCACGGCATCGTCTATACACTTGGCATCCTGGTCTCGTTCTGGCTGATCGTCGCGGCGCTCCTGATCGTTCGTGGCACCGGACAGCACATCGGCTGGGGTTTTCAACTGCAATCAACAGCCTTTATCGCTATTCTCGCTGCCGGCCTGTTCTTCTTCGCGCTCTCGCTCGCCGGCCAGTTCGACCTGGGACTTTCGCTAACTTCGGCCGGCGGCTCTCTGGCCAGACAGGAAGGTTACACCGGCAGCTTCTTTACGGGGGTCCTCGCCACCGTCGTCGCGACCCCTTGCACCGCGCCGCTCATGGGAGCGGCCATCGGCTACGCCCTCGCGCAGTCCGCGGTCGTCACTTTCGCTGTCTTCACCGCGCTCGCCCTCGGTCTCGCGACTCCGTACCTGCTCCTTACCCTCCAGCCCTCATGGACCAAACTCCTCCCACGCCCCGGCGCCTGGATGGAAACCCTCAAGCACCTGACGGCAGTCCCCCTCTTTGCGACCGTCATCTGGCTCACCTGGGTCTACGGGCGCCTGCACATCACCGGCGAGGTTGGTGCTGAATCCGACTCCATCGGCTACCTGCTACTTTGCTTCCTCCTCGTCGCGGTCGCCGGCTGGGTGCTGCACAAGTGGCCCGCACGCTGGTCGAGCGCCGTCGCCGCCGTCATCCTCATTGCTGCAGGGCTGGCCGTTCCGCTCTCCCGTCCGAAGTCTGTCTTGGTCGCCAGCACCAACCAGCAGGGGACGGTTCAATCACCCGGTCACCTCGCGTGGTCCCCCTACAGCCAATCCGCACTCGATCAGGCGCGTTCCGCCGGTAAGCCTGTCTTCATCGACTTCACCGCAGCATGGTGTCTCTCGTGCCAGGTGAACGAGAAGCTCGTGCTCAAGAGCCCCGAAGTTGAACAGCAGCTCAGCCAGCATAAGTTCATCCTGCTCCGCGCTGACTGGACCCAGTACTCGCCTGACATCACGGCGCAGCTCTCAAGTCTGAATCGTTCCGGCGTTCCCACCTACGCGATCTATCCCGCGGCTGGTCAGCCCGATGTGCTGCCCGAGCTACTCACCAAAGACGCCGTCCTGGCTGCAATCAACACCGACAGCCACTGAAACGCGCAGCGTCCAGACCTCAAGAAGTGCGCTGTCGGAGAACAGCACGAAGTGTTTGCTCGCGATAACGGCGAAGTGGCAGTTGGTTTAGTCAATCAACTACTGACTCACCAGAAATCCGGTAGCCGCAAAGATCAAACCGACAACACCCACCGTCAGTCCAGCGTAGAAGTATCGCTTTCTCCGCGTAAACAGCGTCACTGAGCAAAGCACAACGGAGATCTGCAACAGTGCCTCGCCTACGTCATAACGAGTCGCCTGGTGCTCTGCCTTCGCAACGTCTGCTTCGTATTCGCGAGCTTTATCCTGCTCCTTTTCGGTAGAGGCAGCCCATTTCTGCTGTTGCGCAGCGTAATCTTTCAGCTTCGCCTGGACCGCCGCGCCATCCGCCGAGGGCTGCAATTGCAGCATATCCGCCGTCGCTGCAAGCTCGGTCGAGCGGATTCGCTGCGCCTGATACTCGTTCCACTGGTCGCTTGCCTTCGCCTGCGAGAGCACGGCTTCGGTGTGACTGCGATGACCGATCACAGTCACCATCGCCACCAGGACTGCCAAAATAGAGATCGCGAGCGAGATATGCGTCAGCGACTCTCCACCACCCTCGCCGCTCTCCTTCATCTGCTTCGAAAACTCCTGCATCTCTTCCGGTTCCATGCAGCCATCTTAGCTGAGTGGAACGTGCGGGCTGCTAAGCCTCGTCCGGGGAGCCCATCAACGTGCCTTTCTCCTCCAGCATCGACTCCGCCGCGCCCTGCATCTCCGCATCGGTCATAACGTTCATGGTCTGCGACAGCGACCACTTATGCCCGAACGGATCGGTCATCTGCCCGTACTTATCGCCCCAGAACTGCAGCGCCAGCGGCATCGTCACGATCCCGCCGGCAGCTACAGCCCGGTCCCAGAACGTCTGTACATCTTCCAGGTTCAACGCCAACACTATTGGCGAGCCGCCCAGCGCATCCGGCGTCTCGCTCTTTGCCCCTCCCTGGGGAAACTCATCCGAAAGCATAATCAACGCCCCGTTGATCAACAGCCGCGCATGCATGATCTTGTCCGTGCCGGGCATCTTGTGCACTTCGCCCTCCTGCACAGCGCCGAAGCCCCTCTTGTAGAACTCAAGCGCGGCCGCGGCATTGGAGACAAAGAGGTAAGGAGTAAGTGGTGGAATCGCAGTCATCGTGCACCTTCTTTCACAACATGGAATAAGGAACGCGATCAAGCTACCACGGTACTACTCCTTTTTCGACTCCTTTATTCGTGAAATCTCCTCCATGCGCTGGCCCAACTGCCGCTCCCGCCCCTCGCCCGTCGGGACATAGTATCTACGTTCCCGCAACGAAGCCGGTAGACACTCCATATCCGCGACCCTTCCCTCCTGATCGTGCGCATACTGATAGCCCTTGCCGTAATCCAGTTCTTTCATCAGCCGTGTCGGCGCATTCCGCAGATGCAGCGGAACAGGTTCGGCCGAGGTCTTCTGAATGTCTGCCTTGACAGCGGTATACGCCGTATAAACCGCATTCGACTTCGGGGCGAGCGCAAGGTAAACCGCCGCTTGCGCCAAAGCCAGATCCCCCTCGGGACTTCCCAGAAAGTGCATCGCATCGCGCGCGCTTAGGCACAGATTCAGCGCCTCCGGAGCCGCCAGTCCAATATCCTCAACCGCCATCCTTACCAGTCGCCGCGCACAGTACATCGGATCTTCGCCGGCCTCGAGCATTCGCCCCAGCCAGTACAGCGCCGCATCCGGATCGCTGTTGCGCACGCTCTTATGCAGAGCCGAAATTATGTCGTAATGCTGCTCGCCCTTCTTGTCATAGAGGAGCATCCTCCGCTGCATCGCCTCGGCAGCCAGCGCCTTCGAGATCAGCGTCTCTCCGCGCCCTTCTGCAAGCCGCGCCGAAACCTCCAGCGCATTCAGCGCGGTTCTCGCATCTCCACTCGCGTACACCGCGATGGAAGCCAGCGCCTCATCCTCCGCCTCAATCGCCGTGCTACCTAACCCCCGCTCCGAGTCAGCCAGCGCCCGCCGCAGCAGTCCAACTACATCCTCTTCACTCAACGCCTGCAGCGTATATACCCGGCAGCGCGAGATCAGCGCCGCGTTGATCTCAAACGATGGATTCTCCGTCGTCGCGCCAATAAGTCGGATTGTGCCACGCTCAACATACGGCAGGAAGGCGTCCTGTTGTGCCTTGTTGAAGCGATGAATCTCGTCCACAAACAGGATCGTGCGCGATCCGAACTGCGCCGCCTTCTCCGCCTCGACCATCACGGCCTTGATCTCTTTGATCCCGCTCAGCACTGCCGAAAACTCAATAAACGAAGCCTGCGTCCGCACCGCAACGATCTTTGCCAGCGTGGTCTTCCCGACGCCTGGTGGCCCCCAGAAGATCATTGAAGCTGCGTCGTCATTCTCGATTGCGAGCCGCAGCGGCTTGCCTTCTCCCAGCAGATGCTGCTGCCCAACATACTCCTCGACCGTGCGTGGACGCATTCTCTCCGCCAACGGTGCCTGTCGCACCGCCGCACCTGCCGCCGCAACCGGTCCTCCGTCAAACAACCCCAAGTCCAACCTCCATCATTTACCAGGCCGAGCGATCATTCTACGGAGTGGCGCCCATTCGGCGTCAGGACGCTCCTGCCTTTGCCTTTCTACTTCGAGCCACTTCCCACAACAAAATCGATCCCGCAACCGCCGCATTCAAGCTCTCCACAAACCCAGGGCAGGGAATCGTCACCCTGCGATCCGCCATTCGCACCCAATCCTCGCTCAATCCCGCACCTTCATTCCCAATCATCACGGCACACGGCCCTCGCAGAACCTCTTCCAGTTCTGACGAGTCGACAGCCAGAGCATCCTCCTTCAACGCCGCAACCAGCTGCACTCCCGTCTGCTCCAGCCGCTCCATCGCCTCTGGAGTAGCCGGCACGATCGGCATCCTGAACACACTCCCGGCCGAGGCCCGCAGCGCCTTCTGATTCCAGGCACTTACGGTACCAATAGTTGTCAGGACTCCCGTCGCACCGAAAGCCTCCGCCGACCTGACCAGCGTGCCCAGATTTCCCGGATCTTGCAAACCCACCGCAAGCAAAATGAGCGGAGCCCCGGTCAACCCTGGTCCCAGCATCTGCTCCACAGAAGACACCGGCGGCACCAGCAAGGCCGCAATCCCTTGCGGCGTCTGCGTTTCGACACAACTCTGAAACACGTCGTTCGCCAGCCGCACTACCTCGATGCCGCGCGGCACAAAGCCCGGCACCTCCCGCCGCTCGCTCACAAACACCGTCTTCAACGCCTGCGAGCTCTTCACCGCCTCTTCGAGCAGGTGTTCCCCTTCAATAGCTACCAAGCCACTTGCAAGCCGCGCCTGCCCCGCAAACGCTGCGCGCAGCTGCTTCACCCGCGCATTGCCCCGGCTCGTCACCACCTCACTCCCCATCCCCAAAGTCTACGGCAGCCATGAGCTATTAGCTAAAGGCTGTGCTCCAGCAAGAATTCCACCCATCCCGTATGCTAACGTTCAGACTGCCTTACCCTTGGGAGCAACTGAAACTTGACGGCCGAAATTCTCCGCATTCATCCCGACGAGCCCGAGCCTGAACTCATCGAGCGCGTTGTCGCCGCTCTCGATGCCGGCCAGCTGGTCGCTTTGCCTACCGACACCTTCTACGGCCTCGCGGTCGACCCCGTTAACTTGCGCGCCGTCGATCGCATCTATGAGCTGAAAGAGCGCTCTCGCCACAAGCCGCTGTCGCTCCTCATTGCCGATGTCGCCGAGGCGTACGCGCTCGCACGTTCCTGCGACAACGCCTTCGACCGCCTGGCTGAACGCTTCTGGCCCGGCCCACTCACTATTATTGTAAAAGCCGGCGCCAAGCTGCCGTTGCGGGTCACCGCCAACACCGGCAACGTCGCACTGCGCGTACCCGAAGCTGCAATTCCTCGGGCGGTTTGCGCGAAACTTGGTCTGCCGATCACAGCCACCAGCGCCAACCTGCAGGGTCTGCCCGAGTGCACCTCTGCCGGCGCGGTTCGCGACCAGCTTGGCGGCATGATTCCGATGATCGTCGATGGCGGCCCGACGGCGCGCGCAATTCCTACCACCATCGTCGATCTCACCGGAGATGATGGTGCCTGGTCAATCCTGCGTGAGGGCGCCATCCCCACCTACGAAATCGCCCTCTGCCTGCAACGTTAGTCGACAGCAAGCGGAGCGATCAGGCGTACTCGGTACCGATCGCCCGGCATCAGGGCGCATTTGTTTTTGCCTTAAGTCATACTGTCTCTACCGCAATGCCACGCAACGCTCAATCCCGGACCAGCCCTTTCGTTCGTTTTCTTGGCCGTGTCTTTCTTCTGCTCTTCACCATCGCCCTTCTCTGGAGCATCTACGTCATCCACGAGATCGACGCCACCGCGCACCAAGACCAGGCACGCCCGGCTGATGCCATTGCCGTCTTCGGTGCAGCGGAATATCGTGGGCATCCGTCACCGGTTTACCACGCTCGTCTCGATCATGCGGTCGCTCTCTACCAGCGGCAGATCGCCCCGCTGATCATCACGCTTGGGGGTGGCTCCGACAAAGACGACGGGGAGACAGAGGGCGGCGTAGGACGCGACTATCTCCTCGCTAATGGCATTCCGCCGTCCGATATCCTCGCCGAGACCCATTCCTTCGACACCTCGCAGCAGGTTACCCGCCTCGCTGACATCGCGGAGGATCGCCATCTCCAGCACATCGTTGTCGTCTCTGACCCCACCCACCTCTTCCGCATCCAGGCCTTGTGCGAGGATGCCGGTCTCGACGTCTACACCTCACCGCGGCCGCCCTTAGGCAACATTGACGATCTTGATCTCGCCCAACGTTACGCCCACGAGATCATCGCCTATACACTCTTGCGCCTGCATCTCTCCGAGACGATTCTCCACCATTGGATCGAAGGCCGCGCCGACGACTAAAAGCAGCTCTTCGCTGCTAGCCCAACCGGCTTCCGATAAGTCACGGAAGAACCTTCTTCGGCGCTGATCTCCTGTCAGCGTTAAGGCCTAGGCCAATGAGAGCCCCCAAGCTACTAATCCGCCTGCCATGGTCGAAAGAAAGTTCACCCAGTCGTTCCCGAACCATCCTTGCCGCTCCACCGTAGCGCCCAGAAAACTGTCGAAGAATAATCCAACGCTCCCGCCCAGGAACGCCGCCAGGCCTTGTCGTAATGTGAACCCCAGACTCCACACTCCGACTGCAACGATCAGTCCCGACGCGATAGACCCCGCCACGGTTCCAAGCACGGAAACGGCTCCGTCGATTCCTGCCTCTACCCGCCGAAACGTGGTTACCAGAAATGGTTGACCTCCGAACGCTGCACCGATCTCCGACGAGACCGTATCTGCGGTAGCCTCCGCGAGGGCCCCCAGCAGCATGATGAGCGAAGCCTGGTGCAAAGAGGTGTAGAAGAAGCCAAGGATCGCGGCCAGGGCTGCCGCTCCAAGGTTAGCGATTACCTGCGCGGCACTTCGTCCACGCCGTGATTCCGCGACACCAAGACGTGCTTTCCTGATCTTGCCCGCCTTTGTAGCAAGAAAGGTCAGGACGAACAGCGCCATCAACGGCAAGAGGCCGGAATGGGATTCAGCGAGACGGGGCGACTGCTCTGTCTGCAAAGTCACCAATAAACAGATGACTCCTCCGAAAAAAGCAGCCAACGGAGTTGCCGCGCGTAGTGCCCAAACCATCACAGCAAACGTCAAACTGACGATCCCTGTTCGCAACACCCAATGATCTGCAAGTTGCCGGTGTAAGGAGAGCATCACGATGGGAACGCTCGCAACAATCAGGACGGTACCCACCGTCCAGACAAGTACCGCGCTCTGCCATCGATCCCTGCTTTCCGGTATTGTCTTCGTCCACCCGCTCACCCTCGCCCCCACGACCCTTTGATTTACAATCGAACCTTGAGCATAACCAATCAACACCAGTCCTTTATCCAAAGAACCGCAGTGGGAGCAGTCTTGCACTCAGATCGTATCGTTGTCGCACGCGCCTCGCGCCGCCTCACTCTCGCCCTGGCTCTCGCGCCCCTCTTTCTTACCGCCTGCGGCAGTAATTATCGTCCCGTTGTGAGCGCAATCTCGCCTGTCGGCCCCGCGGGTCAACCGACCAAGTATGCGGTGATTGCTTCGACGACCGGTGCCAACACGCCCGGCCTCGCGACGCTCGTCGACTTCTCCGGCGACACGATCGTAAATACGACAAATCTTGGCGACAATCCCTTCTGGCTGCTCGTCGACCAAACAGCGGATGTCGCGTACACGCTGAACGGAGACGGCACCCTGAACAGCTTCTCGATCAGTGCAGGTCTCATCCAAAGCCAGGTTAATCAGAGCACTCTGCCCGCCGGCTCGAGCGCCACAACGCTCGTCACCCAGCAGACTTCCCTGTATGCGACCCAGTCCGGCCTGGCTTCCGTCGCGCAATTCGCAGCGGGCGCCCCTCCTGCCCTGAGAGAGCAGCTCCCCACAGGTGTGAACACGGTCTACACCGTTGCAGCTCCCTCGGTGCCCCGCGTCTATGCTGTCGTTCAGGCAGGGAGCACAAGCTGCCAGCCGACCTTCGCTGCTGGACCCCATGTCGCGGCTATCGAGACCACCACGCAGACCATTTCAGCCTGTCTCCCGACCGGGGCAACTCCCGTCTACGGCGTCATGACTGCGGACGGCCGCCGCGCGTTCATCATGAATCGCGGTTCCAACACGATTACTGTCATCAACTCGCAGACCAACGCCATCGATAACTTCACCACGTATCCCAACGGCACCATCCCGGTAGGCACCGGACCTGTGTGGGCGGACTTTGCACCGACACTGAACGAGATGGTCGTTGCCAACGCCGGCGACGGGGTAAACCCGGGTTCCGTCTCCATCATCAGCATTCCCCTCTGCTCCGCCACGACCGTCGTCTCCAATCCCAACTGCGACGTCAACAATCCTGTCGACGCAGCCGGCTTCGGCACTGTGGTCGCCAACATCCCCGTCGGCATCAATCCGATACAGGTTGCCGTGCTCCAGGATGGAACGCAAGCTGTGGTCGCCAACCAGGGAAATGCCACGACGCCCGGATCGATCAGCTTCATTAATCTAGCCACCGATACCGTCATCGCTACCATCCCGGCTACCACCGGAACTGACGGTGTGCAGGACCTTACGATCCACGGTTATCCCACCTACATCGCTGTTACTACCGGTAGTCCAACCGGGAAGGTTTACGTCGTCTCCTCTGGTGAGACGGGGCTGCCCAGTTCGCAGGACCTCACCATCCTCCGCACCGATACCGACGCGGTAAGCACCCACGTTGGTCTGCTCAGCAGGGGCGTCCAGGTTCACGTCAATGCAAACTAGGCAGATGTTCGTCGCTTGATCTCCCGCCACAGCAAGAACTACAAAGGCCACCCGCGAAGGTGGCCTTTGTAGTGTGTAGCAGCGCAGCTGTGTCTTCTATCCAGCGACACCCTTGAGAACAATTGGCGCGGTCGGCGTCAGGCTTCCGCCTGCATCCTCGACAGTCACGCCAAACGCCTTCGCTGCCACGCCCTTTGGTAGTTCAGGCAGAACCACGCTGGCGAAGCCGCGTTCGTCCGGCTTGAAGGTCCCCGCCGGCATCGGCTGCCCGTCTACAGGGATTACCCAAAGTTCATACGTCTTATATGGGTCGAGCGGAGCCAGGTTGCTCGCCACAAACAGCAGGGAACCCTTGCTGGCCACGTAAGTCACACGTCCGGACGGCAGAGGTTTGCTTTCGATCGCCGAAAGCGCAAGCGTTGCATGCACTGCCGCTGGATCCTGCAGAGCCGACATGACTTCGTTCGCCTCATCGGCCGAAGCAAGCGCCTTGGCATCCTGCGCCTTCACCTGGGCCACTGCCTGTTTCAGTTCACCGTTCTGCTGGTAGGTGAAGACTGCGAACGCCGAAACTCCCGCGGCGATCAACCAACCTGTCCAGGGTAAAACCCTTTCGCCAAAGCTGCGTGGCTCCGGCTCATCATCAAGCAACGAACTCTCTGCTGTTCTCGAAGCGTATTGTTCAATCGGCACGACATACTTGCCCAGCGGATCAGCCGGGGCCGCCTTCTTTTCTCTGGCTACATGCTTCATCAGCCGCTGCCGCGCCGCGGCAGGTGGTTCGTGCATCTCCGCCGTGTGCGCGAGAGTCGAGAGATCGCTGTAAAACTCCGCCAGCACCTTCCGCCCTTCCGGGCTGTACTGCAGCTGCGAGGTCATCTCCTCCATCTCTTCAGGCGTCAGCAGTTGCATCGCGTAAAGCGGAAGATCTTCCGGATCGATGTGTTTGACAGGGATCATGCCTGGAACGCCTTTCTCAAGGAGAGCAATGCGCTGCGTATCCTCGTCTTCACGGTGCCCAACGGGTCTCCGGTCATCTCAGCGATCTCAGAATGAGTCAATCCGTCGAAGAACGCCATCTCCAGCGTTTTTCTCTGCTCCAGCGGCAAGCCCACAATTACGTTGCGTGCTTTCTCCATCATTGAATTGCGTTCGGCCTCATCTGCCAGGTTGTAGGAAGACGCGAGCGCAATGTCATCTACCGACTCCGTCGGCCGTTTCCTTCGTAGCGCATCGATTGAGCGATTCCGGCTGACCACGGCAAGCCAGCCACCCAGGCTGCCGCGCGTCGCTACGAAACTCCCCGGACTTCGCCAAATCTGCATGAAAATCTCCTGCAACACATCCTCCGCACTCGCAGGATCACGTAAGACGCGTAATGCCACCGAATACACTACTTTTGAGTAACGATCGAACAGCGATGCCATCGCGCCTTCATCACCGCGCTGCACGAGTGCAAGCAGAGTTGCATCATCCAACTCGGATGGCGGAGGCATATTCAGGACTCCCGTCTCTCTGTACATCTAACGCACCTATCTTCGAACCAGATTGCCGCTAACCAGTAACTTCTCCTACAACCTAAGGGTATCCTGTGCATCCTGCAGGCCATAAGCCAGAGCATGCCAGACGAGCTTGGCACCGCATGACGTACTCGCCCACTGTACCGTTTTCGGAGCATCGAGGAAAGTACACCACTCTTAGCTTGGATCCTCTTGCACCCTTGAACCCGTAGACTGGAAGGAGCAATGCTGCCACAGGAACCCAATCCGGAAGCCAATCGCCCCAGCCGTGTGCGCCTCGACAAACTGCTCGTCGATCGGCATCTCGTCCCTTCGCGTGAGCGGGCCCAGGCCCTGATCCTTGCTGGCCGCGTCCTCGTTGACGAGCAAAAGATCCAGAAGGCCGGCAACCCAACCTTCACCGATGCCCAGATCCGTCTTCTCGGCGACGATCTGAAGTTTGTAGGCCGCGGCGGCCTGAAACTTGAACGCGCTCTCGAACACTGGGCGATCGACGTCGCTGGCAAAGCCTGTGCGGACATCGGGGCATCCACGGGCGGCTTCACCGACTGCATGCTTCAGGCCGGAGCCTCGAGCGTGCTTGCGATCGACACCGGCTACGGCCAGATTGCCGAGAAGCTCCGCTCTGATGCGCGCGTTACGCTCATGGAGCGCACCAACGCCCGCCTGCTGGAGCCGAACTCCCTGGCGTCGCGCCGAATCGAGTTCTTCGCTTTGGACGTCTCGTTTATATCCGCCACTCTAGTCTTGCCTGCGGTTCTTGCTGCGTTCGCGGAGCCCGATCAGACCTGGCATGGTGAAGTCGTCCTCCTGATCAAGCCGCAGTTTGAAGCCGGCCGCGAGCACGTCGGCAAGGGCGGGATCGTCCGCACGCAGGCTGCTCGTCAGCTCGCGATCAACCGCGTAGCCCAGTCTGCCGATTCTCTCGGCGCAACAGAGATCCAGATCATCGACTCGCCGATTAAGGGCATGGAGGGTAACCACGAGTACCTGCTGCATGCATACTTCGGAACAACAGCTTCCAGCTCCTAGCCAGTGGCTTTCAGCCAGAAGCTGGAAGCTATAAGGTAGCGGCTGGCCTTTGTCGAAGTACACTACTCCTAATGTTCAAGGCAGCCATCATCTCCAAGCCACAGAAGCCCGAGGTCGCGCACCTCCTCCCTGAACTCACCTCCTGGCTGGCCTCTCACCAATACCAGACCCTCCTGGACACCGACTCCGCCGCCTATCTCAGTCAGCAGGGAATCGACCGTACGGAACTTCCTTCGTACGAGCCGGACCTTGTCATTGTCCTTGGAGGTGATGGCACCCTTCTCTCCGCGGCGCGTGCCTTCGCACTGACGCAGACCCCAATCCTTTCCGTGAATCTCGGCTCATTGGGCTTTCTGACGGAGATTCCCCTGGGCGATCTCTACGCCACGCTTGAAAACTGGGTTCGAGGCGTCGCCGATATCGATCTCCGCACCATGATGCATGCGGCGCTCATGCGTGATGGCGAAGCAGTCCGCGAATGGGACGCGTTGAACGACGTCGTCGTGGCGAAAGGGACGATCGCCCGGATGGCGGACTACACCATCCACATCGATGAGCAACTGGTCGCCACCTTCCGTGCCGACGGCGTAATCGTGTCAACGCCGACCGGAAGCACCGCGTACAATCTTGCCGCGAACGGGCCCATCGTCATGCCATCCGTCGATTGCATGCTGGTCACCCCCATCTGCCCTCATCTGCTCACCATCCGCCCTATGGTGATGCCTGGCGAATCCAGCATCACGATTACCGTCGAAGGCGTGCCAAACCAGATCTTCCTCACCGTGGACGGGCAGGAAGCGGTCGAACTCCGGCTTGGCGATGAGGTCCGCTGTTGCCGATCGACCAACGCTGTGCGCCTTCTGCGTCTGCGCCCCAATGGACTGTTCAACGTCCTCCGCAGCAAGTTGAAGTGGGGCGTCCGCTAGCCTGCGAATTTGAGGTTCTCGCGGATGAACAGAATTTTGCACACTCGGTTGATCCAACCTGTATCCTATTGCTCAGAGCACCGATGCGCACCGCAGACATCGGCCAACCCGCTCGGACAACACCACCTGACGCTCAGGGAAGCGCCTTACCCGCACGATGTGGAAGGACTCCATGAGCGTTCATCTCGTAAATCCCAGTGACAATTCCTTTGGCACCGCGGTCATCACCCCGCGCTGGCTCTTCGTTCTCGCTGCGGCAACTCCGCCAGAGGTTGGCGACCCAATCCTTGTCGACGAGTCGATCGAACCGATCAACCCTGAGACGATCGCGGCCGGCGATATCGTCGGCATCAGCGTGCACACCGGCAACGCCCTGCGTGGGTATGAAGTCGGCCGACTCGCCCGCGAGCGTGGCGCATGGGTTGTGTACGGCGGCATTCACGCCACGCTTTTCCCTGAAGAAGCCCTCGAACTCGGACAAGCCCACGCCATCGTCAAAGGAGATGGAGATGTCGTCTGGGCCGCGGTTGTCAACGACTGCCTTGCGGGATCTCCAATGCGAATCTACGATGGCGGCCGCATCCAGGGCGAACAGTTCCTCGCCGCACGCTGGGATCTGATCGACTCCTCCAAGTACATGTGGGCGTCGGTCCAGACCATCCGCGGGTGCCCCAAGCACTGCTCCTTCTGCAGCGTCTGGCGCACCGACGGCCAGCAGCCGCGACAACGCCAGTTTCAATCGGTCGTGGATGAGATCGTAGCGCTGCGCCGCATCGGCTTTCGCTATATTGCGCTTGCCGACGATAACTTCTACCCGGTCACGCTTACTGATCTGCGCCTTGCACGCGAGCAGAAAAACGAAGCCAAGATCGCTGAACTCACCGCTATCCGCACGGAGCGTTTCCAACTCATGGCCGAGCTCGCCAAGCTCCCCAAGGACATGGTCTTCTTTACGCAGATCACGATGGAGGCCGGTGAAGATGGCGAGTATCTCGATGCCATGCGCAAAGCCAACATCAAGGGCGCGCTCGTGGGGGTCGAGGCGGTCACGCCTGAGGGGTTGAAGGCCGTATACAAGGACTGGAACTACTCCGGCGAAGCGCTTGCCAACCAGCTGCAGACCTTCCGCAAACACGGTGTGCACGTCCTCGGCTCCTTCATCTTCGGCCTCCCCACTGACACGCCCGCCACCTTCGATGCGACGGTTTCGATGGCGATCAAGGCCGGCGTCACCTTCGCCCAGTTCGTCATGATGACCCCATTCCCGGGCACCGTAGACTTCGGCCGCTGGGAGAAGGAACAAGCTCTCGATCCAACCCTGGTTGAAGGCACCCCGGTCACGCGCTACTGCCTCATCCCGCCTGCCATTCGGCCCAAGATGTTCACTCCGCATCCGACCATGTCATCTGACGAGATCCGCACCCGTACCCAGTCAGTCTGGGACAAGTTCTATGACTGGGGTCCGATCTGGAAACGGTCCGCGTGCGTCCCAAACCTACGCGCCCGCATCGCCTTCATCTTCCTCTCGAAGCTCTACCGCCAGATGTATGCCGGGACCGGCATCTCGACCGATAGCGCCCGCCGCAAGAAGTCGAAGGCCGCCGCCCGCTGGACCGCGCGCCAGTGTAAGAAGCTCTTTGCCGCCGCGCCCATGCCGCAGCTCCAGTCACCCGCCTGGGAGCTGGCCTTCGCCTCCACAAGTAAGCGCAGCCCCTTCCTCACCGACAACCCGTTCCACATCGTCAACGATCACGCCGCCGGCGAATAAGAATGCGCCTGTCATGGGGTGTCTTTCCGAGAAAGACCTGCTTATGTGGCTTTGCGTTGTTCGCGCTTTACCGCAGTCGCACCACATCTCGCAGCGGGTGACAGAAGACCTTGCCATGGCTCAGCGCAATCTTGCGTTGGGCCAGCCCGGCCATCTCGGGGTCATGGGTGACCATGACGATCGTGTGCCCGGCCGCGTGGAGTGTCCTGAGTAAGTCAGCCACAATCTTCTGATTTGCCTGGTCTAAGTTCCCGGTCGGCTCGTCCGCCAGCAGGATCGGCGGATTGTTGATGAGCGCCCGTGCAATACAAACCCTCTGCTGCTCTCCGCCTGACAGCTCGCTCGGGAGATGGGTCATGCGGTCTCCTAAACCCACCTTCTCAAGCGCAGCCCGCGCCTCCGCCTCATCCGTCATGGAGTGGAAGTACTGCGCGAGCATCACGTTCTCAAGCGCGGAGAGATACGGAATCAGGTGGAACTGCTGGAAGATAAAGCCAATCTTGTCAGCGCGGAAACGGTCGAGCTCCTTCGCGGTCATCGCGGCAACATCGGTTCCATCAATCTTCAGCGCCCCACATGTCGGTCGATCGAGACATCCCAGCAGATTTACCAGCGTGCTCTTACCTGAGCCCGAAGGTCCCGTGATCGCGACCCACTCGCCGGCCACGATTGAGAAGGTAGCCGAATCGAGTGCCCTCACGACCCCGGCTCGCGCTACATATTCGCGCGTCACTGAATCAAGCGAGATGACCGCGCACTCCTGCCGCGTCGCATCGTTGGCTAGGCTTCCCGATGTCTTCTTACTTCCCGGTAAACTTGCTGTTACGACCTCAACCATGCCTTACCTCCGCGCTCTACTCACCTTTCAGCAGAGCCGCCGGTTCTAGTCCACGCAAGGAACGCAGCGGAAGAAACGCCGCAAGTCCTGCAATCACTATGTTCAACGCTAGCACCAACGGCACCACTCCGACTCTCGGCAACGAAGCCGTGCCAAAATTGAATTCGCTGATCGCCCAGGCGGCGAGCGAACCCAGGGTCCAGCCGAGCACGACACCGCCAAGAGCAAGCAGCATCGTTTCGGCGAGGAACAACACCATGAGCTGCCGTTCTGTCCCGCCAAGAGCCTTCATGAGTGCGAAGTCACGCCGCCGCTCCAGGACACTCGCAGAAAGCGTCGCCAGTACGCTCACCGCGACAGTCAGCGCAATCAGGATGACGGCACCAAACATCAGCGCGTGCGTCCGGTCCACGATCTTCGACTCGCCTTCGACGAGTTGCCGCACCGGCTCTACATCGGCACCCGGCAGCGCCTGCTTCAATCTTGTAATCGCCGCCTCCACCTTTGCCGAACCGCCCGGCACCTGCACCTCGATGACAGAGGGGGGCACGCTCGTCCAGGCCTCAAAGGCTGCCATCGGCACGTACACGCGGCTGTCTTCATCACCGCCGGTCTTCACCTGTCCCGCGCCATGGAAGGCCGCAGCTCTCCCCCTGAAGGTGAGCGTCACGAGCTCGTCGTTGCCGATGAACTCGGCTGCGCGCGTGCCGACCAGGGCATCGTTCGCACCCTTCGGCCATGCCGCCACAGACCACCAGGAGTCAAGCTTTTCGACAGCAGGGAAGTCCACTCCCGCAACGACGACAGGCGTTCCGCGATCGGTTGTTGCCACGGCATAAGCAAACTGAGCCACGTTGGCGTCCGCGCCCGATGCTTTCTGCGTGATGGCCAGGGCGTCCGGCCCAAGTGAACTTCCAGACACAACGATGTTTGCGCCAAACCCCCGAAACTCATGGTGCAGCTTGGCGTCGAGATCCGCATAGAGCGTCAGCAGAGCGGTCGCCACAGCTGCCGAAACCGTGAGGGCGACCAGCGCCGACAGACTTCTTGCGCGTCGATGTACCAGAGAGCGCCGCAGGACCTGCCACAAGCCGATCTTCAAGCGTCCACCCGCAGGACCGTCGAAGGATCCATGGACAGCGCCTTTCGGATCGAAGGCGTCGAGCCTGCAACGGCGACGAATAACGCCATTGCAACCACCACCGGCAGCAGCACAAAGTTCAGCAGCGGAGCCGTGCCATCTCCGGGAAAGATACGCGCCCCAAGCCAGAACGCAAGCAGCGACCCGGCCACATAACCAACCGTCCCAGCGACCAAGGCCAGCAGTCCGCTCTCGGCATAGAACAACATCGCAATCGCCGACTTGCTCGCACCGAGCGAACGCATCAGCCCAATCTCGCGCCGACGCTCCAACACCGCCGTCGCCATCGCCGCCGAGACGGCAAACCCTGCGGCCAGCAACGCCGCACCGCTCACGAGCCACATCAAGCCCGAGATGCGCTCGAGCACGGTGCCCTCCGTCTGCTCGACACGCCGCACCTGCTCGGCCTGTGCTCCGGGGATCGCTTCGCGAATTTGGTACGCGATCGAATTCGCGTACGGGCGGCAGTACCAGATCTCACGTGTCGCGCCGGACATCGTCTCGGGATCACGCCGCGCGAACGCATCCTCCGGCTTGGTGCGCGCGGAGATATCGATTCGCGAAACTGCCCCCGGGAGCGCTCCAAGCGTCTGCGCCTCCGCGAGAGGGAGCAAGATCTCTCGGTCAAGGGCAGCGCCGGTGTCAATCACGCCGACAATTTTCAGCACCTGTCCTTCTGCTTCTCGTGTCGTGCCATCGGGTGTTTCAGTTGACAGTGGCAGCGACAGATCATCGCCGGGCTTCTTGTTCAGAGATGCTGCGAGGGAGCGCCCAAGAACGACTTGGTCTGAGGCTGTAGGCCAACTTCCATCGAGGTGCCACGTTGGATGCATTTGAACGGCGCCCGTCTTTGCCGTCCCATTCCCGAACGAATGATTGAACCACATGCCGGTCGCGGGAACTTGTTCTTCCAATCCACCCTTGGCGACGATTGTCAGCGTGATCGGAAGCTCCGGGCTAAGACCCGTAATATTGTTCGCCCAGAAGATCGTCTTCAGCTTTTCTAGATCAGCTTCCTTCAGGTAAGTGCCCCCCGTAGCCGGCTTCACGTCGACCCCGCCAATCTTAACGTCCAGCTGTTCGGCCTTCGGGAACACGACGATATTTGCGCCGTAGACGGCGAGCTCGCGATGGATGCGATCACCGATTGTCGTCGCAAGAGCGAGCATCGCCGTGACGGCTGTTGTGCTTAGCAGAATAGCGATACCGGCGAGGAGCTTGCGTCGCCGCTGGCGTGCAAAGGACTCCCAAAGAAGACGGAGAAACATCAGTTCGCCTCCGTCTGGAACAAGGTTGGTGCAACCCACCTCATGGAACCGAGACACGGCACATGCGTACTTTGCCGCCTTTGCGTCACTTCTCGAACCGCGGCGCGACAGCCTTCAAGTCGGCAGCCGCGATGATAATCTGACCGTTTGTCTGCGTCGACGGCAACGGAATCGGATTGCAACCGCCCGGCTGCCCCATCGAAGCCGGGTTGAGCGGGCTTGCGCACATCTTGCAGGTAATTCCCTGACTGCCCATGTAAAAGCCCACCGGCCCGCAAATCTGGCAGGCATCGGCTACTGTAACAATCTGACCATTCGGCTTTTTGAAGAGGAGAAAACGAACCTCGGGCGAATGGCCATTGCCATCGTCCACATGGACGCCGAAGCGGTGCAGCTTGTCGTCCGTAATCTGGTTCGCGGGAACAGTCACCTGGTCGCCAACGAGCGTCACCGGGTTAGTCGCGCTGAGTGCCGTCGAGCTCTTCGCATAAATAAACTCGGCGCTCGATAAGAAAATGAAGATAAAGCTCGTGACCACAACGCCGGTCATCCACATCTTCTCGCGGCGTGCGCTCCAGGCTGCGCGACGCTTGTCCGCAGCGGACGCGTCGACAGGAAGTGCCTCCGGAACACGCCGCCTCTGCTCCAGCAGGATCATCAAGCCGGCGAGCGCCAGCATGGTCACGAAAAAGAAAAGGTCATTCCGCACAATCGGTCCGATGTACCGCATTTCGGCCGTGCTCGAAGGCAGCACACCGTTTTCCGAGAGCTCATGCAGCCCGCTTACAACCAGCTGGAAGGTTACGAAGTACAGGATAATGCTCGTCACCCTGAAGAACCGCTGCAGATTGATCTTTACGCTGCCACGGATAAACAGCACGCCGAAGACCACCGCTACAATGATTCCGAGCGATGTCCCAATGAAGCTGAGCAGCTCGGTCGAGTTCAGCGATACGGCGGACAAAATCAGCACCGTCTCCACGCCCTCGCGCAGCACGAGCAGGAACACCAGCAGGAAAAGTCCTACTTTCGAAGTACCGGCGGTGGCCTTGGCGATCTTCGCCTCGATCTCACCCTTCATCGAGCGGGCCGTCTTGTTCATGAACCAGATCATGCTAGCCACGAAGAACGCCGCCACCAGCATCACCCAGCCTTCGATCACGTCTGAGTTCAGATTGAGCTTCGCGACTACGATCGCAACGACCACGCTCGCCGCCACTGCCGAAAGCAAACCCCAGATTACGGTCTTCTTCAGCTCCGGACGGCCGATCTTGCCAAGGTACGCAAAGATAATTCCAACAATGAGCGACGCTTCCACACCCTCGCGGAGCGTGATAATGAATGCCTGCAGCATCTATCCAATCCCATCCGTTGGCGCTCTACCCCTTGGCCCGGAGCCGAGTTCGCCAGCCTTACTGCCGCGCGTAAATCCACGTCTGGCCCAACTCCAAGTCTAATCAGGACCAAATTGGTCGTCAATCCAAAGCAGAAGGTAATTTAGATCTCCCGAACATCGGAAGTGGCTGATCCCCCGGCCTCTCACCTTGCAGCAGGCTTCAGGACGGTGCCGGATGACGTCTGCTCTTTACCATTGGAACCATTGAGCATCCGTGCGCCGATCACCATTGCCGGAACCAGGAACACGATCGAACCGAAGACCCACATGATGGACGCCCCCGTCTGCTGGTCGATCAGTGGATCAAGATCAAGCGCGTTCGGATGGGCAAGGTAGTATTCGTAGACCGGCCTTCCCACGAATGCCAGTGTGGCGGATAGGGCGGTATTTACGAAGTCCGCGGAGATCAGGTAGACCAGCAGCACCCATCCGGGTCGCCCCGGCTGCGAAGGCCACGGCCGCAGCAGCACCCACCAGAACAGCATCGACGTCGCCAGAAAGCAGACGTGCTCAAAGTCATGCCAGCCTTCGTTCTCAAGCGCGAAGTCATACGCTGCGGGGATGTGCCAGACCAGAAGTGTCAGATTCATCGCGAGCCATGCGAACAGCGGTGAATCGAGCCGATGGACGCCAGCCCGAACCATCCTTGAACGCAGCAGTGGATTCAGCACCGGCCGACGCAGCCATCCAGGAAGTCCACGCAACATCGGTACTGTCGGCCAACCCAGCCACACCAGCGGCGGCACCGCGGACATTAGCAGCAGATGTTCGATCATATGTGCCGTCAGCACTTTATCCGCAAGCTCTTCGAGCGGAGAACCCAACGAAACCCAAAGAATCGTGATGCCGCTGCAGAAGGAAAGCGCCCGCACTGGGGTGAACGACGACCGCGTCTTCCGCAGCAGAACATATCCACGCAGATAGATCAACAGCGAAAGAAGGCAGCCCGCCGTAATGAAGATCGGAGGAGTCCAGTCACTCGCAAGCTCGCTCAGCGGTTCCACTCGTCACGTTCCTTCTTAGTGCGTCGGCCGCGTGTCGAGCGAAGGGTCACCGTGATTGCCGCGCGGTACACTCTCGCCGTCGTTACCGACCTGCATCGCGGGAACCTCGGCTGCGGGCAGGTTGTTGCCGCGTAGGGTTCGCAGGAAATAGGTAAGCGCGGTCGTCTGAGAAGGTGTCAGCGACTTGCCAAACGCAGGCATGTTGCCTCCACCCTGCAGCACCTGTCGAATCAACTGATCTTCCGACATTCGGGTCGCTATTACATCGAGCGCCGGTCCGCGCTGACCGCCCTTGCCGTCGAGTGAGTGGCAGTTGCGGCATTGCTTATTCTGAAAGACGAGAGCGCCTTCATGTTCGAGCGCCGTGCGATGGTAAAGATCCTCCGCCGGCACCGGATCGCTCGTCCACGCATCCATCACCGGGCTCCAGGGCGTATAGGTGCCGAGGCGAGTAAAAATGCCGAGGGCCAGCGCGATCACCACCACCATCAGCACCGCCACCGGCCGCCGCGACCAGTGCTTTTCCCCTTCGCCCGCGAACAATGGAAGCAGCAGCATGCCACCGATGATCAGCACCGGCGCAATCAGGATGATGGGAGTCTCCATCGAAGGTGGAAGATACGCAAGTACAGCAAAGATCCAGAGAAAGGCAAAATCGGGTTTTGGCGCGGTCTGGATAATCGTCGGGTCCGGCGTGCCGTTTGGGCCGATCGGCCCGAAGAAGAGCGCGACAGCTAGAACGCTCAGCAGGATAATCGCGGCGAAGACAGCGTCCTTCCATGCGGCGTCCGGAACAAACGCGACCCCGGTCTGCTCGGTGAGTTCGTGATACTGCTGTTCATAGGTCGACTTGCGCACCACCCGGCCAGGCATGGGCCAGTCGTTGATGCCGAGCTTCAGCACCATCCACACATGGAGTCCGACCAGGCCAATCAGAATGCCCGGAATGACGAACACGTGCAGCGCGAAGAAGCGCGTCAACGTGGGTCCCGCGATGATGGGGCCACCCAGCATCACGTGTACCAATCGACCTCCGATCAAGGGCACGCGGCTGAGGATCGATGCACCAATGCCAAGTCCCCAGTAGGCGTCCTGGTCGAAGCGCAGTACCTGCCCCGTGAATGCCATACCCAGCGTCAACAGCAGCAGGAAGACACCAACCATCCATGTCAGCTCGCGTGGAAACTTGTAGGCGCCCCACAGGAACACCTGCGTCATGTGGATCAGCACGATGGCGATCATGAAGTTCGATCCCCAGCCGTGCACCGCGCGCAGCAACCAGCCCAGCGCCACCTGATGATTCAAGATCTGCAGCACGTTCCATGCATTGCTTGCGGAGGGCGCATACACCAGCGCAAGCAAGATCCCCGTGACCACCTGCAGAATGAGCAGCACTGTCGCCGCACTGCCGAAGACATACCACCAGCTCGAAGTGTTCTCCGGCACGGGATGTTCGGCGGCTTCGATCGCTGGTCCGATCAGTCCTGTACGCTGCTCGAACCAGCGGTAGAGCGTCCAGCCTCCTCGCTTCGCCGCACCCTCGGCTTTGCGTTCCATTTTGTTCACGGGCTCAGCGATCTTCATGCATCCCTCCGCGATAGAGCCGCTGCATCCGAGCCCGGAATCAGGTTGTAGCCGACCTTTGCTTCTTCAGCAGAGTCGTTCTGAATGTTCACCAAAGGCTGCTTCTGCTTGTCGTTGCAGGCTTCGTTCGAGAGCGTAGGCATCTCACCCGCATGGATGTAGACCTTGCCTCCCGAGACCCGCGTCTGGTACTTGAACAGGCCACGCTCTGGCGGTCCGGCTGCCCGCTCTCCTGTTGAATAGTAGGCGCCCCCATGGCACGGGCACAGAAATAGCTGAGACTGCTCGAACCAACGCACGGGACATCCTAGATGGGCGCAGTTGATCGCAAACACCTCGTAGCTGTTCTCAGAGACACGTCTCGCCCAGCAGGGAACCTTGGCCGTCTCGCCATCAGTCGGGGTATTGACCGGGTTTACATACTCCAGCAATCTCGTTGCGCCAACCGGCATCGCATTCACATCGCCAAGCGGTATCCACGAGTTATAGCTTTCATCCTTGCGGAAGAGGGGCGCAAGCACATAACCCAGAATCGGCACTGCAAGCACCGCACCCACAAGCGCGTTGAGCCCGAGTGAAACCTTGAACAGAAAAACTCGGCGCGTATGTTTCGCCGACTTCTCGGCTGAGGCCGGATGCGGCGCTGTCATGGGCGAAGGCGCACGCGTCTCTCCTGCAACAATTGCCTCCTGGGTTTGTGGGGCAACTTCATCAAATTCGTTCATGAGCTCCGCTCCTTTCCTGCCGTGGCGGCTGAGCTTGGCGGCGGATGTGCCGCAGGGTTCGTCGGAATAGTGGAGCCAAAACCATTCGGGAATGGCTGCCCCGGACTCACGACGCGCTTCGAAGCAAGGAAAGCCACCATATCGGCTATCGACTGATCGGTGAGCGGGGCGCCACCATATCCGGCCCAGTCCGGCATGCCATTCTCGGGTTTGCCCGCGACGATCAACGTCCGCAGACCACCGTTGCTGATCAGCGCAAGATAAGTCGGATCGAGGATGCTGCCCGTGCCCGGCGCATGGCACCGCAGGCAGTATGTTCTGTAAGCCTGTTCACCATTCTGTACGTTGCCGGTCGCTTTACTCTCATACGGCGGAATGGACGCTTGCGCCGGGAGCGTGTGTCCCCACTCGGTCGTCATATCTTGCGCGAGCACCTTGATCTGTGTGTCGGTCAGCAAGCCTCCCGCCTCAGTTGCGAATGCTGGCATCAGCGAACCCGGAATACCCTGCGCTGTAATCGTCGCGATATTTTCTGCGCCCGCATAGGCGAGGTATGCCGGGTTTGCGAGTGATATCGCCATCCCACCTTTGCCGTCAACACCATGGCACGCGGCGCAGTTACCGTTGTAAAGTGTAGCGAAGTTGGTAATCTGTTCCGGCCGCTGAGGAATATCGTGCGGCCCTGGCCTTCCCGGAATGCGACAGCCCGCAAAGCTTGCGCATACCAGGCAGACTACTGAGAATGGCAACCACCTTTGTGCCCCGGCCCTGCTCAAGACTTGCCTCCACTGTGATCGCCGCCGCCTTCGCCTTCATCTTCATCTTGACGATCGCGCACGTCGCTGTGAAGCCCCGCACGCACGGCAAATGGAATGTTCGAAAAGTTGGTACCACGAACGTGAACATACCGATTTACCACCCAGCCTGTGACCAGACCGAAGGCAAGTTGCGAGGGGATAAACCACGCCCAGTCGATCCTCTGGTTCAAGATCGGACTCACCAGCCCGAGTACGCCATACAGCAGGCTGGTCCAGAACAACGGCACCACGAAGCCGGCCTTCAAAATTGGATGCTTGGGCGACATGGGAAGGAGCGCAGCATAGAGCAGGCCCACCAGCGGGCAGGTCACGGTGTGGATGATGGACGCCGCAATTAAACCACGCCAGTGAAACTCCGCGAGAAAGGCGTTGCTCTGGTTTGCCCAGGAGGGGAAGCCGCCCGCCGCGAGCAGGTTCACCGGGTACCAGATGCTGTGATACCGTAGCAGCCCATAGAGAAGCGCCGGCACCAGCATCGCAGTGCCGCCGGCTAAACCACCGTAGATCCCGGCAATCAGGCTAAAGGTTTCCACCGTTTGCACCTGCTGGTGCGCGGGTGAAGCGCCAAGCCGCGCTACTTTGCGTTTCGAGCGCGTAATCTCAACCTTTACGTCGCTGACTGGCACCAATTCGTGTTTTTCATGCGGCAGGACGTCGCTGAACCAGCCCCCGACCGACCAGACCGTCATGATCACGCCAATCAACGTGACCCACCCTGACGTTACCAGGCCTGCGACCGCGAGGGTTATACCGAGAGCCAGGATCATCGGCCAGGCCGTCGGCTCAGGCATCAGAATCGGCTCAGCTTCCGCTCGATGCGCCGAACTTCGTGGGACTCTCTCTACAGCCATTGCTTCACTCCCCGTCGCACTCTTCTAATGACCCATGTACACAGACAGATAGACCACCGTAAACACAATCACCCAAACCGCATCCACAAAGTGCCAGTAGAGCGAAAGCACCTCCAGCCGCTCTGCTTGCTGCGTCTCCAGCTTGCCGCGTAACCCGACAACTGTCACCAGTCCAAGCATGATCAAGCCGACAATCACGTGCGTCGCATGAAGCCCCACGAGCGAGTAGAAGGTCGTTCCAAAGAGATTCGTCTGCAGCGTCAAGCCTCTGTGAACGATCAGGTCGTACCACTCGTACGCCGTAAAGCAGAGAAACACGAAACCCAGCAGCGCGGTCATGCCAACCCAGAGCGTGGCCGATTTTGGCTTTCCCTTCCGTAGCTCGGACACACCGTGGTGCACGGTAAAGCTGCTGGAGAGCAGGCAAATTGTCGCGACGATCGGTAGGTCGAGTACCTGCTTCGGCGTGGGCCCACTAAGGCTCTTGCCTATGTAATAGATATAAGCGACAACAAAAATAATGAAGATCGCTGACTCTGCCACGATCAGGCAATAAATGCCGACTTTCCCTTTATAAGGATGCTCGTCGTAGGTCGCTCCGTAAGAGTGCGAGCCTGTTGTGACTGCTTCGCTCATCGTCTCGCCTCACATCTCATAATCAGTATCCGGATCATCAGGATGCTTCAGATCCCATAAGGGTCTGCGGCTGTGTACCACGGGCTCCTCGGCAAAGTTGTAGACCGGAGGTGGGGACGTAGTCGCCCATTCCAGAGTCCACGCATCCCAGGGATCGGGTCCGGCCAAATCGCCCCACTTCAAAGAGCGAAGCAGATTCCAGATGAATACCGCGATTCCTGCCATCTGGAAGATGACGCCGATCGAGATGAAGAGATTCCACGTACCCCAGCCACGGTCCGCTTCGTACGTGTAGATGTGGCGCGGCATGCCGAGCACGCCAGGGATATGCATCAGGTCGAAGGTCATGTGAAAGCCGACCAGAAACAGCCAGAAGTGCCACTTACCCAGCCGCTCGCTCAACATCCTGCCGCTCATCTTCGGGAACCAGTAGTAGAACGCGGCGAAGATCATGGAGAAGATGCCACCCACCAGCACGAAGTGAAAGTGCGCAATCACAAAGTAGGTATTGTGGAGCTGCCAGTCGAACGGCGAGACCGACAGGACAATCCCGGTCAGGCCTGCGATCAACCAGTTGAAGAGAAAGCCGATGGAGAACATCATGGGTGTCGCAAATCGCACACGCCCGCCCCATATCGTCGCCAGCCAATTGAAGATCTTGATGCCGGTGGGCACGGAGATAATCATCGTCGCCAGCGTAAAGAACGTATTCGGGCCCGGCCCCAGGCCGACCGTAAACATGTGGTGCGCCCACACGCTGAGACCGATGAAGGCAATTGCGACGGTTGCCAGCACCATGGCCGGATATCCGAAGATCACCTTACGCGAGAACACCGGGATGATCTCGTTGGCGAAAGCGAACGCCGGCAGCACAAGCACGTAGACCTCAGGGTGTCCGAAGATCCAGAAAAAGTGCATCCACATGACCGCCGAGCCGCCGGCCTGCGTGTCGAAGAAGTGTGCGCCGAGGTAGCGATCCAGGCAGAGCATAATTTGCGCCGCGGTCAGCGGGCCAATTGCCACGAGCACCAGGAACGACGTGATCAGGTAAAGCCATACCAGCAATGGCATGCTCATCAGCTTCATGCCGCGGCAACGCATGGAGATCGTTGTCGTGATCATGTTGATCGCCGTCCCGACCGAGCCGATGCCGCTGAGTCCAACACCCAGGGTCCAGAAGTCCGTACTGTGCCCGGGCGAGAAGACCTTCGCGGTTAGCGGGGCATACGCGAACCAACCGATATCCGGCGAAGTTCCCGCCCCATAAAGTCCATCGCCTCCTACCACGCTGAAGTAAAGCAGCAATCCACCAAAGAACGAGATCCAGAACGAAAATGCGTTCAACCGTGGAAACGCCATGTCCCGCGCACCCAACATCAGCGGAATGAGGTAGTTGCCGAATCCGAAGAGCATGGGCATCCCGACAAAGAACACCATCGTCGTGCCATGCATGGTGAAGAGCCGGTTGTACGTTTGCGGGCTGACGACGTTGTTGTTCGGGGCCGCGAGTTGCCAGCGCATCACCGCGGCTTCTAGCCCTCCGATGACCATAAACAAGAGTGCCGAGCTGATGTACAGAATGCCCAGCCGCTTGTGATCGACCGTCGTAATCCAGCCATGCAGATACTCGACCAGAATGCGACCTCGATGCGGTTGCAACTCGTCTGCCGATTTGTCGATGTCCGGGACGCTCGTCGTGGTTGCCATTGCTACTCCTGCTGCTCAGCCCGCCTGTGCCAAGCTTCTAATGAAGCGATTCAAGATACTTTGTAACCGACGCTATGTCGCCGTCCGACAGATGCATGGGCGGCATAAGAGCTCCATCCTTGTAGTGAGCGGGATCCTTGATCCACTGTTGCAGGTGATCCGTGGTGTTCGTCACGGAGCCCGATGCAAAGGTATCGCGGCTCGCAAAGTGGGTCAGGTCGGGCCCAAAACGCCCTTCGGCAACCGTACCGCGAATGCGATGGCAGTTCATGCACGCATTCTGCTCGAAGACTGCGCGACCGTCTGCCATCGCGGGATCCTGCTGCGCGGGGAGCGCCTGCGCCTGGAGCCAACGGTTGAAATCAGCGGGCCTCTGCGCGTAGACACGAATCAACATCTTTGCATGCTGCGCTCCGCAATATTGCGAACACTGCCCGAGGTACAGCCCGGGCTGATCCGGATCGAACCACATCACGTTGACCTTGTTCGGAATCACATCGAGTTTGCCGGCCAGGCGCGGCACCCAGAAGCTATGGTCCGTATCGGCCGAGATCATACTTAGGAATGTCGGATGCGCGTCGGCTGTGCTGCTTGTCGGAATGTGCAGCTCATTGGCGGTCACCACGTCTGTGCCGGGGTAGCGAAACTCCCACCAGAACTGGTGCCCAACCACGGTCACATGCAAGGAACCCACGGGTGGCCGCTGCCGCTCCGTTGCAATAATGACGCGCGCCGTGGCCAGGAAAAGCACAACCACAATCAAGATAGGAATGACTGTCCAGGAAAGTTCAATCTGGTTACTTCCATACAGCTGTACCGGCTCGCGATCCTCCGACTCGGGACGCTCACGGAATTTGATCAACGCATACAGCAACAATCCGCCAACAAGCAGGAAGATCGTGGCGACAATACTAAGCGTCAGGATGGAGAGTCCGAAGATCGCTCGGGCAGGAGTGGCTGCGGGGGAAAAGATCGTCGTCGGCACCGCAGAGGCCAGGAAAAGCATACCGCCGTACTCCTTCGGCTAACTAAAACTTGAAGACGTTCGTTCAGATCGAACCGCTCTCATAGAGAGCCTGAGCCCAGGAATGCCGTGGTGACCGCACTCCCTTGGAGGATATCACCCGCAGCGATCTCGCGACTTCGGATCCGCAGTTCGGCTTGGAGTTGCAGCAGCCCAGAAACTCTTAGCTAAGCCGCGCCAGAACCAGGGTCATGTCGTCTGGCTGCTCCGCCTCGCCGATCCAATCCTTGACCGCTGCGATCGTGTGCGCAGCGATATCCGGTAGATTCAGGATCTGATTGCGCCGCACCGTCGCGATCAAACGCTCGTCGCCGAAGTCTTCTCCGTCGCGCTCAGGCTCCGTCAAACCATCGGAATAGGCGATCAAAAGATCGCCGCGATCCAGCTGAACCGTCGCCTCGCGATACTGCATCCCTTCGAGGAGCCCGACCACGCTGCCGCCGCAGTCCAGCCGCTTCACCGATTGATCCTTGCACAATACGATGGGCGGCAGATGTCCCCCGTTCGAGTACGTCAGCAAACGCGTCTCGTTATCGTACGAAGCAAGAAACAAAGTTGCGTACTTCTCCGGCTGCGTACTCGAATACAGATGACGGTTCAGAAGCGCCAGCATCTTGCCGGGAGAGACGCTCAACTCCTCCAACGCCAAAGGCCTTATTGCATCGCCTTCGGAGCAGTCACCGCTCTGGTAGGCTCTCACGGCAGAGTGCAGGGAAGCCATCAGCAGCGCGGCCGAGATCCCTTTGCCGCTGATATCCCCAAGCGCAATGTAGAGCTGTGAAGCCCCAAACGGAATGAAATCATAGTAGTCTCCGCCGATCGTTCGCGCCGGTTCACACAGCCCATACACCTCGAAGTTGGGGATATCTATCATCGTGTGGGGAAAAAGGTTCTTCTGCACCGCCTGCGCGATCTTCAACTCGTTCTGCATACGGTCTTTCTCGCGCTGTTCCGCCAGCAGCCCCTGCAGGGAAGCCGTCATGGTGTTGAATGAAGTCGCGAGAGTTCCTAGCTGATCTTTCCTCCGCACGGAGATGCGGTGCTCAAGGTTTCCCCGGTCGATCGCCTGCGTCGCTTCATAGAGGTCGCCAATCGAACGCGTGATCGTTCTGCTCAGCGCAAAGGCCATCAGGCAGGCGAGCAGTTCGAGCAACGCGAAGACAACACCCACCGAAATCAACGCCGCCTTAACGTAGACGCCGAAGGTGATCGAGCTTGAAAACAGCTTGTTGTAAAGCACAGCGGGGCGCGAGACCACAATCATCCAGGTCTGACCGCCCTCGCCGGTGGACCACTTGGTCGCGTTGAGCGGCGCATAGAAGTAGACGGGGATATCAAAGAAGTTCTTCGCCGGCGGCAACACTCCACCGCGGATCTGCGAAAGAGACTGAGGAAGTCTCGTATTGTCGTTGATCTTGATGTCCTCATCTTTGACGTCGGACCTGTCCTCATCCGGGTCCGGAGTGATGCCGATCGTGCCGATCCCCTCCGCCATCGCCGCAACTTCGCCGTTCCGCAACGGCGAACAAGCCAGCACCTGCAACGAGTGTCCATCGCCTTCGCTTCCATCGTCAGCGCACAGGAAAAGCATGTTTGCCGCTGCCACGATGCCCTTGAAGCCGGGGTGTAGCCAGGCTGGCGCATCGCCGTTGAAGGGAGAGTGAGTCTTGACGTTCGAGGGAGGCGGCACATCAAGGATCATCTGCTTGCCGTCGCGCCAACCCGTCAGCAGAATGGGGCTTGCATTGTCCTGAAAATCCCGAAGATGCGTGGCACTGGCAGCGGACGCACCGTCGATCACCCCAGGGTTCAGATGA
Organism: uncultured Acidobacteriaceae bacterium; assembly: GCA_964245715.1. Classification (GTDB taxonomy): domain Bacteria; phylum Acidobacteriota; class Terriglobia; order Terriglobales; family Acidobacteriaceae; genus Edaphobacter. The sequence continues at coordinate 17,500 of CAXTNM010000005.1, read as the reverse complement.
GCGATGAAGGTGGCGGCGCCTGCGCTCCGTTCATGTACCCGTTCCTGGCCATCCTTGATGCTCTCGAGCGCCACGCTGGTTGCAAACTGGCCGCAGAAGACGTATGCGGCAATCCCCGCCAGCGTGCCGAAGAGCACGATAGGCGCCATGCCGAGTAGAAGACATGTCACGATCAGGCGGCTGCGCACCGTCCAAAGGACTCGGCTGAAAAGCCAGCGGAAGAACAGCCCGACCAGACAAACCACCAGCCCAACCGCGAAGGTCCATCCGAGGAACCGTAGAAATCCGCCGAAGCCGCCAGGAACGATATTGCCGAGAATCCATCCGCCCAACATGAGCCAGAAGAATCGGACGGAGTTCCGCCTCCATCGATTCATTGGCGCGCCTCCGCCCGTCCGCGTAACGCGAGCAGCAACGTACTCTTTCAGCTTGTCGAACATGTCACCTCGGATTACAACACGGACTCAACTTCCATGACGAACTGATTGTCGAACAACAGATTGGAGCCCGTTGGACAAACGCTTGATTTTGACCAATGATAGTCGCGAGGCTGACAATGAAACTCTCTAAGCCATTCTCTGTACTGTGCCTTTTCGGTGCGCTAAGTTTTCACTGCGCTACGGCCCAGTATGTTCACACTGCCGGTCAGCAGATCGTTGACGGCGCCGGCAAGCCGGTACTGCTCCACGGCATCAATCTCGGCAACTGGATGGTCCCCGAAGGCTACATGTGGCACTTCGAAGGTGGCCCGCAGTCCACACGTGAGATCGAAGAGTTCGTCGCTGAAATGCTTGGTCCGGAACATGCCATCGCCTTCTGGCGCACCTACCGCGACACGTATATCTCCGAGAACGACATCCGCCGCATCAACCAGGCCGGCTTCGACTCCATCCGCATACCGATTCACTGGAAGCTCTTCACCACGCCCCAGGCCGAGGGTTGGCGCCTGCTTGACCGTGTCATCGGCTGGTGCCACCAGCAGGGTTTGCTGGTCGTCATCGACCTGCACGCCGCTCCGGGCGGTCAGACTGGCGCCAACATCGACGACAGCAATGGTTGGCCCTGGCTCTATACCGACACCGCCGCGCAGCAGCAGACACTTGAGCTCTGGAAGAACATCGCGCATCGTTACGCCGACAACCCCGCGGTTCTAGGCTATGATCTGCTCAACGAGCCGCTTCCGCATTATCCGGCTATGCGCCAGTTCGACTCCAAACTCGAGCCGCTCTATAAGAGGATTACCGCCGCAATACGAACCGAAGACACACACCACGCTATCATTCTGGGTGGCGCGAAGTGGGACTCCGATTTTACCGTCTTCGGACCGCCTTTCGACTCAAACGTTATCTACCAACTTCACACCTACTGGGCTCCGCCCGAGCAGCAGACCATCCAGAAGTACATCGATTTCCGCACCGCCAACAACGCCCCCATCTGGCTCGGCGAATCCGGCGAAAACAAGGATGCATGGGTCGCACAGTTCGCGCGCCTGCTCGAAAAGAACAACATCGGCTGGGCCTTCTGGCCGTACAAGAAGATGGACGCGACCTCGTCGCCCGTCACCTTTTCTCAACCCGACCACTGGGCCGAGATCGTTGCCTACGCCAAACTCGGGCGCAACCTCGGCGGCATCGAAAAGCGCCAGGCCCAGCGCCCTGATCAATCCTTAATCGATCGCGCCTTCGCCAGTTTGCTCGAGAACATCCAGTTCTCGCGTGAGAAGGTCAACCTCTCGTACATCGATGCGCTGCTGCCCAACTCTCCGTTGAAGCCATAGCCTCAATTTGCCACGGACCGCTGTACCCGGGCAGCGTGCACGGAACGCGTCTTGTTCCATATCTCCCACGCGACCCGCGCCAGCAACAAACCCGCAAGCACCAGCGTGTCCGGGAGCGGCCGGAGCACGCCGGTCTTCACCAGCCACCAGTAGTGAATGCAGGCCGCAATCCCAGCGAGATACACGAGACGATGCAGCCGCTGCCAGTTCTTTCCACCCATCTTCCTCAGCATGAAGCTTGGCGACGTCACCGCGAGCGCAAGCAGAATCACCCAGGCAAACAACCCTACCTGGATGAAGCGGCGCTTTTTCAGATCATCCAGCACATTCGGCCAGATCATCTTCCACTGCGTCCAGATCTCCGCCGGATGACCCTGCTTGACGCCCGCGATTGCCGTGGCAAGGTCATACCCGGAAAACAGAAAGACGTAGGTTGCCAGGTGAAGCGTCGCGTAGAAAAAGGCGTACAGGCCAAGCATCCGCCGAAAACGGATGAGGTTGGAGAGGCTCGCATGCAGCCGCCGTAGCGGCGTCACCGCCAGCGAGACGAGCAGTAGCCAGAGCGCCAAGTTGCCCGTGAAGTGCGTGATGAAGTTCACCGGGTCCGCCTGGGCGGCCAGCGCGCCCGACCGATACTGCTGCAGCAGCCACAAGAAAGGGCAAAGGCACGCCAGGTGCACCAGCCCCTTCACATACGGGATCCAAAGCATTGGCATAGAGCTTCAGTCTACCGTCCGGCTAGTAGTCCTTGGTCAAATCCATGCCCGCATAGAGGCTGGCCACCTGGTCGCCGTAGCCATTGAACATCTGCGTGGCGATCGTGTGGGGAAACGCGCTCGCATCGATGCGCCGTTCATGCTCCTGCGACCAACGGTGACTGATGTTCGGATTCACGTTCGAGTAAAAGCCGTATTCCCCTGGATTCGCCTCGCTCCACAGCGTTCCCGGTTGATCCTTGGTGAACTTGAACTCGACGATTGATTTCGCCGACTTGTACCCCCACTTCCAGGGGAGATTCACTCTCACGGGCGCGCCGTTCTGGTTCGGCAGCACCTGCCCATAGCAACCGAAGGTCAACATCGTCAACGGGTGCATCGCCTCATCCATGCGCAGCCCTTCGGTGTACGGCCAGTCGAAACCATCTGGCAGATCCGGCTGCATCTTCCGGTTCTCGAGCGAGATAAACTGAACATACTTCGCGCTCGGCAGTGGCTCGCAGAAGTTGATGAACTCCGAAAGCGAGTATCCATCCCATGGAATCACCATCGACCAGGCCTCAACACAGCGGTGGCGGTACACACGGCTCTCGAGCGGACGATAATGCGCCAGATCGTCAATGCCAATCGTCTGCGGCTTCTTGACGAGGCCAGAGATCTTGATCGGCCAGGGTCTGGTCTTCAATCTCCACGCGTTCTTCGACGGATCGCTCTTGTCCGTGCCGTATTCATAGAAGTTGTTATACGTGGTCGCCTTGGCAAACGGCGTCTGCTCATCCGTCGCCTGGTACTTGCCGGGCACGGTCTTCAGCTTGTTATCGTCAGCCCAGGCCGCACCCGGGATCAACCCGGCAGCCGCGACCATGCCCGCTGTCGATAGGAACTTCCGCCGCGTCGCTCTCTCATGGATAAAGGCGTCTTGCGGTGTAATGTGGGACGACGGAACATCATCTCCGTAAAGCTCTCTTCTCGGAAAAACCATTGGCTCAACCTTCTTCCTGGCCGGCGCACGCGCACGTCACCCTACCTATAGACTACGCAACTTGCCGAACGATGGATGCTTCGGGGGAAAAAGGTGCGGCTGCTGGAACATTTCCGGCAGCCCGCCTTTCTCACATCAAATTCACGACATTGATAGCTCGCCGTTAGAAGTGCAATCCGATCTCCGCAGTCAACGAACGTGGCGTCAGATAGTGCGTGCCGCTGAAGGTCGAGAGAAAGTTATACAGCGCATACTTGTTCGTAAAATTCACGGCAGTCAACCGCAAACTAACCTTCTGTTTGTCCCCGTGGAAACCATAGAGATCATCATCTCCCAAAGAAAGATCGAAGACGTTTCGTGGCGCGATCCGCTGCGGATCTCTGTCGTTGTTCTCCGTTCCGGGTGCGGGAATGCTGATCAGCTTTGAAGTCAGCTGCGAAGCCAGGCACACATTCCCCGGGATCGCGGCATAGGGCGTCGCCTTGAACCCGTCGCAGTTGAGCCCGGCCTGAAACTCCTCGTCCGCCGTGAAGCCGCGCAGGTCGATCGCTGGCTGGCCATTGAGGGTTGTCGCCGTTCCGCCACACGTACTGTTGGGATCAGCTGGATTCTGATAGCAGGGAGCCGAAGCAGCCACCAACCCGCTGTCATAGCGCCAGTTGAAGCCCATCCACGGCGCATGGACGCCGTGAACCTGGTACTGCACATGCGTGTTCTGATTGAACTTCTCATCATGGTCGATGCGGAATGGATACTGCGCAGCTGAACCCTGCGCGACCGTTGCGCCCGCGCCAGCAACCTGTGGCGGGAAGAAGCGCGCGGCAACGGAGGAAAGCGTGTTGAACGCTGAAAATCCGCGCCACTCCGGAATCTCCGTCCGGATGGCATATCCGGGAATCTTCGAGTTGTGCCAGTCGATCGGGAAGGTAATCGGCGTGTTGCCGAGTACGCTGAAGTCGAAGGCATTGTGCGTGTACTTCCAGATGTACTCGCCGCCCACCGTCAGGTGCTTGCCAAAGGCCTGCTGAAAGCCCGCGTGGAACTCGTTCTTGAACCCGGGTTCAAGTGTCGTCGATACCCCCGGCGAGCAGAGCAGAAGCGGCGCCAGCACGTCACTGCCGCAGCCTACGCTCGAAAGCACCAGGTTTTCGTTGAATGGCGACTCCAGCGTCCGCGCATACGATAACCGCAGCACCGTTCCCGTCTTCGGAATCGTCCGTGCGACTCCAAGCCGCGGCTCCGCCTGCCTTGCGATCGCAAGCCCGTTATAAAGATCGCCACGGATCCCAACGTTTAAGAGCCAGTTGCTCACCTTGATCTGGTCCTGAACGTAAAGTCCAAGCTCCTTCACATCGGTGTGGCCGAGAAAGTTGTACTGCCCTCCTCCGCGCGTCAGATCGTACGGTAAAAGCTGCGGCAGGAAGGCCGGATTTGCTGCCAACGCACCCAAACACTGGCTTGGATCGGAGTAACCCGCAACTGAGTTGCCACTTGCATCCACGCAGGGGGAATTGAAGTAGTTCGACACAATGCCCAGCGTGTCATTCTCGTTCAGGAACGTCTGGGTATATTGCGCCCCGATCTTGATGTTGTTGATGCCCCTGACGTAGGACACATCGGTATGCGCACCGGCGTTCAACAGTGAGCGAGCCTGCGAGATCGACTGATTCTGCAGGTTGGGCGCACTCTTATCAGCGAGCGGATTCGCACTCGGATAGTAGTTGTAGGCGTCGCGCCGCACGAACACCCCAAAGTTCAGCACAGAGAAGTCGTCAATCGTGCGTGTATAGGTCGGCGCGATGTTGTACGTCAGGATCTGCGATCGCTGATCCGCATCCCCGACAATCCCGAACACCGGGGCCGCTGACGCTCCGCCGCTGATCACGTTCAGCACGTTAACATTGTCATAGTCGTTTGGCGTCTGGAACCAGGACCGGCTGACACCAACGTTCAGCCGAATGGAATCCTTTGCCGACAGCTGCCGATCGACGCGATCGAAAATATTGAACTCGTTGCCCTTATCGTGAAAGACCGTAAACTCCGGCGGATCCAGAAACCGGCCTGTGTTCAGGCCGTCCACCTCGATGAAGTTGCCCCACTTCACACCGCCGTAGGATAGATCTACAGAGCCATTCGCCGTACCGAACGTCCCATAGGACGTCGTGATCGAACCCGTCGGCTTCGTCACACCCTCACCAGAACGCGTCGTCACATCTATGACTACGCTCGTCTTGCCGCCGTACTCGGCTGGCGGTGCGCCGTCGATTACCTCAAGCGACTGCACCGCGTTCACCGGCAACTGATTCGAAAAGACCTTGCTCTGCTGGTCTGTAATGGACTGTCCATCGACTGAAAACGAGTTCGATGCGTGGTCACCCAACCCATGAAACAGCCCGTTCGAGTCTGCCGCGATCCCCGGAGATGAAAGCGTCACCAGTGAACTCAATCCTGAAGAAGCGCTCTCCAGGGGAAGCTTATTGAACGCTCCACGATCCATATCCGTGTGAAAGGTCGGATCGTTGCTCAGCAGATCGCCCGCGTCCGTTTCAACATTCACGACCGTATTGCTGCCGGCGACATCAAGCGCGGTCGTCAGCGCTACCGGCACCGGCGACGCCACGTCCACATCAGCGGCTTTTGCAGCGAAGCCCGCAGCCGCAACCGTCAGGTGATAGCCATTGAACGGTAGATTGGTGATCCGGTAGTGGCCGGCAGCATCAGAGGTGGTCTCCTTGCTCAGGTGGCTCGCCGGGTTGGAGATCGTCACCTTGGCTCCCGGGACGACTGCACCGGAGGTATCAGTCACGGTGCCGTTAATCGTTCCCTGCGATCCAGCGGATTGCGCCGAACTCTCCAGATAACCTGGAACACTCGACATAAAAAGTACAGATGCTGCAAAGACACCGCGTCGAATGGACGTGTGCATACACTAACCCCCAAGAACTGACAAAACCTGCTAAAGCCACTTACGGCTCGTTCAAAAAACACGCACGATTACGAAGTGAGATGTGTGGCCACAGGCGGGGGTCGGGTGAATAGGGCAAAACGTGAGAGCGTCTTCGGTCGGGCCGCCGGCAGGCTGATCTCGACCTTCGTGTAGACCAGCGTCGCCGGCGCATCCGGTAAAGTCGCAACCAGCTGGACCGTTACATGGGCGGTCGCGCACAGACTGCAGTCCGCGTGGTCGATCGTGCCATCGTTGTGGCCGTGCGCCACCGAAAGCGAACCCGCAAAGACCAGCAGCGCCACGCAGAGCAGGCCGAGAAGAAGCCTCCACCATGTGTCATTCCGCTTTTCGCGTTGTACGCGGCTCATAGCGCGAGTATATTGGCAGATTTCAAAAAAAGGTAGAAGCCGCCTCTGAAAAGTTCAGCCGGCGGCTTTTCTTGTTCTCGTGTTGCTTTCAAAGAACAGGCTTGATCGACAGCACCACCACCCCGTGAGACGGAACCTCGCGCGCCGTGTACGAGCTCTCAGTCGTCGTCAGATCGCTGCCCTTCCACATATCGTGTACCGATGCCGTCAGCTTGGTAGGGTATCCAAGCTCCTCCCAGCTGAAATGAATGTCCGCCGAAGCTTTCCCGCGATTCAGCAGCAACACCGCCCGGTTGCCACCCGCAAGCTCCCGGACCCAGACCTCAAGGTCGCCATCTTTGCGGACCCGCCGCCCCGGTTTGCCCAGGCGGTCCTGATCCAGGCCGATCAGCTCCTTGTTCAGCAGAATCGACCGAATGGGCGCAGTCATGTGCGGGATATCATTGCCTGCAATGAGAGGTGCAGCCATCATCGCCCAAAGGCTGAAATGGCTCTTGTACTCCTCATCGGTCATCCCGCCGTTCCCGACCTCCAACATGTCGGGGTCGTTCCAGTGGTTGGGCCCAGCATAAGGCCAGAGCGGCTCGTTCAGGTCGACGATCGTCATCATGCCGTTGCCCCACTTGTACTTGCCGTCCCATTTGTCGGTGATGTCGCCGGTGGTTCTCCACAGGTTGCCGATGCCGTCAGCCCAAAGCCACGGCTTGGCCGTTCCCCACTCGCACATGCTGAAGACAATCGGCCTTCCCGTATGGTCAAGCGCCTGCCGCATGATCGAGTAGGAAGCCTGCGCGTTCTGCGTCGTCGTGTTACACCAGTCGTACTTCAGGTAGTCCACACCCCAGGCCGCATACTGCGCGGCATCCTGAAACTCGTACCCGCGCGACGCCGGCCGGCCTGCACACGTCTTCGTCCCGGCATCCGAATAGATCCCGAACTTCAGACCCTTCGAATGTACGTAATCCGCCAAAGCCTTGATCCCGGAGGGGAAGCGCTGCGGGTCTGCCTGGATATCGCCATGCGCGTCCCGCTGCCCGTGCCAGCAGTCGTCGATCACCAGGTACTGGTACCCGGCATCGCGCATCCCGCTCGACGCCATCGCATCCGCCGTGCTGCGAATCAGCTTCTCATCGACGTTGCACTGAAACTTGTTCCAGCTGTTCCAGCCCATTGGCGGAGTCGTCGCAAGCCCCGCATCCATCGTGTTGGTCTTCGACTGCTCAACCTGAGCGTGCAATCCCATTCCCGCAAACGCCAACCATCCCATCAAAGAGAGCACCGCGAAGCGAACTCCACACCAGCGAACGATCATAAAATGTCTCCTGAAATCAGAGACTCATCCTAAATGGTCCGGGCATCCCTCCGCACACACCTGTAAGCCAACTCCGCCGCAGCACGGCAAGTCGTGCCACAGGCTTCATCTTCGCCTCAAAGCCCAAAACGTTTCAGCAACCATATCCATCAAGGCAGAACGCTCTCGTCCGAGGTGAACGTAGAGGCAGGCAGCCCTGCCGCGTTATAGAGATTGGTCGAAAAGTAGTTCGCCCAGCCAAAACGCACATAGAGCGGGTTAGCGACAGAAGCAGCCGAGACCACGACCGAACTTCCCTCGACCTTCGCCTGCGCCGGCACAAACTGGTGATCCGCCCCCGCGATCTCGAAGCCCTCCGCCGGGCCCGCGCCGGCATGAAGCCCTTCGCCATGGTCGAACCACACGCGCATCGCGTTTTCGCCACCGGGCAGGATCTCGTGCGTCGCCTCGCGGAAGAGCGGTGAGGCATATTCAACCTTCTCGCCATAAACAATGGCGCGCGCGGCGAGTGCGAGCCGGTTCGCAACCGTCTGCTTGTCCGGCGGATGCACATTCTCCTTCTCGCCCACATCGAGTGTCACCGCCATCGCCGTGTCCGCCAGGTAGAGCGTTCGCCGCTGTGCATCGCGTACCTGGCCCCAGTCTTCTCCGATCGAGTTGAAGCTTGATATCTGCACAAACAGGAACGGCAGATTGCCCTGCGCGAACTGCATACGCCAGTCCTCAATCAGCGCCGGAAACAAGGTTCGGTAGTACGGGGCGCGCCCTGCGCCCGAATTAGTCTCTCCCTGGTACCAGAGAAATCCCTTGATCTGCATAGGTGTCAGCGGCGCGATCATGCCGTTGTAGAGCTCAGACGGAGCCCAGGAGCTCTCAAACGGGTGCCAGCCGTGACTTGGAAGCGGCTTGCCCGCAGCCTTCGCAGCGTTATCCTCGCTCGTCTCCGTCTTCACCATTGCATCGGCGTCGGCCAGGTGTTCCGAGAAGCGAGCCCGGCTCGCGAAGGCAGGCAACAAGCGCGGATCGGTGCCAAGCATCTCCATCGAAACCCAGGAGTCCGCCGGCGTTCCACCCCAGGTTGAGTCAATCAGGCCGATGGGAACATTCTCCTTCGCCGCAATCTCCCGCCCGAAGAAGTAAGCCACTGCCGAGAAGCTCTTTGCGCTTTCGGGCGTGCAGAGCGTCCAGTCGCCCGCTACATCGTTCAAGGGAAAGTCACTCGCCTTCTTGGTGACCAGCAGCAGCCGAATCCGCGGATTATTCGCCCCCGCAATCTCCTGAACGGCATCCTTGATCACCGCGCTGCCGGGGAAGCCGGAGAGAGGAATCTCCATGTTCGACTGGCCGGAGGCGAACCAGACGTCGCCCACCAGCAGGTCCGACACCTCCTTCTCCGCACCATCACCGGTGATCGAAAGCACATAAGGTCCTCCCGCTGCCTCCGGCTTCAGCCAGAGAGAAAAGTTGCCAATTCGGTCCGCGACGGTAAGCACCACCTGCCCATGAAAGTGCGCTTCGAGGTGTGCGCCGGCAGTGGCCCATCCCCAGATGTGAATTGGGCGCTCGCGTTGCAGCACCGCATGATCACCAATCGCGTGCGGAAGCCGGATCTCGGCGTTCGCCCTTCCGACTGGAGCGAGTAGTGCGACGCAAGCGCACCATAGTAAATTCTTCAGCTTCATCAACGGGTCTCCGGCAGCATTACCAAGTCGCAAGCCTCGAATCTCCTGCCGAAAACTGGCACAGGGTTGCGTTCTCAGAACTACCACAAACGTTTCTGGCCTGCCCAGGGTTCGACCACAACTTCGACCACCAGCCCGGGGTCTCACTACAATAAGCACACGAGGAGAACGCCATGCGGCACCTGGGACTCGCCCTCACCTTCGCCGTCGCAGTCGCTTCCGGCTCCGCACAGAGCAACACCTCGCCCACGGCCAGGTCCAGGAACCGCCCGAAGCTTCTCCCCACCCGGACTGCTTCCGATCTCCCTCTCAACCAACGTGACCGCGCCATCCAGCTCCTGAACCGGTTCACCTTCGGCCCGCGCCCGGGTGAAGTCGATCGCGTGCTCGCCATCGGCCCGGACAAATGGTTCGCCGCTCAGCTTGAACCTGCTCTCGACAAGCGGCTGCAGGAGTACCCCACCCTTCCCATGACCCCGGAGCAGGCGCTCGCCGTCTTTCCCGATCGGAGCATGGTCTCGGAAGTCGCCGATGGCAAGCGTCCTTACCCCACCGATCCGCTCCTGCTGAGTGTGTACCAGGTGCAGGTCTATAAGCTGCTCGAGGAGCGTGGCAACAAGCTGCACCCCGCACCCGAACTTACCGACACCGAGAAGGACGCACGCAAGAAGCTCGACCAGGCGACCGCCCTCAGGATCGCCGGGGAGCTCTTCGCCCTGCCAAAGAAGGATCGGATGGCTGCGCTGAATGCCATGCCGCCGGCCGAGCGGATCGCCTTCGCCAACAACATAGGCGGCGGCCAGAAGAACACGCTCTTCGCTGACTTCAACCCGCGTGAGCGCGAGACCATCAACTCCTTCCAGGGCGGCATCGGCGCCCAGTACCGCATCGTGGACGAGCTTGCCCAGGCAAGGACGCTCCGAGACATCCTCTCGGAGCGTCAGTTGCAGGAGGTCATGACCGACTTCTGGTTCAACCACTTCAACGTCTTCGCGCCAAAGGACTCCGACCAGTGGTACACGACCTCCTACGAACGCGATGCCATCCGGCCGAATGCGCTCGGGAAGTTCCGCGACCTGCTCCTCGCCACCGCGCAGTCGCCAGCGATGATGGTCTACCTCGATAACTGGCTCTCGATCGGGCCGAACTCCGTCGCGAACGGCGTCGATCCAAAGCATCCAAACGCGAAGCCAGGAAAGAAGGGACTGAACGAGAACTACGGCCGCGAGGTCATGGAGCTGCACACCCTGAGCGTCAACGGAGGTTACACGCAGGCTGATGTAACCCACTTATCGGCAATCCTGACCGGCTGGTCTGTCGACCGTCCGAACCAGGGCGGACCCTTCGTGTATGACCCCAGGAAGCATGAACCCGGCACCAAACAGTGGTTCGGCTACACCATCGACGAACAGGGCAATATCCTGCAGGCGCCAGGCGGAACAGCGGCACCGCTTTCGCTGCAGCTGACGCAGGCGATCACCCAGGTGGATAAACCGGAGGGCATGAAACAGGGCATCGCCGCGCTTTCGCTGCTCGCGGCATCCCCGAAGACCGCGCATTTCATTAGCTACCTGCTGGCTCAGCGCCTGGTGGCGGATGAGCCGCCGCCGGCGCTGGTCGACCGCATGGCTGCGACCTACGCGGCCACCGATGGGAACATCCAGGAGATCCTGCGCACACTCGTGAAATCTCCCGAATTCTACTCGCAGCGCTACTTCCGCACCAAGGTCAAGACGCCCGCGGAGTTTGTCGCTTCGGCATTTCGGGCAACGGCGACCGACCCGCAGAACCCGGGGGCCCTGGTAGGGCTTCTCACCAATCAGCTTGGCATGCCGCCATACAGGAAGCTGGAGCCGACCGGATACTACATCACGGCAGATCATTGGATGAACACGCAGTCGCTTCTGGCAAGGCTCAACTTCGCCGATCAGCTGACGCACAACCGCTTCGCCAACCAGAAGTTCGATGCCCCGCGGGTGCTGGCTTTGAGCCTGATGGGCGAGCAGGGCCCGGGGCAGGTGGCCTCGGTCGCAGGCGGCGGGGCGCAGAGTCGGCGAGTGTCCGAGGGCACGGAGGTTCAGGGGCCGGACATGGCCCTGCAGGTTCTAGAAGGGACGCTCATCGGCGGTGCGCTCTCGCCGAAGACGGACAACTTCATCCACAGCCAGTTGGCGCAGCAGCCGCCGAACAATCCGACAGAGACGCTGAACCTGCTGACGGCACTCCTTCTAGGAAGTCCGGAGTTTCAGCTACGCTAGCCGCTTTTCCACGGGTGCTCCCTTATGTTGGCTAAGGGTGTTCGAAGCAGGCGACGTAGCTTTGGACCTCAGGTCCAGCGAAGTTACAGTATGTACGGGCACCAGCTCCCTCAGAGCGATGTTCAAGGACACTTCCCGTGTCCCGCGTTCAGATCCGTTTCTAGAAAAACCGACGCAAACAACGCCTCGGCGGGAGCGTCCAAGCCGGTGTAAGCTCTTCGTGTATCCGATTCTGCACTCATGCCACATCATTCCTGCCTGCCGAGGTAAGAGAACCCATGTGCCGCGCGCCGCAACATCGCGTGAAGCCAAATCTTCCTATGCGGCTGCCTGGCTGGCTCCTGATCTTCTCGTTGATCTGGCTTGCCTCAAGCACTTCGGGGGACGCCCAGGATACGTCGGCCGGCACGGTGCTGCATGTTCATGGCACCGTGGTGAACGGCGTGACGGGCAAACCAATCTCTCGCGCGCTGGTGGTCTCTGACGACCAGCGCCTTGCGACAATGACGGATACCGAAGGGCATTTTTCGCTCGACGTGACCGAGCACCCAGGTGCCATCAACGGCCTCAGCGGCGGCGTCACCATGACTCCGCGCGGCAGCCTCGCGCTGACTCCGCGCAAGCCCGGCTTCTCCCGGCAGGTGCAGCCTACGCTGGTGTCCTTGGATCCAGTTTCCGCTGCGAGCAACGTGGAGCTCAAGCTGATGCCAGTATGCTCGATCGAAGGCCAGGTCACGGCATCGAACCAGGAACCCGCTTCCGGTGTAAACGTAACCCTGCTGGAGCGCCGGGTGGAAGAGGGACAGCAGGTGTGGCGGCAGCAAAACGGGGGAGCAACCAATAGCCGCGGCGAATTCCACTTCAGCAATCTCGAGCCGGGCGAGTACACGGTTCTAGCCGCGGAGTGGCTGGGAGACGATCAGATCACCCCGCGGCAGCAGCTGCATGAGATCACAACCCAGTTTCCGCCTGACTTCGCCGGCGACACCAGCACGCTCGACTCCGCCACCAGGCTGCACCTGCACTTTGGCGACGCTACGCACGTGGAGCTTCATCTGCATGCGGCCACCTACTATCCGGTCATCCTTCCCGTAACCGGTAGTCCCATGGGCATCAGTGTGCGGGTGGGTGGCGCGGGTGCCGGAGCGGGCGGCTTCGATGGCTTCGCGCTCGGCTATAACAGCCGCAATCATAACGTGGAGGGCTCTCTGCCCGACGGCGAGTACACCGTGCTGCTTTCACAGTATGGCGATCACCCGGGCTTCGCCGTACTCCCGATCCACATTGCCGATGCTCCGTTCCAAGGCTCAACGGTCGCTCTCGCGCCGGGACGGCCGATTCCAGTCCGGGTAGAGCAGCAGTTCACAAAGGCCAGCAGTTCGTCGGACACGATCCAGCTGGGCGTGGTAAACGGCGGCAAACTGGAACCGCCGCCTCTCGCCCAGATCTACCTGAGTCCACTGGATCCCGGGGCCGGGGGCGCGAACAGCAAGACGGGTGCGGATGGTAAGGTCGAGCTCGAAAGCGTTCCGCCCGGTGAGTACACGGTCCATGCTAACGGGACACGCGGCTATGTCGCCAGCCTGACGAGCGGGGGTGTCGACCTGCTGCATCACACGCTGGTCGTGTCGCTCGGTGGCCGGGTTGAGCCCATCGACGTCGTGCTGCGTGACGACACCGGCACGGTTGCCGGGACAATCAAGCTTGCGGATGATGCACACCCTCTGTCGCAGGTCACCTTTCTGGAACTGCTTCCGCAAGGAGCTGCAGGCATCTTTACCCAGGGATTTGCCGCTCAGGACGGCAAGTTCCAGGTAGAAAACGTCGCACCCGGGAACTATCGGATCCTTGCCTTCCGGGGCAGCATGCGCGCAATCGCCTATCGCGACCCGAAGAGCCTGGAAGCATGGAACGGCAAGGGCGTGACCGTGACCGTCACCGCGGGCGGACAAGCCCAGGTGGATGTTCCCCTGCTCGACGAATCCGAAGTGCAACCGGAGTAGAAATCAATGTGGCTGCAACGACGTCTTCTATTCTCCGCCGCGTATATCCTCGTCTGGCTGCATCTTGCCGCGGCCCAGCAGCCGCAGGTCGCGCAGCCCGCAGCACAACAGAAACAGCCGCAATCCGTCTCCGGACGCGTCGTCAACGCGTTGGATCAGCACCCGCTGGCGCATGCAAGTGTCTCTCTGCAGGAGCTGAAGGAGGGTCAGAACGCCGCTTCCACCTTCACGGACAGCGAGGGCCGCTACCGGTTCGACCGAGTTCCTCCCGGCAAGTACACGCTGATGGGGCAGGCAAGCGGCTATCAGCCCGCAACCTACCTTGACCACGAGCAATACGGCACGGCGATCGTAACCGGCGCAGGACTCGAGACCGATGCGCTCGTTCTGCAGCTGACACCCCTGGCGCGAATCTTCGGCCACATTCTCGATGATGCCGGAGAGCCAATTGACAACGGATCCGTAGAACTCTATCGAACTCGAGCTTCAGCACTTCCCGAATCGGCCGAGCAACCGACACGCTTTCGCGCTGTCCAGACCACGTATAGCGGCGAGTACGAGTTTGATCGGCTTCCTCCCGGGCGTTATTTCCTATCGGCTCACGGAACTCCCTGGTACGCCGTTTACCCTCAGCTCGACCAGCCAAACGCTGCCTACGCTTACTCGCTCAATGTAGACCCACAGCTCAACGTGGCCTATCCGACCGTCTTCTACCCGCACGCGCTCGACTCCGCGGAGGCCACACCCCTCCTCATCACAGGAAGCGAACAGATTACCGCGAATCTCGAGATGCAGCCTCAACCCGCAGTCTCGCTGCGCCTGACTCTTCCCGCCGGGGATCTCCAGAACCGGGGCTTTCCGCAGTTGACACAAACCGTCTTCGGCGTAGAGGAACCGGTCCCGGCGGGATCTTTCAGCGTGTTGGACGACCAGGGCATCCTCTTCGGCCTCACTCCCGGCCAGTATCACGTCCAGCTTCTTTCGCCTGCCGCGGGACATCTGTCAGTCAGTGCCGGAGATGTACGCCTCTCCGAAGCTTCCGGGTCGCTCGACCTGTCAAAGCCGTCGGAGCTGACGACTCTCACTCTCCGGGTGCAGGACGGTGACGAGAAGGGCCTGCCGAAAGGTTTGCAGGTCATCGTGCGCAACCAGAACGGCGACCAGCGGCCCGGCAACTCTTCCGTCGACGAAAAGGGAAGCGCAACGCTCGACAACCTGGCTCCCGGAGACTATCGTCTGCAGTTCTATGGACCGGGCCGCCAGGTAAATCTTCTTTCCTTGAGCGTGAACGGCAAGCCCGCCCCGGATCGCGTGCTCCACATCGCAGGAAGCGGAAGTCTATCCGCTGAAGTGACCTTGTCGACCTTTACCGCAACGATTGAAGGCTTCGCGTTGCGCGACGGCAAGCCTGACGCGGCCTCCATGGTCGCCCTGATCCCGGCCGGAGCCGACACCAGCGAAGAGCTCTTCCGTCGCGACCAGAGCGATCTTGATGGCAGCTTTACGCTGGCGAACGTCATCCCCGGGAAGTATCTTCTTGTAGCGATTGACAACGGCTGGCCGCTGCAATGGCCAAACCTTGCGGCACTCGGGCCGTACCTGCTGCACGCACTACCGCTCGAAGTCTCCCCGACCGGCCCACCGCAGATCAAGCTTGCGAAGCCACTTGGTCCACAGCTTCGTTGAGACGTCGCGTTCACAGGATGAAGCCAAGGTCCCCGCGTCCCGTCTACACTAAAGCTGGCAACCCTGCAGTCGAGCCGCTTTGGGCCGGCCTGTTCTCGGGGTGCCTGAGGACGCTTGCCCATGCAGCAGCAGCCTCCGTCTGCCGGAGCGCGCTCCGTTTCCGCTCCCACGTTTTACCTGACCGGCCGCCAGCCGCTCCGGCCGGGAGCAATCCTGCTCGCAATCCTTGTGGCCGTCAGTTCGCTTTGCTTCATCCGCTATGCGATGGAGCACTCGGGCCATGGGCGGCTCTTTTCGGACGGGCCGCAAGCGGCACAATCCGCCAGCGGCGACTCCGGAAGCTCTTCGCCGGACGACGATAAGGATGATCCTTCGCAGATCGATACGATCGTGCTCGGTGATCCGGGGGACGCTCCGAGGCCCGCTCGACGCGGAGAGCATGTGAGCCCGGTCCATCCCACAATTCTCATCCGCCTGCCCCGCTACGGCGATCAAACCGGCCTGATCCCGAACTCTCCTGCCGGACAGCTGCTGTATGACTGGCTTGCGGCTTTCAACCATGCCGACTCCTCGGCGCTGGTGAGTGCGTTGCCGGCGAGCTTGCCTGCGGCGGCAACCGCGGCTCAGATGAAGCTTCGTCGACAGACCGGTGGCTTTAGCCTGGTCTCCGCCAGGGAGGTTCAGCCTGGCCTGGTCGTCTTTCGGCTGCGCGACCAGAGTCCGAACGGCGTCGAAGTCCTGGGCACGCTGCAGACGGGTTCGGACTCCAGCTTGTCGGGGATCGAAAGCTTCAGCCTTCGCGCAGTGGACCCTGCCGAGCAGGACGCGCCAGCCACGACCAAGGAACCGGAACTCTTTTCAAGAGGCTCAGGTCGGTAAGGCAGCTCAGCTGCTGACTTCATCCAGCATCCCCTGGTAGAAGCGGCTCACGGCTTCCTGCCGCTGTGTCGCCAGCCGGCGTCCGGTGCTCGTCTTGAAGCCAGCCGCGAGGGTCAGCAGCTTGGCGGGAAAGTGGTCGAGGGCGAAGGCGCTGTCGTTCAGAGCTCTCCGCTCGGCGCGGGGGTCAGTCGCTTCGTATAGCAGAGAGCCCAACCGGCCCGCCGTGTAGAAACATCTCGCAATGCCGGTAAAGCCGATTGCGTCCAGACGGTCTGCATCCTGCAGAATGCAAGCCTCGAGGGTGCCAGGCGCGATCCCGGCTGAGAAGCTGTGGCTTTCAATGGCTGAGCCAACCCATGCTGCGCGATCGTCGCTCCAGCCCAGTGCATTGAGCGCGGCGACCGCTTTGCCAGCAGCGAGTCGGGAGGCTTGCGATCGAAGCGGCGAGTCCTTCGGCACGTTGACACAATCGTGCAGGAGAACGGCCGCTGCGAGGATCTCCTGGTCTCCGCCTTCCTCTAGCTGGATCCTTCTTGCATTTTTCCAGACGCGTGTGAGGTGCGAGAGGTCGTGCGCACCATCATTCCCGGAAAGAAGGGGTAAGAGGCTGGTTGCGAGATCGCTCAAGGGGGAGAAGAGGTCGGCGTTGGTCATCATGTTGCTGCTTTCAGATCGATACCCCGGTGCCTGGAAGCGCTGGCAGCAGTAGACTCTTGTACTGGCCGATCGCCTTCTTGCTGTTCCGGAGCCTGGGGTCTCGCTCAGGTAAACGCGACCCGGGAGCTATCGAGTAGAAAGCGAGATGGCGGGAGACAGCGTCAGCCAGAACGGAACAGATTGTGAGAAGGGAATCGTTCGATGGTGCGCCCGGAAGGATTCGAACCTCCGAC